>JAATGQ010000222.1 GCA_015654595.1 Chitinophagales bacterium | reverse complement strand
GGTACCGCCGACCCCGGGCACGTCCGCCTGGCCGCCCAGCTTTCCTTCCGTACCGACCTCACGCGCCACACGCGTTACTTCCGAACCAAAGGAGTTGAGCTGATCCACCATCGTATTGATCGTGTTCTTCAGTTCCAGGATCTCCCCTTTTACATCCACCGTGATCTTACGCGACAAGTCACCTTTGGCCACCGCCGTCGTCACCTCGGCAATATTACGTACCTGGCCCGTCAGGTTGGAAGCCATCGCATTTACCGAGTCGGTCAGATCCTTCCAGGTACCGCCGACGCCGCGCACATGCGCCTGACCGCCCAGCTTCCCTTCTGTCCCTACTTCCAACGCCACACGCGTTACTTCCGAAGAAAAAGAGTTCAGCTGATCTGTCAGCGTATTGATCGTATTCTTTAATTCGAGGATCTCACCCTTTACGTCCACCGTGATCTTCTTGGACAAGTCCCCCTTCGCAATTGCCGTCGTCACATCCGCGATATTACGCACCTGCGCCGTCAGATTACCCGCCATCAGGTTTACCGAATCCGTCAGATCCTTCCACACCCCGGCAACGCCTTTTACCTTGGCCTGACCACCCAGTTTCCCTTCGGAACCTACTTCACGCGCCACGCGCGTTACTTCCATCGAGAACAGGTTCAGCTGCTTCACCATGTCGTTCACCTCCCTTGCGATACGGGAAAACTCCCCCTGCAAGGCATGCCCGCCGATCTCCAGCGGCATCTGCTGGGAAAGGTTACCCTTGGCCACCGAACTGATCACATGCGCGATCTCGATCGTCGGATGCACCAGGTCCGAGATCAGCGAATTGAGCGAGTCGACACCCGTAGCCCACATTCCCCTGGCATTGGGCACTTCAATACGCTGGGTCAGCTTACCCTGCTTGCCGATCGTATTGCCGGCTCTTGTAAACTGACGCATCATCTCTTCATTAAGAGAAATAATTTCATTCAACGTATCATAGACCCGCCCTTTCACACCCGTCTCGCCGATAGGCATCCGAACAGTAAAGTTACCATTGCGAACCTGCAGCAGGATATGAAGCATTTCTTTGTCATCCAGCAGGGTGCTGTCCTGAGCATAGACAGGCTGGCGTATAGCGATATTCCGGGCCCCGGCTGTTTTTTTTGTAGGAGGAGACTTTTTAGCGGTTACGCCATTGCTGGCGGCACGGACAGAGACAATAGCTTTTTTCTTTGTGGGTTTGGCGAGTCCCATATTGAACTTTTTCTTTATTTAATGACAATACGATATTGGTTCGCATCTAAAAAATTGCTTTCCGGCCATTTATAGCACAACTCCCGCGCCATATATTTGGCAAGGTTATAGTATAAGTGTCTTAGCGGAAAATACAAACTTGATGTTCAGAGAGAAAAACGGGTTTAAGGTAGCGAATTTGCCGTAAAATAATAACTTTAGTATACCCTTAAAATTAATATACAGCCTGGCCTTTTTATCGTCAAGAACAACCATTAAATTTTTATGAAAAGCAATTCGCAATTGATCTACATCGTCGACGATGACCCGGACGACAGGCAGATAATCCTGGACGCTTTCCTTGAAAAGAGCCCCCAGATTGATTATGTCTTTATCGAAAATGCTGAAACCCTTTTGGAATCGCTGTATTCGACGGATCTTGAATTTCCTGCCTTGATCCTGCTGGATTTGAACATGCCAGGTATGCTCGGCTTACACGCATTGAAAGAGATCCGGGCCAACAAACAGTTCAGCCAGATCCCCATCATTGTTCTGACCACATCCACCTTATTACAGGATCGCAAGACCTCTTACGAACTTGGCGCCAGCTGTTTCCTCCGAAAACCTGATTCCTTCGGAGAGCTGATTGAAATTACCGACTCCATCGTCAAACTATGGTTACACGAATATCACGAGCCGCAGCCGCCGGCCGAAAAAAATTAACTCAGTTAAAACAGAAGTGTGGAATTTGTTCCACACTTTTTTGTTTTAAGTAAATGATTCCGATTCCTTTTCAGGGGGAACAGCTTTTGAAAATGTATCTGCAGAGAATAATACCGCACATCAACTTTAAAATGAATTAACATGAAAATCAGGAAAATTATTTTTTATCTGCCTGTACTCCTTCTCTTCTTTTCTTTACGGGGTCTTTGCGCCGACCCTGCCGCCGCAAGCGCTCCCCTCGCGCTGCCATCAAAAGAAGTTCTGGCGACGATGACAAAAGAACAAAAAGAAGAGCTTGTTCAGGAAATGAAGGCAAGGACAGAGTACATCCGGTCAATGGACAAGAGCCAGCTGACAAAAGAAGACCGCAAAGCGCTGAGAGCCGAGCTCAAGGCAATGAAGCATGAATCGAAAGCGGTTACGGGTATCTATATTTCCGTAGGCGCATTGATCATCATCATTCTGCTGCTGATCATTATCATTTAATTTCTTTTATCCATAAGCGCGCCCTCCCGTCCTCTGCGGGAGGGCGCGCTTTTTATCACTATATTCCGTCCATTGGTCAAAAGAAACAGGCCGGGCGTCTATTCCTGGATAGTTTTACCGAAATAAAATCTTTGACCATGGAACCCGTCCTCCCCATCCCGGCCATCGCTCCGGCTCCGGCCGCGTCTGAGTCATCGAGCACGTCTGAGTCATCGACCGCATCTGAGTCATCGACCGCATCTGAGTCATCGACCGCCGCTGCGGCATCGGCCGCATCTGAGTCATCGGCCGCGTCTGAGTCATCGGCCGCCGCTGCGGCAACTTCTGCCACAACTGCTTCCGCGTCACCGGCCTGCACACCGACGCCCAACCGCTCCGCCCAAAGCAGACTCACTTTTATCGACAACCTCCGCTGGGTCATGTGTAAACACTTGTCTTAACCGAAAATTGTATCTTTTCACGATGAATCCTGCAAACAATCCGGAGGGCAAACCGGTGTCCTTCTTCGGGAAATATATTTTTCCACCCTTGTACGGCGCGGTCGTCTATTTTACGATCCGGCTGCTGCTGGACACGGTAACGGGAATGAAATTCTGGAGAAGACACTGGCAGCTGCAGATCACGGAATTCGGCGCGACGGTCCTTTACAGTTATATGTTCGTATGGCTCTTCCGCAGGTTGCTGCGTTGGTTTGACCGGCGCTGGCCTGTAAACGATATCAGCACCCGGAGGATAATGCGCGAACTGGGCTATTTATTCCTGCTCAACCTTATCTTCCAGAATCTGTTCCTCACGACGATGGCGGCGGTTACCGACGACGGTCTGCAGTGGTACGACCTTGCGGATATCAATACGATACCGCTGTTGTATTCGCTGATCTGCTATGGCATCGTTCGCAGTCAAACCTTTTTGCAGGCTTATATCGCAGAAAGAGTTCAGCTGCAAAAGATCACCACCGATCACCTCGAGACCGAACTGAAATTTCTAAAGGCACAGTACCATCCGCATTTCCTGTTCAACGCGCTGAACACGATCTATTTTCAAATGGACGAAGACATTGCGGCGGCAAAGAAAAGCGTGGAAAAGTTCTCCGAGCTGCTGCGTTACCAGCTGTATGACCAGCAGCAAACCGTCCCGGTCTGCCAGGAGATCCACTATCTGCAAAATTTTGTCCAACTCCAGCAAACGCGCAGCAGCGAAAAGCTGCAGCTTTCCTTACAGCTCGACAAAATGCTGCAGGAACAAAAAGTATATCCGCTGCTGTTCCTGCCGCTGGTGGAAAACGCGTTCAAATATGTTGGCGGCAGCTACCGGCTTTGTATAAAGGCCGCCCTGCAGGAAAACAATATTGTCTTTCAGGTAATCAACGATACCCCGACAGACCTGGCGGCGCTGCCCGCCAGACTGACGGATAAAAAAGCCAAAGGCATCGGCCTGGAAAACCTTCAGCGCCGATTGGCGCTGCTGTACCCTGGAAGACACCAGCTGCTTACGCAAAAAAAAGACAATACCTTTATCGCAGAATTGACGCTGCAGTACCAATAGGGATGGGATAACAGTCGGTAGAGCAACGCCGGAGCAGCCGGCCAATACCGCGGGACAAGCAATGTCGCCGAACAGCGGTCGAACCCCGCGGATCAGAAAATGCCGCCGCACTGCAGCCCTAAACGCGTATCATTTAACCAGCAATCGCAAGACCATGAGCGGAAAGATAAAATGTATAGTGACAGACGACGAGCCCTTTGCCCGCAAAGGCCTCCAGGGGTATATCCAACAGATCGATTTTCTGGAGTTAAAAGGCGTTTGCGAAAATGCGCTGGAGCTGAACTCCCTGTTAAAGCAGGAGACCGTCGACCTGCTGTTCCTCGACATCGAAATGCCCTATATGACCGGCATAGAATTCCTCAGAAATCTCAGTACTCCGCCCCGTGTCATCTTTACCACGGCCTATGAAAAATATGCGCTGCAGGGCTTTGAACTGGAGGTGCTGGACTACCTGCTCAAACCCATTTCCTTTGAACGCTTTCTGCGCGCTGCCAACAAAGCCTACGACTATTTCCGCCAGCAACAGCCCGGCGCGTCAAACGACTATATCTTTGTAAAAGCCGACAGCCGGCTTGAGAAGATCCACTTTGCCGATATCCTGTTTGCAGAGGCGCTTGAAAATTATGTCGCCATCTATACCCGGGAGAAAAAGATCATCATCCACCTCACGCTAAAAATGCTGCAGGAAAAACTTCCAGCAGGCGCATTCGTCCAGCCCCACAAATCATATATCGTGTCCATCGACAAGATCAACTCCATCGAAGGCAATATCCTTCATGTAGCCACTTATCAGGTGCCGATCAGTAAATACCAGAAAGAGGAGTTGATGGAGAAGATCGTAAACAGCAAATTGCTGAAACGTTAAAGGCTTTAAGACCAAAAGTCCATCACCATCTGAGTAAGTACCAGAAGAATTACTGGACCTTCCGGATCGCATTTTGAAATCCCCAAAAAAGCCGGGCGCTCAAGCTGAATTAAAACCACATTAATAGACAAGGTTTTGCGGGGTCAATAACGCTTCATTAACCCTGCGGGCACGGCCTTTGCTCTAACTTTGTTATCAAATCAGGGAACATGAAAAAGATCATTTTTTCAGGCCTGATCTCCGGCAGCCTGCTTTTGCTGGCTGTTGCTCAGACCAAAGGCCAATCATCATTTGGACAGGATGGCAAGCCCATCCAAACTACTTTCGCAGACGGTTACCGTTTCTTCGCCTATCCCGAAAACAACGCTATCATCATGAGATGGAGCACCGGCAACGAAACTAACGTCGATCACTATGTGATTGAAAAATCCTCCGACGGTACTTACTTCAGCCCATTACACGAAGTCGTTTCAAAAGGGTCTATAGACGAAGACAGTTCCTATTCCGATATGGATACCTATCCAACGGCCCAAACCAACTATTACCGCTTGAGAACCGTCATGAAAGACGGGAGCGACCAGTTGTCGGCCGTGGTAAAAGCCACGATTGCACGGGGCGATCTGCCGAGACTGCATCCGACCGTCCTGCATATGGGCGCCACGCTCTTTATGGATAATAATCACGATCAGCCTTATACGATCAATTTCTTCAATGCCAACGGCACCCTGACCGGGACTTTTATCGTCAACAGCACCAGCTTTGAAATACCGACCAATGGCTGGGGTGCAGGGATCTTCTTTTACCGGATCTCAGATCCCACCCATCCCCTGATCGACGCGGGCAAGATCATGATCATGTAAGGAGCGGCCCAGCCATCCGGCCGCCCAGCGGAGAGAGGTTGTCATGAGGTGGGGATGTCGCCCCATCACAGCTTCTTCTTCATCCACCAATCGGTTTGGGCGTCGAGGCCGACCAGGAAAATATGTTCCCCAAAACGCTCGAACCCCCATTTGCTGTAAAAAGCAATTGCCCTGGGATTATGTTCCCATACCCCCAGCCAAACCCAGTCCTTTCCCTTCTGCCGGGCAAACTCCAGGCAGGCCGCCATCAAAGCCTTTCCCACTCCCTTCCCGATCGTCTTCTGTTCCGAATACAACTGCACAATCTCTATGGCTGACACCGCGCCAAGCGCGCGGGGAGGCGGACTCTCCCGCATGGACGCAAACCCGACAGGCTTTCCATTCACCCAGGCCAGGAAAAAGGTCCGCCCCGGCGCGCCTACTTCGGCGATCTGCATTTGCCGGGTAAACTGCTCTTCCTGAAAGATCCGCATGTTTTCTGCTGTATTCTGTGCCGCAAACGCGTCATAAAAGGTCCGCCGGGCCAGATCGGCAATTAATTCGGCATGACCGGGGCCGGCAATCCCGATCCGGACCGCACCGGCCTGAGGTTCATCCGCCTCATCGGCGGCCCCGCGGGAGTGTGCACCCAAGCGTTCATCTGCGCCACCGGTGGCCTCAAGGAAGTTCCCATCGGTCCTATCCAGGCGATCATTCACCCAATCAGGGCGTCCATCAGATCGTTCATCCGCCCTGGCAGGTCGTCCGTCCGGGGCATCATTGGGAGTGATTCGTTCCATATCCTTGTAATTTAGCCGTTTGGACGTAATTTCGATAAAACCATCCGCCAATTTTCCACACCTTCCCCGAAAATGTGCAAATATTTCGGAACCTCTTCCTGATTTATAACAATTTATCCTTACCTTTGCAAGCTCTTTAAAAAGCAGTCATGAGCAGCCGACGGGAATATGAAATAGCGTTTGTGGGCCTTAAGGCTGGTATTCATGAGTTTGTTTACCGTATAACGGACAAGTTCTTTGAGGCGTACTCCCAGCAGGACTTCCGTCACGTCGATGCTCAGGTAAAACTGTCCTTGGATAAAAAGAACAGCTTCATGCTCCTGAAATTCGAGGTGGGCGGAAAGGTGGAGATCACCTGTGACCGCTGCGGTAACACCCTTCCCCTCGACCTCTGGGATGAATTCAACATCCTGGTGAAACTGGTGGAAGACCCCGAGATCATGAATCAGCAGGAAGAAGATCCGGATGTATATTATATATCCAAGGGCGAAAGCCACCTTTATCTCTCCGACTGGATCTATGAATTCATCAATCTGAGCATCCCCATGCAGCGCATGTGTAAGCCGGAGGAAATGGGGGGACCGCACTGCAACAAAGAAGTGCTGGATATGCTCAGGAAATTAGAGAGCGAGAAGAGTCAACCGCTTAACCCGATCTGGAAAGGATTGGAAAAGTTCAAAGACCTTCCGCCAGGAAATAATTAATTATTGGTTACTTTAAAATAGATGTGATATGCCAAATCCGAAAAGAAGACATTCCCAGCAGCGCAGTGCCAAGAGAAGGACGCATTATAAGGCTGAGAAAGTAACTTTAAGCACCGATAGCACAACAGGTGAAATCCATGTTCGCCACCGTGCACACGTCAGCGAAGGTAAGTTGTTTTACAAGGGAAAGGTTGTTGCTGAAACATCCCCGATCAAGTAAATTTTGCCCTGAAGGGCAATTGGATTTATTACAATTATGTGCCGAACTGGCTACCCGCTGGTTCGGTCTTCGTTTGATGGACCCCGGGCTATAGCCGGGTGCTGAGTTACCGATGGGCCTTCGGCGAAACAAATTAGTTGCCTTCGAATGAATATCGGTTTAGACATGATGGGAGGAGACTTTTCTCCGCTGGAAGCGGTGAAAGGCGTTCAGCTTTATCTGCAGCAATCCCATGCCCCAGCTACTTTGTGGTTAGTCGGAGACGAGAATCAAATTCGTCCCCTGTTGGTCGAACACGGAATCGATGCCGCATCGGTTCAGGTGGTTCATGCCCCGCAGGTGATCGAAATGAATGAACATCCCACCAAAGCCCTGAAGGAAAAACAGCAGTCCTCGATTGCCATAGGCTTTGGCCTGCTGGCAAAGAACAAGATGGACGCCTTTATCAGCGCCGGAAATACCGGGGCTATGCTGGTTGGAGCCCATTACAGTCTTAAACCCATCGAAGGGATCCAACGCCCTACCATCTCTACGGTTATCCCCAAGGAGAATGGTAAGACAGGCGTATTACTGGATGTGGGCCTCAACGCCGACTGCAAACCCGAAAACCTCAATCAGTTCGCCATCCTCGGCTCACTCTATGCCCAGCATATCCTGGGTATCGATCAGCCCAGGGTCGGTCTGTTGAACATCGGGGAAGAAGAAGGCAAAGGTAACCTGCTCGCACAGGCTACCTATCCCCTCCTGAAAGAAAATCAACAGATCAATTTTATCGGCAATATCGAAGGACGCGACCTGCTCATCGACAAAGCCGACGTAATGGTCTGTGAAGGATTTACCGGTAACGTCATCCTGAAGCTGGCAGAATCGCTGTTCGATATCTCCCGTCAACATAAGGTCGATAGCGCCTATTTTGACCGCTTTGACTTCGAATATTATGGGGGCACCCCCCTGCTGGGCGTCACCAAGCCCGTGATCATCGGCCATGGCATCTCCCGCGGCAAATCCTTTCTCAATATGATCAAACTGGCGCAGAAGATGCTGGAGACCGATCTCCTGGGCAAGATGAAAGAAAGCTTTCTTTCCTGATGAAGTCATTTATACTCTATCTAAAGGATTATTACAGGAGTACCTCCAAACCGGCGCTGATCATCACGACCCTGTTCGTCGCTTCGCTGGTTACCTTCAACTACTGCATCGGCATCGAAGCCCGTATCCATCTGATCAACGCCTGGTATTTTGAAATACTCGCGTTCTTTGGTTTCTATACCATCGTCCTTGCCCTTGCCTGGGGTCTGCAATACGAATGGGGATGGAAAGAAAAAGCAAAACCCGGCGACCGTTTCTTTCAAAAGCCGATGATCGTTCTGCTGCTGATCGCCCCCCTTTATTTTGCACTCAAAATGGTCCATTGGGACCTTTCCGCACTTCTTCCCGGTCAGCTGCAATTCCCCTGGAGAGAATATACGCTGATGCTCGTTCAGCTTCCGTTGAAATTGCTGCTGCTGCTGGTCGTTCTTTATGCCTGCTATATCAACCAATGGCTGAAAGGCGATAGCTTTCCCCACTCCGTCGGTCTGACCAAAAAGAATTTCAAAGCAGGCCCCTACTTCCTGCTGCTGCTGTGTCTCGTTCCGCTGGTAGCCCTGGCTTCCACACAACACGATTTCCTGGCCTTCTATCCAAAGGCAAAAAATACGGCGTTCATCAATGCTTACGCTCACCCCCTCTGGCTCTGGAAAGGTCTTTATGAGCTTTCCTATGGACTGGACTTCCTGGGTATAGAATTGTTCTTCCGCGGACTGCTCGTCGTCGGCTTCCTGCGTTACGCCGGCGAATATGCGATCCTGCCGATGGCTGCCTTCTATTGCACCATCCATTTCGGCAAACCACTGGGGGAATGTATCGCCTCCTACTTCGGCGGGCTTATCCTTGGCGTTGTCGCCGCCCGCACCCGCAGCATCTACGGCGGCCTGATCGTACACCTCGGTCTCGCCTGGATGATGGAATTCGGCGGATGGATCGGCCAACACTTTATTCATTAAAGACCCGTCGGGGCGTCCCCCTTCGGGTCGGGCCGTACACAGTGCACGGCACTTCGCTCCCGTCCCTGACGCTTTTCGGAGGAAGGGGGGCCTCCTGCGCGCCCCCCCAAACGGCGAAAAGCCCCCCCTTACTCCGCCTTCAAACTTTTCACCGGCGTCGCCATCGCGGCACGCATCGTCTGCCCGACGATCAGCAGCCCTATGATAAGACCAAGACTTCCAATCGCCGCAACGAAAGGCCAAACGGTGATAGCTATGCGCGTCGCATAATCGTTCAGCCAATATTGCATCAACGCATAGGCCAGCGGCGCAGCCACCAGTCCCGCCACCAGCAATAACGGCAGATACTCCCGCAGGAAAAGCTGTACGATCTCCGCCACAGAAGCCCCGATTACCTTACGGATCGCAATCTCCTTTGTGCGCTTCTGCACACTCAGAGACAAAAGCCCGACAATTCCCAGCAAGACAATGATCAACATCAACCCTGCCGCCGTTGAAGCCGCAGACTTCAGCTGCAGTTCGGTCTTGTAGATAGCCTGCAGATTTTCGTCCATAAACCGGTATTCGAAAGGTGTACCCGGCATCAGCTGCGCCCATTTCCTTTGCAGTTGCTCCATCGTCTGGGGGAGGTTCCCCGGTTGCAATTTGAAGGAGAACATACGATATTGCCAGGTCAAATGAAGACTCAACATCGCGTCCGGTTGTATACTGGTCTTCATCCAGCCAAACTGAAAGTCTTTAACCACGCCGCCAACCGTAAGCAATAAGGGAAAGCCTGCCATCCTTACCCTTTGCCCGATGGCCGCCGACGGCTGCTGCCAGCCCATCCGCCTTGCCGCCGTTTCATTCAACACGATCGTCAACGAATCGGACAAGCTGCTCTCGCCCTTTGGCTGAAAGTATTCCCCCGCCGCCATCGGGATCTTATAGGTATCGGCATAGTGCTCGTCTGTCATTAAGGATTGCGCCACCAATGGCCGCGTAGAGTCTCCGCCTTCCTTCCAGAGATTGATATTGCCGCCATTGTTGCCATCCGGGATCTCGAAGGAAAGCGACGCATCTTTTACGCCCGGCAATTCCATAAACCCACGGCGCACGGACTCCATATGCATGACTCCGCTCAAACTCCAATCCCTTGTCGTCCGCACAGTGACGATATACTCTTTATCATATCCCAGCCGGTCGCTGAAGAAAAGATTGATCTGCTGCGAGATAATGATCGCAGCCACCAGCACGACTGCGGCTGTTGCAAACTGAAACCCAACCAGCCCTTTCCGCAGCCAGATCTTATCGCTCACTTGTCCAACCTTTCCTTTTAAAGAGTCTATCGATCCAAGAGAAGACAACAGGAAGGCCGGATAAGCCCCCGCCAATAAACCAGTCCCGATCGTAAATACCAGGATTACCCCCCATCCCATCAGAGGAAGACGAAAAAGAGAAGGGATCTCTTTTCCAACCATCGATGCAAAGAAAGGTCTCAGCAACAGATACAACAGCAGCGAGACCAGCATCGCGATCATCGCCAGCACCACCGACTCGATCAGGAATTGCCCGATCAATTGCCGGCGCAGACTTCCCATCACTTTCTGGATACCGATCTCTTTCATCCGCACCGAAGACTTGCCGACGGATAAATTGATAAAGTTGACCATCGCCATCAACAGGATAAATCCGCCGATCAATACCAGCGTGAAGACCACGCGTTGCACGCCGCCTCCATTCCCGGTAAAGTAATAACTCAGCAAGGGATCAGGCCGGATCGTGAGACTGGCCGCCGTCCGCGGATCGCAATTCTGCCTGATCAACCGCCGGATAGGCTCGTCCAGCGCCGCAGGACGGACGCCCTTTTGCAATTCGATATAGCTTACAATATGCACGTTGGGCCAGTCCATGTTCCGGCCGAAATAAGAGAGATTGGAAGCGGGGACCAATACCCGATTGTCATTCGCGTCGTTGAGCCAGGTGACTGAATTTCGAGTTGGTTCGGGAAGCACGCCGGTTATTTTGAAATTCTGCTTGCCGCCGGAGAAGTTGTCGATAACGATCGACTGTCCGACCACGTCGGTTTTCCCGAAGTATTTTATTGCCTTGTCTGCCGTGATCACCACGGTAAAAGGCGCATTCAATGCCGTCCGGCCATCCCCATACAACAGTTTGAACCCATACATATCCAGCAGCGTACTGTCCCCGATCTGGACCTCTTCCCGGAACTGCCTGTCCCCAATTGCAACCACCGTAGTGACCCCGTCAAAACGATAGTAATTGGCCACCAGCGCGGGATAATTCTCCTTCAGCGCCCTCGCCAGCTGTCCTGGCGCCGTGATCGGATAGCCCATATTGGGATCCTTCCAGCTACTGGTCAGAATATACTGACGGTCCACATTCTTCAATTGGCGGTTGACCTGCCATTCACTCCAGCAAAACACGCCGATCAGCAGCGTAAATGTAATGCCCAGGGCAAGCCCGATAATATTGATCAGGGAAAACAGACGAGTGCGGGACAGATGACGGATCGCCATCTTGTAATAGTTGCGGAACATACGCGCGCGTGTTGGTTGGAAGAACGCAGCGACTAGGGTGCCAGATTTTCAACCAAATGAAAATCAACACACAATAAAAAATAGAGAAAGGAAGTCGTCCGTTTCCGGTCACCCGGCTGTCCGTCTCAGGACAAGAAAAAAAGCTACCAACCTGTAAGCCGGATCCTGTCCCCGCCGGATGCACGGTGACGTGCATCCGGCGGGTGGTCATCATTTATCTGGCCCCGCCATTACTGACGGGATCTAGCTGCCTACCCTCCGGCATCGGGCGGGCCGCCCTCAATCACCGGTATACGTGGCATTTCAGCATGCAAGGTTTACCCGTCATAACAATTACTTGTTACAACCGTGGGCTCTTACCCCACATTTTCACCCTCACTCCGCTCTCGCAGAGCAGTTATTTTCTGTGGCACTTGCTGTTAACGCGTTACCGCGCTCCCCGGCTCTTAACCGGTACATTGCCCTGTGCTGTCCGGACTTTCCTCACCCAGTAAAGGGAGCGATAACCCGGTTGGTAGCGGTGTAAAGATAATGCTATTTCTTTTTTCCGTAGTCGAAGAAGATCTCCGTCGCCCCGTAGCCAAACCGGGGGTCATAGCGATGAACAAAGGACTTTACTTCCCGACGGCTGCGCAGGATCTCGTGGATCTCGTCCCGCAGCTTTCCCGTCCCCACCCCATGGATAACGATCATCGACGGCAGATGATGCGCAACGGCCAGATCGAAGTATTTGTCAAAGGTCTGCAGCTGCAGCGTCAGGATTTCAAAAGGATCGAGAGAAGCCGCTTTATCCGTTAGCTTTTCCGCATGCAGGTCCAGCTCGCTGCGGGCAGATTCCAGATGATGCCGGGCCTTGGATGCCTCATAGATACGGAAACCCGATCCCGCCAGGATGCTTCGCGTATCCAGCTCCGGCGTCGTATCCACCACCTCGCGGAACGGATATTTATCAAAGAGTTTAAAAGAGAACGTAGCCTCTCCGCTCTTCCGGATCTCTTCGATCTTGCCAAACACCTGCTTGGCACGCAGCTTCAGATTCGTCTCATAATGATCCGCCAGCCCCTTGTCGGGTTTGACAAGCGAGAACTCACATTCAAAGACCGGGTTGTCATTAAGATTGGCAAACGGGATATCATGCAAATAAAAATCCCCCAATGAAGAGATATAATTGTCCAGGTCGAAATCACTCTTGCCAAAGTAGTTCAGATGGTAAGAGAACTGGTAATCCAGCGACGTATTGTTGACCAGGTAGATCTTCAGCGATTCGACTACGTCATCGCCAAATTCATCACTATCCCAAACGGGCAAAAACGTCAGCCAAACGCCATCCGGCAGCTTTGCTATCGGTTCCTTCTTCTTTCCAGGCGCCGGCTTCTCCGGCGGCAGCTGGTCGATATATTTCTTCTGCTTTGGAGCGGCAGGGAAAAGCTTCTTTTCCGTGAACCGCTTAAAATAAGGAAAATCCAACTGATCCGTATATGCCGGGAACTTTACCCCGCGCACGTCGACCAGTACCATTTTATCATTGATGATCTCAATCACTTCCCCTTCGTCATTGGAATGCTGGATCACCACTTTATCGCCAACTTCAAATTTCATTTGCTCTATTACGTATTTTCAATTGTCAAATGCCGAACTTCGTCGAAGCTATCGCTTCTCCTCGTTCCTGCCTTTCGCTATTGCTCGGGCCCTACGCCCCGTGCCATAATACTAAATAATACCACGAATTTACGACAAATTCTCCGCTACCTGGCGGGCTCGTCTCCAAGCGAGCTCTTGCGGTATCCATAAAGGAAATAAATCACCAGGCCGATAGCCATCCACGCAAAAAACCATTCCCAGGCGATAGCCGGTATCTCGATCAGCAGATAGGCGCAGAACAATACACCCAAAACGGGGATAACAGAATATTTCTTGAGAATAGTGACAATCGTAAGTATTCCCGCGAGTAAGGTATAGGCAAGGAAAAGCATTTCCTGCAGTCCGTCTTTTGTAAACTGACCCAGGTCATCTCCCAACCGGTGACGGAACAAAAACAGATATCCGGCGTACAAAAGGGGTACAATCAGCTGGCCATTGATATATGGCAGTCTGAACCCTTTTCCCCTGCCCGAAACCTTTGGCAGGAATAATACCCCCCAGGAGACCAGTACGAACGCAAACAAAGTCCCGATGCTGGTCAGCTGCGTCATCAAACCGCTGCCTACAAACAAAGAAGGCACTGCCACGATGATCCCCGTGATGATCGTCGAAAACCACGGTGTTTTGTATTTTGGATGGATCTTGCCAAAAGCCCTGGGCAGCAGGCGGTCCCGGCTCATGCTCATCCAGATACGGGGCTGTCCCAGCTGGAACACCAGCAGTACGCTGGTCGTGGCAACGACCGCGCTCACCGCGATAAAATAGCCAAACCAATGCTGGTGCACCCGGTTGAATACAAACGCCAGCGGATCGGGAATATTCAACTCCGAATAATTGACCATCCCCGTCAGGACCAGCGCAATCAGGATATAAAGAACCGTACAGATCAAAAGAGAATAGATCATTCCTTTGGGCAGATCACGCTGCGCGTCGGTGCATTCTTCTGCCGTAGTCGATATCGCATCGAATCCGATATAAGCATAAAAGACAGCAGACACGCCCTTCAACACCCCCCCCATTCCATTTGGAAGAAAGGGGGTCCAGTTCTCCGTATGCACAAAAAAGCCGCCGATGATAATGACCAAGATCACCACGCAAATCTTAAAGACAACCATGAGATTGGTCGTCTTTTTACTTTCCGATATACCGACATAAGTGATATAGGAGATGATACAAACGATCACAAAGGCGGGAATATTCATAAACAAATGCCATCCGCCAATGACCGGAGAAGAATTCCAGGCATCGATCGCTCCCTGATAAGCCGCTTTCGCATCTGCGGTCAAAGCAGCAGGCGTCTGCAGCTTGATCACCGCCGTCTCAAAAGCCTCCTTTGCCGTCCCCGTATCCGTCACCAGCCAGCCCGGTAAATGGATACCAAACGCATGCAACAGGTCGTTAAAATAGCCGCTCCAGGATATAGCGACTACGATATTGCCGATGGCGTATTCCAGGATCAATGCCCAGCCGATGATCCAGGCAACCAACTCTCCAAAGGAAACATAAGCATAAGTATAAGCGCTGCCCGCAATCGGGATACGACTTGCAAACTCCGCATAACAAAGCGCAGAAAAACCGCAGGTGATCGCCGTCAACACAAACAACAGCGAGATCCCGGGACCGCCGTCCGCTGCTGCCGAACCGATCGTGGAAAAGATACCCGCCCCCACTACAGCGGCAATCCCCATAAAAGTAAGATCTTTAACCCCCAATACCTTTTTAAGACCGCCGCCATGTCCGTCACCACCTCCTTCAGCCGACTCCTGAATGATCTTTTCAAGCGATTTTTTACGGAACAGAGAGGTTGACATCAGCGATAGTTTATATATGTAAGTTAGGGATGAATTGCGAACGAAAATTAGGGAAATTTGATTAAACTTAGGGTTTATGAATTTTATTAAAAGACTCTTCAATAAGACCAGTCCAGCGAAAGAAACACCGCAGCCGTCGGCGCCGGTAGATTTCTGGAGCTGGTTCGAACCGCAGCGGGAAGCCTTTCAACAGGTCGTCCGCAGCCACGAAAAGGTCGACGAGAACTTCCTTTCCCTGGTCATGCCCAAACTCAGGGAGATAAACGAGAATTTTGCCTGCCAGGTGGGTATGTTTAATGAGAATACAGCAGAACTGGTCGTCTCCGCCGAAGGTCATATCGAATCCTTTGTTTTTGTCGAAGAGTTCATCGCCTCAGCCCCGACAATCGGCGGCTGGATATTCACGGCACTCAGCCAGCCCGTCCATGGCACTTCTCTGGAAACACGCCATCATACCTTCAGCACAGAAACGCTGTCCTTCTTTTACGAAGAAGAGCCCGGATATCCCGACGAGATCGTCGTGACCATTGTCCATGACGGTCTGACCGAAGAGAACAAAGGGGATATCCAGCAAGGCGTCTACCTTTTCCTCGACAACTATCTTGGCGAACTGAATTCTGCCACCCTGATCGACGACCTCTATATCAAAGGTTCCTCGCCCAGTCATCCCCCCCCTGATCCCTATGACAAAACTGGAAGAGTTCCTCATCTGGAAGCAAAAGGAGTTTGTCGAAAAATACAACGACCGCTGGTTTGACAACCAGGATAACTTTACGCTGATGAACGGCGAGGATCAGGAAGGCCTGCCCGCCGTGGCGCTGTTCAACCAAAGCCTCCTCGAGTGGGATGGCAGAATGGCCTACCCCTGGATGACGGCCATCGAAGTCAATTTTGGCCCGGGGAACAACGGTATGCCCGACACAAAGACCTTTACACGCATCCGCCTGCTGGAAGAAGAACTGGGGACCCGGCTCAACCCCGCAGCAGGCTGCCTGAACCTGGGCGTTGAAACCTATAAAGGAATACGTACGATCTATTTCGCCTGCAGAGAATTCAGGGAATCATCCAAGGCGGTCCGACGTGCAATCGAAAAATTTGCCGGCACACTCACCATCGACTACTCCGTTTATAAGGACAAATACTGGAGGACGATGGATAAATACCGGCAAAACCAATAAGCGGCGGCGGGGGCTGGCCGCCGTCACCATTCAGGCTTTTTCCATCATAATGTATCCCCGCCTGGATACCGTATAGATATGACAGTCGTCCGTACTGCCAGCAGTCAGCTTGCCCCGCAGCTTCTTCATATGCACGGTTAGTTTACGGATCTTTTCTTCGATATCATAGCCCCATACCCCAAAAGCGATCTCCTTTTTTGAAAGGACTTTGTTTTTGTTACGGATCATAAACTCCAGTAACCGGAATTCGCTTGCCGTGACGTCAACCTGCCGGCCGCCCTTGTTTACCTCCTTGCTGTCCAGATCCAACAGGATATCACCGGCTTTTAACCGGTTGATGGGGACAAGAAACTTGCCACGCCGGGTCAGCGCCTTTACGCGGGCAATGATCTCCCTGCAATCTGCCGGCTGGGGAATGTATTCGTCGATACCGGCGGCAAACCCCTCCAATACGTTGCACTGGTTTGGAGAGGCGATCAGCAATAAGCTGCTTTCTTTATAATCCTCGCTGATCATTTTACACAATTGACTCCCTTCTACATCCGGAAGCCTGTTCTCTATAATCGTTACCTGATAGGCTGCTTTCTCCAATAATCGCTTACCGGCCCATCCTTCAAAGGCCAGATCTACTTCATATCCTTCTTCACGTAAAGATTGGGCAAGCGCTTCTGTTCTCTCGCTTTTGGGTGCGATAAGAAGAATACTCATAAGAATACGCTTTGAACTCGTCAAAAATGTTAAACCAATCGGATCTTATCTGACGTGAATGCAGGAGGTCCCCTGACAAGATGATGAAGAAGAAAAGAATCGAACAACACGCAGCCCGGATGACCGAGGATCAGCAGCCCATTGCTGTAACGATGGCCCAAAACAAGCTCAGTTTCCGGTAAAGCCGCCGCCTGATTCAGCGCATAACGCTTGTCGATCCGAAGCCGATGACGCCGGTCATGCCCAAAAGAACTGTGAACGTTAGTGGAATGGCCAACATGGGCAAAGCTCAGCTGCTGATTTGCAAAGACCGTGGGAATATTTGCAGCGAGATAAAATTTGTAGGAAAGCTGGGGAACAAATAACAGCAGACAGGTCAAGGCTATCAAAACCTTGTTATCCGATGCCGGCCGCCTCCTCATGTTTCCTGACACATTCATAGTTGAGTCGTATACAGCGTCATGCTGTAAAATTAATCAAAAAGTACGCTACGTTAAAGTCCGGCTCAAAAGGTCGTCAAACAGGTAAGCAGCGTAACTTTACATCCTCAAGTTTTTTACATATCGATTATCCCCCTTCCTTTCCAGGCGGGGGTTTTTATTTTGTCTATGCCGTAGCCGCCGAACCCGGCGCTTCTCCGCGCGCAGCGCTAAGACTGCTGCCAGGTCTGTCTCCCTGCACATAACGATCCACGTCTATCCGAAAGTGCAACTCCTTGCGGGACTCGTCCCAATGGCTCTGGGAGCTGGCCTCTGCCGAAGAACCGCGGGAACGGAGTGCTTCGAATTTAGGCATTCGCCTCCGCCCGCACAATTAAAATCCAATTAATTGGATCAGCGGCTAATATTCCCGCTGCAACAGAAAATCCGCCAGCTGACGCAACGGCTCTTTGCGTTTGGAGATCACTGCTATATCCTCAAGACTCTGGTATGCAGCCAGCCGGTATTGCTCTTTTAGCTCCCGAACCCAGTCATCCACTTTACAGTCAGTAAAGATCTGCAGCATACCCGCCACTTTCTCGGCAGCCGGCGCGCTTTCCAGACGGGTCATCTCTTTGCGCTGCGCAGCGTTAGCTGCTTCCTGTGCCTTGATCAGCAAAAAGGTTTTCTTGCTGGCAACAATATCCCCTCCTACCTGCTTGCCAAACTTCGACGCGTCGCCATAGCAATCGAGATAGTCGTCCTGGATCTGAAAGGCCAGCCCCAGGTTTCTGCCAAAGTTATAGATCGCATGCTGGTTGCCAAGACCCGCTCCGCCAAGAATGGAACCGATCTGCAGACTAGCTGCCAGCAATACGGATGTCTTCAGCTCGATCATTTGCAGATATTCGGTCATCGTCACATCGGAACGCGATTCGAAATCCATATCCAGCTGCTGCCCTTCGCACACTTTTACGGCAGTCTGATTGTACAACTGCAGGATCCTGCGAATATGCGGGGACCTGATCCGGCTGATATAATCATAACCGACAACCAGCATCACATCACCAGTAAGGATAGCCGTAGAAGAACCATATTTTTCGTGAACGGTGGTCATTCCCCTGCGCAGCGGCGCCTTGTCCATGATATCGTCATGGATGAGCGTAAAGTTGTGAAACAGCTCTACCGCGATAGCCAGCTGCCAGGCGTCTTCCTCGATGGGCGCAAACAGCTCGTTACCCATCAGGCAAAGTGCCGGGCGGATCCTCTTGCCGCCCAATCCCAAAAAATAGACGGCAGGGTCATATAAAGTCGCTGGATGATCAGGAAAATGCCGCGAAGCAAACCGGGCGGCGAATTGTGCGGACAACTCTTCGAAGCTGTGCATAGTCATTTGGGTGTCTGTAATTTAGCAGCGAATGTACGCCTATTTCTTTTTCTTGCGTGAAGGCTTTCCGTCAGCCCGGCCGCCGGTCTTTTCATCGGCGCCCTGCTTCGATTTCGCGGCCGCACGCCCCGCACTCTTTTTAGCGGGCCGGCTGGCTTTTTCTTCCGCTCCTTTCTTTCCTTCCGTACGCGCCTCGCTCTTTTTTACTGCCGGCTTCTTTTTGGCCTCCGGCCGCTGCGAAGGTCTTGCCGCCGTCGACGGACGCGGCGCCCGGCCCTTTTTAACCGGCATTTCCACCTCTCCTGCCATAGGCCGTTCTTCCCCGGCAGCAGCAGAAGCGATCACCCATTCATAGTCAAGCTGGCGCTTGGTCAGATTGGCAGCGACGATCTTGATCGTCACCTTGTCCCCCATCCGGAACCGCCGGCCGCTGCGACGACCTACCAATGCGTAATCGCTTTCTATATGACTGAAATCGTCATATTCCAGCAGGCTGTTGATGCTCACCAGCCCTTCGCATTTGTGCTCCACCGTCTCGACCCAGAAGCCAAAGGAAGCTACTCCGCTGATCACGCCTTCAAACTCCTCACCCAGGAAGTCCTGCATGTACTCTACCTGTTTGTATTTGTTGGCCCCGCGCTCACTCTCCATCGCGGCTCTTTCACGCTCGCTGGTATGCTTACATTTGGCTTCGAGCTTTTTGTCAGGCTCGGGATTTCCATCCAGACATTCCTGAAGGATCCGATGGACAAGCACATCGGGATATCGCCGGATGGGACTGGTAAAATGACAGTAATGTTCAAATCCAAGACCATAGTGGCCGATATTTTCGGTCGTATAGACTGCCTTGGCCATGGTGCGGATACCCAGCTGTTCCAGCACATGCTGTTCGGGTTTACCCTGCACATCAACCAGCATCTGGTTAAAGGATCTGGCGATTGCCGCGGGGGACTCTATATCGAACACATGTCCGTATTTCTTTGCAAATGCGGTGAAAGGCAGCAGTTTTTCTTTATCAGGCGTATCATGCACCCGGTAAGGAAAAGGAACAGGCTTTTTATTGATCTTGATCTTAGCCACCTTTTCGGCTACAGTCCGGTTAGCCAGCAGCATAAACTCCTCTACGAGCTGATGCGCTTCCTTGCTTTCCTTGACCATGATGCCCACCGGCTTTCCTTTTTCATCCAGCTTGAACCGGACTTCGACTGAAGAAAAGTTAATAGCGCCCTTCTTAAACCGCTGCTTGCGGAAGCGCTGCGCAAACTCATTCAGCAATGCCACCTCCGGCTCATAAAGCCCGGTCTTCTGCTGGATGATCTCCTGCACTTCTTCATAGGTGAACCGATGATCCGAATGGATCACCGTCCGCCCTAGCCAGTACTGCTTGACATCCCCTTTTGGCGTCATCTTGAAAATAGCAGAAAAGGTCAGCTTGTCTTCGTGGGGACGCAGCGAGCAAAGCTCGTTGGAGATACGTTCGGGCAGCATCGGATTCACCCTGTCCGGCAGGTAAACCGAAGTGGCACGTGTGTAGGCTTCTTTATCAAGCAATGTTTCCGGCTCTACATAGTAGCTGACGTCGGCAATGTGTACCCCGATCTCCCAAGAGCCATCCTCCAGCCTGCGGATGGAAATGGCGTCGTCAAAGTCTTTGGCGTCGATCGGATCGATCGTAAAAGTGAGGACATCGCGCATATCGCGGCGCTTTGCAATCTCAGCGGCAGGGATAAGATCCGGCAGCCTTTGAGATTCTTCCAGTACGTTCTCGGGAAAGAAGATCGGGAAGCCGTTTTCCAGCAGGATCTCTTTCATCGCCTGGTCGTTAACGTTAGTCTTGTCCATGACCTGGACAATCTCGCCCTGCGGTTTCTTGTTCTTTTCCCATTCCGTTATCCGGACGATCACCTTGTCCTGGTTGACGGCTCCGTTCAATTTGTTCAGCGGAACATAGATATCCGGCATCGGTTTGTCCGTCTCTGCGATAAAAAAGGCAAAGTTTGGACTTACTTCGATATGTCCAAGGAATTCCAGTTGTTTGCGGTCGACCACTTCGGCTATTTCGCCGGTCCAGCGGCCGCTGCGGCTGCTGTTGCTGATGACCCTTACTTTCACGGTATCGCCATGCAGGGCGGTGTTAAAATCGGAAGGGCGGACGAGGATGTCCTGCTCTCTGCCTTCCACGATCACAAAACCCATCCCACTACGGGTGACGTCCAGTCTTCCCGTCAATAAATTAGCTCCGTCGGATACGTTCTTCTTCTTGTTCTTATTCTTCTTCTTTTTATTTTTCATCGTTTGTCTTTTGAATAAACGGACGTTTTATTCTGTCCGTTGTTCGGCATCACGCGAAGAGTTAAAATCCGTGATGAATTTAATAATTAAATCAGTAAAACGCGGACCGTCCTCAAATAAAAACTGAGGCGCGATCGGCAATACATAAAAGGGCCAATCCTCCAGTTCCTGCCCGAACTTGATCAGGCGGACCGCATCTTTTTCGGTCGTCAGGATGATCTTATTGGCTGCCGGAATGCTCTTGAACCGGCGAACGATGGTCTGCCAATCATCGATGGAGAAGATATGATGATCGCTATAAGCCAGTTCGTAATAGGTCTTCGAATGATCGTTCAGCCAGCGTTTCAGCGGCGCCGGGTTGGCAATCCCCGTTACCAGCAGCACCTCCACCTGGTCGTCGATCACCGTCGTATCGGCCGGCCGGAGGATGTGATAAGGCGTCGCATAACGGATGGACGTAAAAAAGATCTGCTGATGCGGCGCCGGCCCGATCTCCGTTGCTATGGCCCGGCGCTCTTCAAGCGACAGTTCTTCAGGGCACTTGGTGACGACCACAACGTCTGCCCGCCTGGCGCTCCTGGCCGAATCCCGCAGGTCCCCGCTCGGCAGCCACCAGTCCCGGGTGTACAGGTTCGAGTAGTCTGTCAGCAGGATATTCAGCCCTGCCTTCACCGCCCGGTGCTGGAAGGCATCGTCCAGCAGGATCACGTCCGTCTCCGGCCGGTCGTGTAAAAGCTGGGGAATAGCCACGATCCGCTCTTCGCCAACCGCCACGGTGATATCCGGAAATTTGGTGTGGAACTGCATCGGCTCATCTCCTATATCCAGCGCCGATGTCGACTCGCCGGCCAGCGCGTAGCCTTTCGTCTTCCGCTTGTACCCCCTGCTTAATACAGCTACTGCATACTCGTCTTTCAACATCCGGACCAGCAGCTCCACCATCGGCGATTTTCCCGTTCCGCCAACGGCAACATTGCCAATACAAATAACCGGAAGGTTAAAGGAGGTCGAAGAAAACAGTTTCTTGTCGAAACACCAGTTCCTGAGCTTGACGGCCAAAGCATATACCAGAGAGAAAGGGAATAACAATATCCGGATGGTCCTGAGCAAGGGAAAGTTAAAGTTCATAATTCAATCAAGGCGAGGATCGCCTGAATAAAGATACGGCAAATTCGGGAAGCCGGCCTTCTGCTCATCCCACGGGCTTTACGGACGATCGGCGCCAACGAGGTTTAACGGACCTCGGCCGCGTCAGGCTTATCCCAGTCATTGCTGCTTGTCGCCGTTCCGGATCCAACCGCTGCGCTGCCCTTATCCGAGCGCCATTTCCAGCCATTGCCGTCTGTCGTCATTCCGTTGCCCTTTTCCGAGCGCCTTTTCCAGTTATTGCTGCCTGTCGGCGTTCCGGATCCAACCGCGACGCTGCCCTTATCCGAGCGCCTTTTCCAGGGCCGGTCTTATCCGAGCCGCCTGTTCCTGTACAAAATCTTTGCCGGGGTTTTCTTGGAAAGGAATGCTGCCCAGTGACGGAATTCCACTCCAGCGGGCAATTTCTTCCTCATAATCCCCATAGTGATCGTTAAATATCCAGCCCGCAACGTCCAGCCCGTGCTGCCGGCAGACGGCCGCCGTCAACAAGGAATGATTGATACTTCCCAGGTAGTTGCGGCTTACCAGGATCACGATCGCATTCAGCCGTCTGACCATATCCAGCATAAATTCGCTCTCGTTGATCGTAACCAGCAGACCGCCAGCCCCTTCGACGACGACGCGCAATTCCGACATCGTTGTCCGGATCTGTTCCATCCGGGCGGCAATGTCATCCAGGCTGATGACAACCCCCTCTTCACGGGCAGCAATATGCGGAGAAGCAGGCAGCTTTAACTTGTACAGCTCCGGGGCCACCGGGCCGCTGACATGCGCTCTTACCCAACCGGCATCGGTACCTTCGTCAAATCCTGCCTGGACAGGCTTCCAGTATAAAGCCTGCAGCGCTTCGGCAACGATTGCGGAGATAAGGGTTTTGCCGACCCCGGTCCCAATACCGGTAATAAAAACAGGCCGCATCCAACGCTAATTTTTCTTGTTCACAAAAATGGAGAAAATGGTCGTCCCATAGTGTCTTTCCGTAACATACATGGGATACGATTTATAATCATTTCGGGGAGTATGTTCGAGTACAAACCAGCCGTTTTCCTTCAGCAGATTCCTGCTGACTATGAGTTTGGGCAGCTCGTCAATCGTCGTCAGCGCATAGGGAGGGCCCGCAAAGATAAAATCGAATTGTTCTGTGGTCTGTTCGATAAACTTAAAGACATCCATTTTGACGACCTTATAAATATCGCTCAGACCAAGCTCTTTGGAGTTCTTCTGAATAAACGCAAACATCGCGGGGTCCTTTTCGACAACCGTCAGATCCTTCACGCCTCGGGAAGCCAGCTCGTAGCTGATGCTGCCCGTCCCGCCAAAAAGATCAAGGGTCTTCAGGGTATCCAGCTCCAGGTTATTCTCGAGTATATTGAATAATCCTTCCTTGGCAATATCCGTAGTCGGTCTCGTATGCGGCATCTTAGCCGGCGGATTCACTCTCCTTCCCCCCAGCTCTCCTCCGATTAT
Source organism: Chitinophagales bacterium (assembly GCA_015654595.1). Taxonomy (GTDB): domain Bacteria; phylum Bacteroidota; class Bacteroidia; order Chitinophagales; family Chitinophagaceae; genus Puia. The sequence goes on along the minus strand of JAATGQ010000222.1, from coordinate 7,626 downwards.
GCGCATACCGCCATTTTCAAAATGGATGAAAAATAATGCAACGGATACTCTTTCAGCTCATCCGTTACCTTTATACTCTCGTCGATCTCTTCGAAGAAGATGTTCAGGAAATATTTATGCAGTTCGGTGCTGAGCGCCGACTGCCGGTCGATCAGACCGCCTACCAGCAAACGCACTTGCTCCTGGTTGATCCCCAGCTGATGACAACAGTTCAGCAGGTGGTACGCCACATCCTTTGTGTCGAGGTAGGAAAAGGTCTGCACCAGGTGCACCTTTCCCTGCCGGGTCACCAGCACTACCATTTTATCGGCATAGAAGATCACTTTTATACAGTCTTCCTTATCGGAAGAATCAAACATCTTATAGCTCTTCAACAACAGGCTGTAGTAGTGCCAGTACTTACCCGCAGTAAAGGTCTGCTGCATCAGCTGGTGTATCTCCGGAGAGATCCTGTACACATTGAACAGTTCCCACCAGGGTATCTTTTCCGTCAGGATCAGCCCCTTTTGAAGATTGCCATGCAGCGTATCGATAATATCCCGGTTGGCATCCATCGTAAATACCGGTTCGGGGATCAGGCTGCTCTCGGGGAAGTTATAGACCAACATGGTCTCTTTTACCGGACGTTTCAGCAGCGGATCGGACTCCATCAGTTCCTGTAAAAGCTCTGTCAGGGAAACTTCCTTTGACGGCTCCAACTGAAAATACCGGACGACCAGGGGACTCATATTCCGCTGGTTCAGCAAAACATAGGTAAATGCGTTCGGATTGACCTCCACAAGCAGGCGGGATTGGAGCAACTCCTCGTCTGAGACATCCGAAACTTCGATCTGGAAGGCTGGTTTAAGCATAGCTATATGTGCAATAATACAACTAAATTTGCCATCTTTTCTAAAATGACCACCTCAGCAAACACTTCGGCCTATAAAGTATCGACGGGCAGCCGGGATATCCTGCGCATGACCCTGCCGATAAGCCTGGCTATCCTTGTCCCCCAGATCAACTTCATCACTAACAATATCTTTCTCGGACACCTCGACCAGATGGGCAATGCCCTGTCCACCGCCGGTATCACGGGGGTTTATTATCTGCTGTTTGCGGTGATCGGATCGGGGCTTAACAGCGGTCTGCAGGCCCTTATCGGCAGAAGAGCGGGAGAAGGCCGGCTGGACGCCATCGGAAAACTTTTTTCCCAGGGGACGGGTATCGCTCTTTTCCTGGCTATTACAGGCATCCTTATCACCTGGTTCCTGGCGCCCTTCATTCTTACCTTGTCGCTGCATTCTCCGGAACTGAGAGATCAGGCCCTGACCTTTCTGCGTATACGCGTCTTTGGTCTGCCCTTCCTCTATGTCTACCAGATGCGCAATGCACTTTTGGTAGGGACCAACCAAAGCAAATACCTGGTCTATGGCACGCTGGCCGAGACCATCGTCAATATAGCGCTTGACTACGGTTTCATCTTTGGTCATTTTGGACTGCCAGCCCTCGGATTCAACGGCGCAGCCTGGTCTTCTATCTTTGCCGAAGCATCGGGCATGCTCGTCGTCTTTGGCGTCATGCACTGGCGGGGTATCAGCAGCGAACTGGAATTGTACAAACACTGGCAATGGGATCGCGTCAATACAAAGCTGATCCTTACGCAATCGGCGCCGCTGATCTTTCAATATACCATCAGTATCCTGGCCTGGGTCTTTTTCTATATCCTGGTGGAACACCATGGACGTCAGGCGCTGGCTATCAGCAATACGATGCGAAATATCTTTGGCCTGTTTGGGGTCTTTACATGGGCCTTTGCGTCTACCACCAACGCCATGGTCAGCAATGTCATCGGACAGGGGCTGGAAGACCAGGTTCCTGCGCTGGTCCGACGGATCATCGGGCTTAGCTGCAGCTTTGCAGTCATCGTCGCGCTGCTGCTCAACTTCTTTCCACAGCTTTTTCTGTCCGTCTATGGCCAGGACCAATCCTTTACAACCGCTGCAATGCCTGACCTGCGGATCGTATCGGGCGCGCTGATCCTGATGTCCTTTTCAACCGTCTGGCTAAATGCCGTCACCGGCACCGGCAATACCCGCATCAACCTGCTGATAGAGGCCGTCACGATCACTTTTTACTGCTGCTATGTTTACTTTGTATTGGAACGCTGGAACCTTTCCCTGGTAGCCGGCTGGCTGTCCGAATGGGTCTATTGGCTTTGCATCTTCAGTATGTCGTATGCATATATGCGCAGCGGGAAATGGAAGGGCAAAGTAATTTAGGCCGGATAGCGCCGGAACTGGAACCCGCTGTACGCCCCGCTTCCGCCGACCTTACCCCCGGATCGCGGGCCTGTGTTTAAGGTTAGCCCGCCCAGGCGATGGCAGTGCTGCGGATCGGGGGCAGGCGGTCTTAGTCCTCAAACTTTTTGTGAAGCGTCATCCCGGCCTTGCCCTGAAAATTACCGATGGGCGCCTGCAGCTTGTAGATAGAAAGAATAACCTCGCTGAGGAAGGGATAGGTTTCCCGAATCTTTACGATGATCTCGTCGGCGATCTTTTCCAGCAACGCAGAAGGCTGCGCCATTCTTTCCTTGATGATCTCAAAAAGAAGTACATAGTTGACGATCGAATCCAGTCCTTCGAAAGGCCGGGGACGTTCGTCGTAGATAACATCGAGGTGAACCTCAAAAGTATTTCCGGTCGCCAGCTCTTCTTTGAAGACGCCGTGGCGACCGGAAAATATAAGATTATGTAACCGAACTGTAACCATGGTATGGTTTAGTGTTGAATTCCTTTTGCAGACAAAAATCGTTCTGCGTCCAGCGCTGCCATACAACCGCTGCCCGCAGCCGTAACCGCCTGCCGGTAGATCTTATCCTGTACGTAGCCGGCGGCAAAAACGCCTTCTACATTGGTCTTGCTGGTGCCCGGAATCGTTGTGATATAGCCTGCCTCATCCATGTTGATATACGACTTGAAGATATCGGAGTTCGGCTGGTGGCCAATCGCCACAAAGAAACCTTGTACAGGGATATCCTGTGTTTCGCCGGTTTTTGTATGCCGGACACGCATCGCTTCCACTTTGCTTTCACCCAGGATCTCTGCGGTCTCGCTGTTCCAATAAACTTTGATATTCGGTGTCTGCTGTACCCGCTCTTGCATCACACGGGAAGCCCGCATTTTATCGCTGCGGATCAGCATATGCACTGTCGTACACAGCTTGGAAAGGTATAATGCTTCTTCAGCTGCAGTATCGCCGGCGCCGACGATGGCCACTTCCTTGTTCCGGAAGAAAAAGCCGTCGCAAACCGCACAGGCGCTGACGCCATATCCATTCAGCCGTTCTTCGCTGGGGAGGCCCAGCCACTTGGCCGAAGCGCCGGTCGCAATGATCACCGAGTCCGCCTCGATCAGCTTTTCTTCGTCGATCCATACTTTATGCGGATACCCTGAAAAATCCACTTTTGTCGCCAGTCCATACCGGATATCGGCTCCCATTCGGGTTGCCTGTTTTTCAAAATGAACCATCATTTCGGGCCCCTGTACGCCATCGGGATAACCAGGATAGTTTTCTACTTCGGTGGTGATCGTCAGCTGGCCGCCAGGTTGAATCCCCTGATACAAAACCGGTTTAAGATTGGCGCGGGCTGCATATACGGCAGCAGTATACCCTGCCGGTCCGGAACCTATGATCAAACAATGAACTTTTTCGCTTACAGTTTCTGCCATACAAAAGCTTGATTTTTTCTAAGCGGACAAAAATAATACGAAAATGAATATCCAACTGTCGTTCTGATGACTAGACTAATAAAAAATGGCCGCCTTTTGGGAAAAGTAGGCGGGCCATTTTTTAGCATTGATGTCCGGCAAAGAAAATCTTTGCCGGCAGCCGCAGGCGCAAAAAAGGGGCGACAAGGCCCCTTTTTCATTTTTTACTTTATAAGTGAGATTTTTATCCCAGGTATGCTTTCAGCGCATTGCTGTAGCGTGCCTTCTGAAGGCGCTTAATGGCTCTTTCCTTGATCTGGCGGATACGCTCCTTTGTAAGATCATATTTCTGACCGATCTGTTCGATGGTCACACCGTTCTCACCATCCAAACCAAAATAAGCGTTGACGATCTCCGCTTCCCGTGGGCTCAAGGACTTGAGCACCCGACGGATCTCCGCGCGAAGGGAATCCTTCATCACGTCGTCATCTGTTTCATCACCACCTTCCAGCAAATCTCCCATAGCCACATCTTCTGCTTCGTGTACCGGGGCGTCCAATGAACTATGACGGGTATTACTTTGAAAAATGTTGTTGATCTCGGTCTCACTCATTTCCAGCAATTCTGCTAACTCTTCCGTGCTGGGCTCCCGCTCATGCTCCTGTTCGAAAGCCATGTAGGCCTTGTTAGCCTTGTTGTACGTGCCAATTTTGTTTTGAGGCAGGCGGACTAATCTGCCCTGCTCTGCCAACGCCTGCAGGATGGACTGGCGAATCCACCATACTGCGTAAGAGATAAATTTGAAACCTTTGGTTTCATCAAAGCGTTGAGCCGCTTTAATTAAGCCGAGGTTGCCCTCGTTGATCAAATCACTTAGTGATAATCCCTGGTGCTGGTACTGCTTTGCCACAGAAACCACGAAGCGTAAGTTGGCCTGAACCAGCTTGTCTAATGCCTTCTGATCTCCCATCTTGATCCGTTGAGCAAGGACCGTCTCCTCTTCAGGAGTGATCATCGGGATCTTAGAGATTTCCTGCAAATACTTCTCGACCGCCTGGGAATCACGGTTGGTAATTTGTGTAGCAATCTTAAGTTGCCTCATATTCGAAAATAAAAAAGATGACAAAAATTTCTGTCCTTGCGTACAGGCTTTAGTACCGGTACTATAATATCTATAACACCACAGAACCAGGAGAGTTCACGGAAAGGGCAAAAAAGATATAAAAATAAATTAATGTCAGATCCGTCCAGAACCGTTTGCGAAAGTACTCATAGATTCTGGAAATTCATAGCATTGTGGATTAAAATGGAGGATTTTAGTGTTTTTTTGGCATAACACCAAGGGAAAGCCTAACAGTTATGGCGCTTTGCAATTATATCAAACCCTTTGCAGCTACGCCCTTTGACCCGCATTACAATTTCTTTAACAATTACGAAAAGAAATAGTTCAGCGATTTTTTAACCGCGGCTTTTTATCCACAGGACTGTTGATAAGTGGGTTGCGCAGCCGGCAAGACCCAGCGGCGACAGCCTGTCATCCTGCAGCCCGAACAAAAAGCTGTCTCCTCCGGCTCTTGCGCAAAGGGCCATTGCCAGACTAATAGACAATTTCTTCCCCTTCTGTTTTCAGCACCAGACTTTTTTGTGCTGCTGCCTCTACGCGGCCTATGATCTGCGCTTCGATGTGAAATTCCTGACCAATTCTGATCATTTCAGCAGCAGACGAAGCATCGGTAAAGACTTCCAGCCGATGCCCCATATTGAACACCTGGAACATTTCGCGGCGGTCAGAACCCGACGCCTGCCGGATCAATTGAAAGATACGGGGAGGCGCAAACAAATTATCCTTGACGATACGGAACTCGCCCGGCAGATATTTCATACACTTGGTCTGGCCGCCGCCGCTGCAATGGATCAGTCCATGGATGCCGTCGAACTGTTCTGTCAGCAGCCGCTTCAGCAACGGGGCATAGGTCCGGGTAGGGCTCAGCAACAGATGCCCTACGTCTGTCTGTACATCCTTATCGGCGCCATAGATCTCCTTCGCCGTAATGGTGACGGGATCGGTCAGGCCATTGGGCCCGATATAGACCACGTCCTCTGTCAAAGTCGTATCGTAAGATTCAGGAAAATTTTTGCCGTATATTTTTTTCAGCACATCATGCCGGGCGCTGGTGAGCCCGTTGCTGCCGATGCCGCTGTTGTAGGCCGTCTCATACGTCGCCAGGCCGCTGCTGGAAAAACCGACAATGACATCCCCAGCCTGTATCTTATCATTGGTCACCAGCTTGTTCTTGGGCCAGCGGGCGGTCATCGTGCCATTGACGGCAATCGTACGGACCACGTCCCCGACATCGGCTGTTTCACCGCCCAGATAACGGATGTCGACACCATAGGTACGCAGTTCGTCAAAGAACTCCTGCGAGCCATTGATGATCTCGGACAATACTTCGCCAGGAATATTTTTCTTGTTCCGGTCGATGGTAGAAGAAAAAAGCAGGTTGTCATAGATCCCTACACAAAGCAGATCGTCCAGGTTCATCGCGATCGCATCTTTTGCAATCCCTTTCCAGACGGAGATATCCCCGGTTTCTTTCCAGTAGAGGTAGGCCAGTATGCTTTTTGTGCCGGCGCCGTCGGCGTGCATCAGATTTACCCAATCGGCGTCTCCGCCGAGGAAATCGGGATAGATCTTACAAAAAGCATTTGGATAAAGACCTTTATCCAGCCGCTGGGTGGCCTGGTGAACTTCTTCTTTCTGGGCGGAAACTCCGCGTTTAGCGTACAGTGACATAGTGGGCGCAAAGGTAAAGGATAAATCCGTTAGATTTGCACCGCACAGGAGCCAACCGGCCTCGAAGCCCTCCCGTTTTATCCGACATGCGCATATACAACCATATTGACCAGCTACCTGCTTTCCGAAAAGCAGTCATCACCATAGGCACATTTGACGGCGTTCACACTGGCCATGCCCGTATCCTGGAACAATTGCGGCAGGAAGCGGCGCGCATCGACGGCGAGACGGTCATTATTACGTTCTATCCTCATCCGCGCAAGATCGTCAAGGGCGGCGCAGAAGAGGTCCGCCTGCTGAATACGCTCTCCGAAAAGATCCAGCTGCTGGCCTGGCAGAAGATCGATCACCTGGTCATCGTTCCCTTTACGGAGACCTTTTCTCAAATGAGCGCGGAGGATTATATCCGGATATTCTTAGTGGAAAAGTTTCATCCGCATACCGTCATCATCGGCTACGACCACCGCTTTGGCAAGGGCCGGCAGGGCGACTATCACCTGCTGGAGCAATACAGCAAAAGCGAAGGCTTCGAATTGCAGGAAATCCCCGTCCACCTGCTGAATGAGGTCTCCGTCAGCAGCACCCGCATCCGCGAAGCCATCCAACGGACGGATATCGCAACGGCCAACCAGCTGCTGGGCTATCCCTTCTTTTTTTCAGGAAAAGTGGTCAAAGGAAATCAGCTGGGCCGGACACTGGGTTACCCTACCGCCAATCTGCAAATGGAAAATGCCGAAAAACTGATCCCCGGAGATGGGATCTATGCTGTCGAGGCGTCGTTGGTCGCGGAAGGCGCTGCGGAAGATCAGCTATTCAGCGCACCCCGGCTAAAAGGCATGATGAGCATCGGTCTGCGTCCCACCATCGGCATTTCGGATCGGACCATCGAAGTCAATCTCTTTGACTTCAACGCCGATATCTATGACCGGGAGTTACGCGTATTTGTGAGAAAGTACCTCCGTGCAGAATTGAAGTTCAGCGGACTCGACGCTTTGAAAGACGCCCTGGCGCAGGACAAGGTCAATTCGCTGGAAGCATTGGCCTAGGTTAGGTTCCTTTGCCGCAAGCATTTGCCTAAGTTCCTTTGCTGGAAGCATGGCCTAAGTGCCTTTGCCGCGGGCCGCAGATTTTCGCCCGGATCGC
>JAATGQ010000035.1 GCA_015654595.1 Chitinophagales bacterium | reverse complement strand
AGAGACGGTCCTGGATCTCGCGGAGGGCAGAGGTTTCGGTGGAGAAGGAGGGGATAGCGGTCCGAGCCGGCGGCGCTGGGGTGTCGGTCGTGTTGCCAGCTGGGATCGATGTCGCGGCCAGAACCAGCTGGTCGGCGAGTAATCCGATAAAACAATTCAGCTCATCTACGGTACCGTAAGCTTCGATGCGCAGATGACTCTTCACGACTTTTGTTCCCCCGATCAGGGAGGTTGTGCCTTTGTCGCCTGTCTTTGTATAAATCTTGTTGGACATGATCAGAAATTTGGGGGCGGTCTATGGGCAGACTGCCTGTTGGTCGGAGTTCTCAGCCGGGGCGGAGATGCAGGTTCAGGCCACCGGCTCAGCGACGCGGCGTCGATCGCTTTCGATGACACCGTCACGCAGTCTTACGATGCGATGCGCATAATTGGCGATGTCCTCTTCGTGGGTGACCAGCACTACAGTATTGCCTGTGGCCTGTATGCTGGTAAAGATATCCATGATCTCGATGGATGTCTTGGTATCGAGATTACCGGTTGGTTCATCTGCCAGAATAAGTGAGGGGTTATTGATCAGGGCCCGGGAGATGGCGACACGCTGGCATTGTCCGCCCGAAAGTTCGTTTGGTTTATGGTGGCTTCGATCGGTCAGGTTGACCTTTTCGAGGACGGTCATAGCCCTGTCCATTCTTTCTTTGCGGGAAATACCTGCATAGACAAGGGGGAGGGCGACATTTTCTGCGGCTGTCAGTCGGGGCAGCAGATTGAATTGTTGGAACACGAAGCCGATCTCGATATTCCGGACATCGGCCAGCTCGTCATCCTGCATCTTGGAGACGTCTTTCCCATTGAGGATATACCGGCCCGAGGTTGGTGTATCGAGACAGCCCAGGATATTCATCAGTGTGCTTTTTCCTGAACCGGAAGGCCCCATCAGCGCAACGTATTCATTCTTGAAGATATCCAGCGATACTCCTTTCAGGACGGGCAGGGCTTGTTTGCCCATGAAATAGCTTTTCCGGATTTCTTCGAGACGAATAATGGGATGAGGGGATGTCATAGTAGTGCTGGCTTATTTGCGGATGACTTTGGGGACTTGAAAATAGATGCCGTCGGTGGCCGGGGCGGTCTTGAGCGCCTCTTCGCGCGACACCGAACCCTGGAGTTCGTCTTCCCGCAGCACGTTGATTTCCGGGCTCATATGTAATAAAGGCTCGACTCCGGTCGTGTCCAGTTCGGCCAGTTTTTCGACGAAATGGATCATCCGTTGCAGGTCTTGTTTGATCTCTTCCTTTTCTGCTGCGTTAAACTCCAGACGAGCCAGATTAGCCAGATTATCTATCAACGCATCATTGACTTCCATGCAAGTGCTTTGGGACAAAAATAGTTATCTTCGCGCTTCTGTCAAAGTCGCATAGGCGGCTTGGGGACAGGATAGACTAAAAATATGGCAAACAAGACAGAAATCGTTATGAGCGGTATCCGGCCGACCGGATTCCTGCATTTGGGGAACTACTTTGGCGCTATGCGGAACTATGTTCGCATGCAAAATGACTATACCTGTTACTTTATGGTGGCTGATCTTCATGCGCTGACCACCCTGACGGATACAAAGGGGCTGAAGGCGAGCGTTCGCCGGGTGCTGGCAGAAAATATCGCCTGTGGTCTTGATCCCGAAAAAGCGGCCTTCTACTGCCAGAGTCATGTACCCGAAACTGCTGAACTCTATTTATATCTGAACATGGTGGCATTGATGGGCGAGCTGGAAAAGACGCCGACCTTTAAAGACAAGGTCCGGCTGCACCCCGGAAATGTCAATGCCGGTCTTTTGACCTATCCCGTATTGATGGCTGCGGATATCCTCTTGCAACGCGCCAAGCTGGTGCCGGTGGGTAAAGACCAGGAGCAGCATCTCGAAATAGCGCGCAATTATGCTAACCGGTTCAACCACCGGTATGGGGGAGAGGTCTTCCCTGAGCCTTATGCGTTCAACTTTGGAGAGGCGTTGGTGAAAGTGCCCAGTCTGGACGGGAACGGGAAAATGAGTAAGAGCGAGAACCAGATGGCGACACTTTACCTGGCGGATGACGACGACACGATCCGTAAGAAGATCATGAAGGCTAAAACCGATAGCGTAGTCGACCCTACTGCTCCGATGCCGGAGACGATAGCCAATCTCTTCCTGCTGCTGCGTCTTGTAGCGGCTGAGGATGTGATCCAGCAGTTCGAAGGAGATTATGCCAAGGGGGCGCTTCGTTTTGGCGACATGAAAAAAGTGCTGGCCGAAGGCATGGTGACTTTTATCGCTCCTATCAGAGAAAAGGCGGCATCGATCGAGAATGACGAAGCCTATCTTCGTCAGGTAATGGAGCACGGTGCAGCAAAAGCCCGTGAGAGAGCTGTGGAAACTATCCGTCTGGCAAAGGAAGCGATCGGACTGATATACTACTAGCGAGTGGTTCACCGGGGCTGTCCGGATGGGCGGCGGAATTATTATTACGTATTCAAAAAAAGCACTAATATCGGGATGGTGAACGCTAAAGCTATGGGTAAAGCCAAGAAACCTAAACACATCGCCGTTGCTGGCAATATCGGCGCCGGTAAGACGACACTGACCGAAATGCTGAGCAAACACTATCGCTGGATACCACAGTTCGAAGACGTAGACCATAATCCGTATCTCAACGATTTTTATGAGGACATGCCCAGGTGGAGTTTCAACCTGCAGATCTTCTTCCTCAACAGCCGGCTTAACCAGCTGCTGGAGATCCATACCGGTACAGAAACCGTGATCCAGGACAGGACGATCTATGAGGATGCGCATATCTTCGCGCCCAACCTGCACGAGATGGGGCTGATGAGCAAAAGAGATTATAACAATTACTTTCAGTTCTTCCAGACGTTGAAGCGTATGGTCGAGCCGCCGGATCTGTTGATCTATCTGCAGGCTTCTGTTCCGACGCTGGTTGCCCAGATCCAGAAACGCGGCCGCGAATACGAAGAGAATATCCGCCTCGACTACCTCAAGCGGCTGAATGATTTCTACAACAAGTGGATTGAAGGCTATAAAGAAGGGCCTTTGCTGATCGTAGATATCGATAAGAATAAATTTCCCGAAAACGAAGAGCATCTGGGCGAGATCATCCAGCGGATCGATTCGCAGTTGTATGGATTGTTCTGAGAAGGGGCCAATAAAAAACCCCACCGGTTATGATGGAGTTAGTTTTGGCAAACAATCGCAGAGCTCGATTGTGTATTGAATGCGCCAAGTTCAGGAAATTATTCTTAAATCGAAAAATATTTGTCAACTTTTTTTTCAATTTTAATGTCCGGGCGGGGTTAACCGCCGGACATTTTCTTTTTATGAGTGGACGAAACCGGGGGGTGGAGCGCGGTGATTTGCCTTTAAATTTGATAAAATTTAAAAATCAATAGACGTTTTTGAATAATATCGATCAGGTGGTCGTGCCGTCCTTATCAGGCTTCGAGGGAAAGGAAGGAATTAGTGATCATTCAATAAATTTGTAAACTGGCGGAAAAAACGCCTTCAGTACATGAAATTCTATCCCGTCTCGCCCGATCTTTTTACCAGCAACCGGAAGCGTTTTGCCGCAGCAATGGAGCCGGGCTCTATAGCCATTTTTGTCAGCAACGATGAAATGCCTTCCAATGGGGACGCTCATTATACTTTCCGGCAGAACAGCGACCTTTTCTGGTTGTCGGGTATAGCGCAGGAAGACAGCATGGTCATTCTTTTTCCCGATCATCCCGAACCGCGTTACAGGGAAGTATTGGTATTGGTTCGGCCCAATGAGCTAAAGGAAAAGTGGGATGGCCGGCGGCTGCGTTCAGAGGAAGCAAAAAAGCTTTCTGGTATGTCAACCGTTGTCTGGCTGGATTCCATAGAAGGCATGTTACCGCAATGGGTGCACATGGCCGATACTATCTATCTCGACTCGAATGAGAACGACCGGAAGGGCGGTCTGCTGATAACAAGAGAATACCGCTATATCCGGGAGATGAAAGAAAAGTATCCTTTGCACAATTACCGGCGCAGCGCTCGTATCCTGCGTCAGCTGCGTGCGGTAAAGACAGCGGCCGAAGTTGCCGTATTGCAGGAGGCGGTGGATATAACCGGTGCGACGTTGGGGGACCTGTTGAAATTCATCAGGCCGGGGGTGATGGAGTACGAGATTGAAGCAGAGATCTATCGCGGTTTTTTGTCGAGACGAAGTATGCGACCGGCCTATGACAATATTATCGCCAGCGGCGACAGGGCAAGAACGCTGCACTATGTTGCCAATAACCAGGAATGCAAGGATGGGGAGCTTGTACTGATGGACTTTGGCGCCGAATATGGCGGCTATTGTGCTGATCTGACGAGGACGATACCCGTCAATGGCAAGTTTACGGCGAGACAAAAAGAAGTGTATAATGCCTGTCTGGAACTACATCGTCATGCAAACTCCCTGCTTAAGCCGGGGATCAGTCTTGTCGATTACCAGAAGAAGATGGGAGAGGAGGCAGGCAGGATATTTGTGCGCATCGGGCTGTTGAGGGAAAGCGATGTGAAAAACCAGACGCCCGAAAATCCTGCGTATACAAAATATCTCTATCATGGCGTCAGTCATCACCTGGGAATCGACGTGCATGATCTGGGGCCTCGTACAGAGCCTTTGCAGGAAGGCATGTTGCTGACCATAGAGCCTGGCATTTATATAGAAGAGGAGAATATGGGTATCCGTATCGAGAATAATGTCTGGCTGACTGCTGATGGAAATGTGGATCTGATGGAAAAAATTCCAATCACTGTAGAAGAAATAGAGGCGGCAATGAAAAAGTAGACCGTTAAATATCCGCCAAGGAGGACCGCGTTCTAAATAAAAATCATAATTTTCGGCCATGATGAAGAATATTCCTAACCTGTTCACGCTGTTGAATTTGTTTTTTGGATGTATTGCTGTGATCCTTATTCTCCAGAATGGCATTACGACCTTGTCAAATGCCGATGGAACGCAATACATCACGATGCCGGAGAAGATCTCTTATGCTTCTTTCTTTATCGGCCTGGCAGGATTGGTGGATTTTCTGGATGGAATGGTTGCCCGTTTGTTTAAGGTCTCTTCTCCTTTGGGTAAGCAGCTGGATTCCCTTGCGGATGTGGTCAGCTTTGGCGTAGCGCCGGGTATGATCCTTTATCAGCTGCTGCGGATGAGCTTTGCGGGACAGGAGAACGGCCTGGACATTTCGATCGTATGGCTGCTGCCGGCATTGATCTTTCCTTGTGCGGCTGCTTATCGGCTGGCCAAATTCAACATCGACGACTCTCAGCAATATGGGTTCAAGGGCGTACCGACACCGGCTGCCGGGATACTGGTCGCGTCTTTGCCGTTGATAGCCTGGTATACGAACAGTCCTGCTGTTCTTGCCGCTGTTTATAACAAATGGGTGCTCTACCTGCTGATCGTAGCAGTGGCCTGGCTGATGACCAGCAATCTGCCGTTGATGGCGCTAAAATTCAAGGATTATGGATTGAAGAGCAATATGCCGAAGCTGGTACTGCTGCTGCTGGCGATTGTTTCAGCGATCTTTCTGCGCTGGCTGGCAGTGCCTGTCATCTTTCTGCTTTATATCCTCGTCTCCTTACTGACTGCCAAAAAAAATTATGGCGAGGGTTGAGTGCCGGGGTGGAAATCGGCTTTTTAACGTAGTTTTGGCCCAAAATTAAATTAACATGACCTTTTCTGTACAGGTTAAAGTTATGCCGTTAAAGGAATTGTTGGATCCGCAGGGCAAGGCCGTGATGGGTGGATTGCAAAACCTTGGTTTGAGTAAAGTAAGTGACGTCCGGATCGGGAAGAGCATCTCTCTTCAGATCGAAGCCGCTTCTGCCGAAGAAGCCCGCGCGATTGCCGAAGATGCCAGCCGGAAGCTTCTGGCCAACCCCGTGATGGAATACTTCGAGATCGCCGTAAATTAAATTGTCGTTTTGCTGTATATCGTTCCTTCTCCCATCGGTAATCTGCAGGATATTACGCTAAGAGCATTGGACGTACTGAAGAAGGTCGATCTGATCCTGGCGGAAGACACCCGGAATTCATCCCGGTTGTTGAATCATTATGAGATTATCAAGGCGCTTTCTCCTTATCATCAACATAACGAGCACAAAGTGCTGCGGCATCTGGTGGATCAGCTGTTGCAGGGAAAGAAAATGGCTTTATTGACGGACGCGGGTACGCCAGGTGTATCCGATCCCGCGTTCCTCCTGGTGCGTGAGTGTATAAAGGCCGGGGTTACCGTCGAATGTTTACCGGGGGCTACGGCTTTTGTCCCGGCACTGGTCAACAGCGGACTTCCGATGAACCGGTTTGCGTTTGAAGGGTTTCTGCCCGTAAAAAAGGGGCGTCAGACCGCGTTAAAACAGCTGGCTGTCGAAGAGCGGACGCTTGTTTTTTACGAGTCGCCCATGCGACTGGTAAAGACCCTGGAAGACCTGATGCTTTATTTTGGCCCCGACAGGCTGTGTTGTGTCAGCAGGGAATTGACGAAGATTTATGAGGAAAATAAGAGGGGGACGCTGAAGGAGGTCTGTGAACATTTTAGCGCCAAGGGTGTAAAAGGAGAAATAGTCCTCGTTGTGGAAGGTGCGCCGCCCGTCCGGGGCAGGCGCCGGGGTGGAAATGATGAGCCGGGGGATGACGGGGAAGAGCCGGATGAGGCTGGGTAGCCGCTGGAAAGGAGCAACCTTGCCTGGGGGGAGGGCGACGAATTGTGAATAACAACCTAAATATAGTTTTATGAAGAAGTTATTTTCTCTCTTGCTTATCAGCGTTGGTCTATTAATGGGAAGTAAGACCTATGCCCAATTCCGTTCAATTCCTGGCGCCGTGACCGATTCTTTCAAGGTCAGATATCCAAGCGCTACGGATGTAAACTGGTCGGACAAAGTTTCTTCTTTCTCTGCCACCTTTAATTTCAATGGGGAGAAGTACCAGGCCTGGTATAACAGCAAGGGTGAATGGCAGAAATCAGAAAAGAAGATCAAAATGGAAACCGTTCCTGCAGAAGTAAAAGATGGTCTTTCCAAGAGTAAATATGCCGATCCCGAATGGAAGACCGGTACAGTAACCGAACGTTTTCTGCCCGGCAATGTGATCCAGTACAATATCTTCGTCTACAAGAATGATATCAGCCGCAGGAATCTACTGTTCAGCAGCAAGGGGCAATTGCTTAAAGACGGCAGCACCTTATAATTCGAGATAAATACATACATGAGAAAAAATCACACTTTTTTCTGGGTCATCTTACTGATGACCGGCCAGGCCGCAATGGCGCAACCCGATCGTTGGCAGCAAAGGGTAAAGTACACGATGGATGTCCGGATGGATGTATCCACCAACCGATTCAGCGGCGTCCAGACCCTTGCCTACACCAACAACTCCCCGGATACCCTTTTTAAAGTCTTCTATCACCTTTACTGGAATGCATTTCAACCCAACAGCATGATGGATAATCGTAGCCGGGAGTTGGGAAAGACCATGCTGCCTGGACGCAGGGGTGAGCAGCCTGACTGGGATTCCCGGGTGAAGGATCGTATCGAGCATCTGACTCCGGAGGAGATCGGGTATCAGAAAGTGCTTTCGCTGACGATGAATGGCGTTGCTCAGCCTTACCAGGTAGATGAAACGATCCTGGAAGTAAAGTTGACCCAGCCGATATTGCCGCATACCACCGTCGTCTTTAAAATGAACTTTGAAGCGCAGGTACCTTTGCAGGTCCGTCGCAGCGGACGAGACAATCCTCAGACCGGCGTGCGGTATTCCATGAGTCAGTGGTATCCCAAAATGTGTGAATACGACTATGAAGGCTGGCATCCTACGCCTTATGTCGCCCGTGAGTTCTATGGCGTCTGGGGGGATTATGACGTAACGATCTCTATCGATAAACACTACCTGGTTGCGGGTACAGGTTATCTCCAGAATGCGGCGCAGATCGGGTTTGGGTATGAGCCAAAGGGGACGAAGGTCGCTCCTGCTGCGGGTGATCGTCTGAGCTGGCATCTGCTGGCGCCGAATGTTCACGATTTTATGTGGGCTGCGGATCCGGACTACAGGCACCTGGTGCGGAATGTTTCGGGTGGTCGTGTCCTCAATGTCGTCTACAAGAATGCAAAAGGAGATGCGGCGACCGATACAGCCTGGAATGTCGTGGCGGATGCTGCGGTGACGGTGTTGCCTTTTATCGAAAAAACCTTTGGCCCTTACCCCTACAAGCAATATTCGTTTGTACATGGTGGTGATGGCGGAATGGAGTACCCGATGAGTACGCTGATCAGCGGTCCTGGTACGGGCACTGCCTTTCATGAATGGATGCACAGCTGGTATCAGGGGATGATGGGGACCAACGAGTCGATGTATGCGTGGATGGATGAAGGGTTTACGAGTTATGCGGCGGCCATGGTCAACAACTATTATGTCCATGAGCGTGCGCGTCTCCATCCCGAGAATCAAGGATTTGCGGATGTGGTACAAAAAGAAGACGAACGGCTGCCTCTTCATCACTCAGACGCTTACGCCGGTTATTTTGCGTTGGTCCGGAGCGGGCTGGAGGAGCCGCTGACGACGCATGCCGACCATTTCAACACTAACTTTGCCTACAGCATCGGGTCTTATTCCAAGGGCGAAATGTTTATCGAGCAGCTGGGGTATATTGCCGGAGCGCGGGTGAGGGACAAGATCATGTTGGAATACTACCGGTTGTGGAGGTTTAAACATCCCAATGCCAGTGACTTTGTACGGGTAGCCGAAAAGGTCAGCGGATTAAAACTCGACTGGTATAAAGAATACTGGATCAGTACGACAAAGACGATCGATTACTCAATCGACAGCCTTTGGGAATCCAACGGCAAGACCCAGATCCGGCTGAAAATGATCGGCAAGATGCCGATGCCGCTGGATGTGGTTATCCAATACAAGGATGGCAGCAAGGAGATGGCTTATATTCCCCAGTACTTTATGTTTGGCGAAAAGCCAGTGGAAGATGCCAGCATTCCCAGGACGAGCTTTGAGCCCTGGAAGTGGACGAGTCCGACCTATACCTTTACCCTTGACCATCACCTGACGGATGTAAAGGTCATAGAGATCGATCCGAGTCAGCGGATGGCTGATGTAGACAGAAAAAACAATAAGCTGGAATTGAACTGGTAAGTGGGTAGAAGAAGATATTTAACCAATGAGGCCGCCTCTTAAAGGCGGCCTCAGATGTTTTTAATAAGTTGCAAGAAAGCTGAGAAGTTCGGTTGATAAGGTAAAATGACTAATGGAAATGATCGAACAGCCCTGAATGCAAAGGTAAATGCTCGCAAAAGCCATACCAATACCACTTTGTGGTAGTTTTTGTGGCTTCTTTCGTCGTTTTTGTCCTTTGGCAGGGCCTGTTCATACAGCGGCTATCTGCCGTAAAATTTGTTTATTGCCTCTACTCTATTGTTTACATGCAGCTTTTCGTATATATGATAAACGTGTTTGCGGACTGTTTCCTGGCTGATAAATAGTTTACCGGCGATTTCTTTGTAAAGCATGCCTTGGGCCAGCAATACGAGAATTTCGTTTTCCCGGTTGGACAGGATACCGAGCGATTTTCCGGCAGGGGCAGGGCTGGCTGTTTCTGTGGATGCTTTTGCCTGGAAGGCATTGACGACCTTTCTGGCGATCTGGCTGCTCATAGGGGCGCCGCCTTCATGCAGCTCGCGGAGGGAGTCGAGCAGCTTTCCCGGAGCCGTCTTTTTGAGGATATAGCCGTTGGCGCCGGCTTTCAATGCCTCAAAGATCTTTTCATCTTCCTCGT
>JAATGQ010000033.1 GCA_015654595.1 Chitinophagales bacterium | reverse complement strand
GCCAATGATGTCGCCTATCTGCACCAGCTCAAGACCGCGCTGGATGAGATGCTGGCGCGCGAGGGCCGCACCCATCTGGCCAGGGCCTGCTTCGATTTCCTGCCCAGCCGCGCCGAACTGGACCTGGCCGGCTGGGAAGATACCGACATCTTCGCGCATTGAAGGCCGGCGGCGCGACAAGAGCGCGCTGCAAACGGGCCACCCCTGCGCCAATTCGGGCCAGAACTGGCACGAATTTCGCTTGGGCGCCGCCCCGAAACTGGCTAGACTCGCGGCGCATGAAGAAACGTTAACCGGAACAACGGGATATATGTCTCCCTCGAAAGCGGCGCTGCGGCCCGCCGTCCATGAAAATGCCGCCGGCGACCTCACCGCCGCGCGCCGGGTGCTGAGCTATGCCAGCGAGGCGCTGAACACGCTGTCGGCCTCGCTGGACGATGATTTCACCCGCGCCATCGGCATGATCCTGGCCGCCAAGGGCCGGGTGATCGTCAGCGGCATGGGCAAGTCCGGCCATGTCGCGCGCAAGACCGCCGCGACCCTGTCCTCCACCGGCACCCCGGCCTATTTCATCCACCCCGCCGAGGCCAGCCATGGCGACATGGGCGCCATCACCCGCGCCGATGTGCTGCTGCTGCTGTCCTGGGGCGGGGAGACCGCGGAATTGTCGGCGCTGCTCACCTATGCCAAGCGCTACCGCATCCCGGTGATCGGCATCGGCAGCAGCACTTACGGGATCACGCTGAATGGCGCGGCTCAGCAGAATCAATCGGAAGTCTTCCGCTGGGCATGGGACAATACCCTGACCTACAACAAGAGCTTTGGCTTGCATTCGTTGAATGTTGTTGTCGGAACCTCCGCATTGCAGGAAAATCTGAGTTTCTCTTATGAATACGGTACCGGCTTTGCTTCCAATAACGTGCAGACGCTGAACTCGGCGAGCTCGCAGCTGGCCTTGAACACAACACGGTATGCATGGTCGACGAACTCCTACTTCGGCCGCTTGACTTACGCTTACAACGATAAATACCTGTTGACTGCAACGCTGAGAGCGGATGGTTCTTCCCGTGTAGGAACGAATAACCGTTGGGGTACTTTCCCGGCCGTCTCAGCGGGCTGGCAGATCTCCAAGGAAAGCTTCATGGAAAATGTCAACTGGGTACAAAACCTGAAACTAAGGGCTGGCTGGGGCGCTACTGGCAACCTGCCTCCCTACACCATGCTTTATCCTTCTTACAGCTTATATAGTACAGGCTATCCATACGGGTTTAGCTCCAGCTCTCCGGTCCCCGGTACAGTGCCTGCTTCTCAATTCGGGAACGTCGATCTCAAGTGGGAGTCTGCCCGCCAGACCAATATCGGATTTGACGCCGGATTGGTAGATAACCGGGTGACACTTTCCGCGGACTATTATTACAAGAAGGTACACAATATGATCTTTACCCAGCAGCTGCCGCTGACCACCGGCGGCAAGACCGAAGCGGTCAACCTGCCCGGTTATGATGTAAACAAGGGTTTTGAATACAATATCGATGCCGCTATCATCAAGCACAAAGACTTCGATTGGTCAGTAAGCTGGAATATGTCGTTCAACAACAATAAAATGAGCGGCATGGACACTTCCATCTCTTACCAGACCGGCGGTGTTGAAGTAGGAGGGTCTAAGACCAATATCTATACCGGTATCATCAAGAACGGCTACTCCCTTGGTACATTCTGGGGCTATAAGGTGCTGGGAATCGATCAAAGTTCCGGAAACTACGTCTATAGCGACAACCCGCAAAGCCTTGGCAGCGCATTGCCCAAGTATACATTCGGATTTACCAATAACTTCCGCTATAAGGAATTTACGCTTTCGATCCTGATCGATGGTGTTCATGGTAATAAGGTGTACAACGAGACACGCATGGAAACAGAACCGCTTACTGGTTATACCAATGAAAGCTCTGAGGTTCTTCACCGCTGGGAGCATACAGGAGATAAGACCAATGTCCCTACGGCTTTGGGCAACGGAACGACAAACACGGCAGCTGCCGCTAAGCTGCAGAACCAGATCGCTTCGAATTATGTCGAAGACGGTTCCTTTATCCGCTTCCGTAACCTGACCCTCGGTTATGACTTCAAACCCGCATTGATAAAGACGATCGGACTTTCCAGTCTGCACCTCTATGCTACGGCACAGAATCTGTTTATCATCACGCACTACAAAGGATACTATCCTGAGCTGAATGGATTTGGCAGCGGTACAAACAACCAGGCGGCTAACGCTGGGTCCGCCTCTTCCTTAATGGCGCTGGGTGTCGACAACGGTACTTATCCTGCTGCAAAGACATTTACTGTGGGTCTTAATGTTTCATTATAAAAACGAAATTTCTATGTCAACTATAAAATCTTTAATGCTTTTTGGAGGCGCCCTGTCTTTAGGCCTGGTGTCCTGTAAAAAGAGCTTTCTCGATAAAAAACCCGTGTCTGACCTGACCTCTGCCAATAACTATACTACTGCATCTGATGCGGAGGCGGGGTTAACAGGAGCTTATCGCGGTCTGGTAAATGGTAACTTCTATTTGTACGACAATCCAATGAACACAGACGGTCGTTCGGATAACTGTTATGTCAACGGTGACAATACTACAGCCGAGCAGCCGCTTGAAAACTTCACCTATACATCCGCCAATACAAATATTCAGCGTGACTGGCAGGAATTGTATACGGATATCAGTGATGCTAACGCGGTGCTTGACAAAGTGCCGGGTATCAATGACCTTACATGGGCCGGCACGAACCGCAAGTCGCAGATCCTCGGCGAGGCTCGCTTTCTCAGGGCGATGGCCTATTACTGGCTGGTCACCGAATGGGGCAGCGTACCGCTGGTCCTGACGGATTCAACCGGAAGTAATCTTTATCCTACCCGCAGTTCGGTGCCTGCTGTTTATGCCCAGATCGTTACCGACCTGGTATATGCTGATACTACGCTGCCCGTAACACCGTATAATGGACAACTCGGCCGTGCAACACAGGGTGCAGCAGACGCTTTGCTGGCTAAGACTTACGCTCAGATGGGCGACTATACCAACTGTCTGGTTTATGCCAACAAGGTGATCAACAGCGGTACTTATTCACTGCTGTCTGATTTCTCCAAACTGTGGGGAGGCGGCAATAAGAACAACGCAGAATCGATCTTCGAAATCGAATTCCCCGGTACCGGCTATACGAACTGGGGCGCAGAAATGGTCGATTATGTAGCTTCCGATGCGTGGCCCAAGCGGAATATAGGTTCTTCTGACCTCATCAAAGCTTTCCAGGCGGCCGGAGACAACGGCGCCCGCTACACTTCGACCTTCAACTGGCAGATAGCAAACGCGTCGTTTAATATGCCTGCAAATGCATGGGATTACACAGCCCCTATCCCCTTTATGAACAAATGGCCCGATCCGGCTGGCTACAACAGCCCCGACGATATCGTACTGCTCCGTCTGGCCGATATCATCCTGCTCGCCGCAGAAGCCAATAACCAATTGGGGAATACCGGCGACGCCATCACGGAGCTGAACCTGATCCGCACCCGCGCCGGTCTGCCTAATACAACGGCAACTACGCAGGCCGATCTGGGTATGGCCATCCTCAATGAAAGACGACTCGAGCTCGTATTCGAAGGAACCCGCTGGAACGACCTCCTTCGTGCAGAAGCCAACGGCTATTTGAATATCGTCACGCTGATGAACAGCCAGGAGAACTCCTATGGAGCAAACATCAATTACAACATGAACGCCGACAAACATCAGTATCTCTTCCCCGTTCCATTGGAAGATATACAGCTGAACAAGAACCTGACACAGAATAATGGATACTAAAACGTTTTTAATCTGACGGCCTGGCGCATGACGCCAGGCCGTTTTAATTCTGCTATATGAAGTATAAAGCTCTTTCGCTGCTGGCGCTCGCTGCCGGTCTGCTCTTCGCCTATTGCGGCAAATCCGGCAAACCATCCAACTCTTCGACAACGACTACCACAACAACGACAGCCTCTACCTCAGACGTCGCCGAATGGCTGACCACCACGGATCAGTCCTTTTTGTTGAAGAAGCAAGAGGCTGCGCTCAATTGGTCCACAATTGACTCTACGGGTACAGTCATCTCGATAGACAGCACACAGACATACCAATCCATCGACGGGTTTGGCTATACCCTTACCGAGGGCAGCGCCTATGTACTGTCCCAAATGTCGACAGCCGGCCGGGCCGCGCTGCTGCAGGAAATGTTTGGTTCGGATAGCGCCAGCATCAGCGTCAGCTATCTGCGTATCGGCATCGGCGCCACCGATATGAGCACCAGCGTCTACTCCTACGATGACATGCCTACGGGTCAAACCGATCCCAGCCTTACCTCCTTTAACCTTGGTCCCGACTCGACCTATCTTATCCCCATACTGCAACAGATCCTCGCCATCAATCCGAATATAAAGATCATCGCCACACCCTGGAGCGCGCCCGTCTGGATGAAGGACACCACCAGCACCGTGGGCGGCAGCCTGCAAACGCAGTATTACCAGGCCTATGCCAATTACTTTGTAAAGTATATTCAGAAGATGGCGTCCAAAGGGATTGCGATTACCGCGATCACCCCGCAAAACGAACCGCTCAATCCGGCCAACAACCCCAGCATGTACATGACCGCTAACGCGGAGGCGGCTTTTATCGGTAACTATCTTGGACCCACTTTTGCCAACAATAGCATCAAAACGCAGATCATCTGCTATGATCACAACTGCGATGACCCCGGTTATGCGACGACGGTACTAGGTATTTCGGCAGCTTATAATTATGTGACCGGTTCCGCCTTCCATCTTTATGCGGGTTCTATTACAGCGCTGGGAACGGTTCACAATGCGTATCCCGATAAGAATGTTTACTTCACGGAACAATATACGGCGACCACCGGCAGCTTTAGCGGCGACCTGCCCTGGCATACCACCAATGTAGTTATCGGTTCCTTGAACAATTGGAGCAAAACGGCACTGGAGTGGAATTTTGCCAATAACGCTTCTTTCGGCCCCTCGACTCCGGGTGGATGTACTACCTGTCTTGGCGCCCTGACAATCAACGGATCTTCCTATACCAGGAACGTTGGCTACTATATCATCGCGCACGCGTCAAAGTTTATTCCAACCGGGTCGACACGTATTGCCAGCAATACGGTCGGCGGATTCGTTAATACGGCTTTTCTTACGCCCTCGGGAAAGAAAGTGCTGCTGATAGAAAATACGGGCTCCGCTACGACCACCTTCCAGATCAGATACAAAGGGAAGGGTATAAGCACGGCATTGGCCGGCGGCGCCGTAGCGACGTATATCTGGTAAGATTATTTCGAATCGAAATCGACCACGATCCTTTCACTTCTTGGATGGGCCTGGCAGGTCAGGATAAAACCCGCTGCCAGCTCATCTTTTTCCAGCGCGTAGTTTATTTCCATCTCTACTTGGCCTTCGATCAGCTTTGCCCGACAGGTACAGCAGACGCCGCCTTTACAGGCATAGGGCAGATCAACGCCTTCTATAAGACCCGCTTCGAGGATCGATGGCCCATCTTGTGACAGGTCGAAGACATGACTGTTGCCATCGAGACGGATCGTCACCTGGCTAAGGCCTTCCCGACCGGAAGCTTCGGTGCTGATCCTGGTTTTTGCTGCATCGGCTGCGCCCACGCTGTGGAACAATTCAAAATGGATCTTCTTTTCGGCTACCCCTTTTTGCTGGAGCCAGTCCCTGACCGTAAAGATCATCGACTCCGGCCCGCACAAAAAGATCTCGTCCATACTCGATGGGTCGATCAGCCTTTGGCAAAGCTCCTCGCATTTTTCAGCATCGATCCGTCCCTGGTAGAGGGGAATATCCATTTCTTCGCGGCTGAGGATATGATGAATGGAAAGCCGCTGCATATAACGGTTCTTCAGCGCATCCAGCTCTTCCCGGAAAAGAATGGATGGACGATGCCGGTTGCCGTATACAAGGGTAAAATGACTTTCCGGCTCGACGGCAAGGGTGGTCTTTAGCAGCGATAACACAGGGGTGATGCCGCTGCCGGCGGCAAAAGCCAGGTATTGTTTCTTATGCGTAGGATGCAGGTCGGTGTAGAACCTCCCGGTAGGGGGGAGGACATCGAGCTCCTGACCGGCCGCCAGCACTTCGTTTGCCCAGGTCGAAAAGCTGCCGCCGGGTACCTTCTTTACCGCTATCCGAAGCTCGTTTTCCATCGGGCTGCTGCAGATAGAATAAGACCGGCGCACCTCCTGCCCATCGATCGTAGTCCTGACTGTCACGTTCTGTCCCTGAAAAAAGTTGAATTCCTCTTTGAGGTGCTGGGGGATAGCAAAGGAGATAGAAACACAATCCGCGGTCTCCCGGCGGAGGTCTTAGATTTTTAATGTCCTGAAATGGCTGGCCACGTTAGCGTTTATTTTTTCAATCCTTCGATCAGGTATTTCACCATGTTGGTCTCCAGGGCTTCGGCGGTGGTGGATTTCCGGGACCGCTGCCAGGAATCGATTCCGCTGATGGCGGAGAGGATGACCAACACAGCTGTATACGTATCGATGGGTTTTACTTCTCCTTTGGTGATGCCGTCTTCCAGTAAATCTCCAAGCCGTTTGCGGTAGTTTCGCCGCTGGTTAAGGAAGTTGGAGAGATAGGGTTCGGGCAGGTGCCGCCACTCATGGTCGGCGATGTAAACAAACTCGTATTGGTCCAGCATCATCCGGATATGCAGCCGGATGATGGCTTCCATCTTCTTTAGGGTAGGCTGCTGACTGGCCTCGACGGCTTCCAGGTTCGTCATGAACTCATTGGCCACCTTGAAGCAAATGGTCTGCAGGATCTCCGCTTTTGACTGGATATGGTTGTACAGACTGGCGGCTTCGACTCCTACATGTTCGGCAAGATCACGCATAGAGGCAGCCCCAAACCCCTTTTCCCTGAAAAGGCGGGAGGCTTTTTCGATAATGACCTCTTTTTTAGTGGAATTGCGTTTACTTTGAATTCTTGCCATAGACCGGCAAAGATAGAGAATGCTAACGACTGTTAGCAGGAAATTGTGTAGGTTGCAGCCCGAATTGGGCCTAAACATTAAATTCTAAGATAAAAACTCGCTCATGTCATTAACTGTAGTCGGTTCCATGGCCTATGACGCCATCGAGACTCCATTCGGAAAGACAGATTGGATCGTAGGCGGCGCTGCCACCTATATTGCCTATGCTGCCAGCAATTTCGTTCGTCCTATCAACAATGTATCTATCGTAGGATACGACTTTGCCCAGGAAGAACTGGACGAACTGAAGAAAAGAGGCGTCAACCTCGAAGGCGTAGAGATCGTAAAAGATAAGAAATCCTTCTTCTGGTCCGGCAGGTACCACATGGACATGAATAGCCGCGATACGCTGGTAACCGACCTCAACGTATTCCTCGATTTCAACCCGATCATTCCCGAGAGCTACCAGGGCAGCGAGTTCCTGATGCTTGGAAATATCCTCCCCAGCCTCCAGATCAACGTAGTCAACCAGATGAAGCAAAGACCAAAGCTCATCGCGATGGATACGATGAACTTCTGGATGGACAACGCCCTCGATGATCTGAAGAAACTGATCACGATGGTGGATGTGCTGATGGTCAACGACAGCGAAGCCCGCCAGCTCAGCGGCGAGTATTCGATCGTAAAGGCTGCCCGCGCAATCATGAAGAAAGGACCCAGATTCCTGATCATCAAGAAAGGAGAGCATGGCGCTCTGCTCTTCCATGACGACCAGGTCTTTGTAGCGCCCGCGCTTCCGCTCGAAGACGTATTCGATCCAACCGGCGCCGGCGATACTTTTGCTGGAGGCTTTATGGGTCACCTTGCAAACACCCGCGATATTTCTTTTGAAAATATGAAGACGGCCGTCATCGTTGGTTCTGCGATGGCCTCTTTCTGCGTTGAGAAATTCGGACCTTCCCGTCTGAAAGAGATCACCCGCGCAGATATCGACGCAAGGATCCGGCAGTTCGTCGATCTGGTGAACTTCGACATCAAGCTCGTTTAAGTACCAAAAAAAGTACCAGGAAGAAAAAATTTGGATTTTTTTATCTTCCTGATTACTTTTGGTCTCGCATGAAC
This sequence comes from Chitinophagales bacterium, assembly GCA_015654595.1. Lineage (GTDB taxonomy): Bacteria > Bacteroidota > Bacteroidia > Chitinophagales > Chitinophagaceae > Puia. Next base: position 2,982 of record JAATGQ010000033.1, on the reverse strand, counting down.
AATTGCATTAAACATATCAAGATGATCAAGAAGCAGTTCCCTCAGCGGGAAACGGTTTGATTGTTTTGTATGACAAGATAAGAAAAGCCTTCCCGCTCAGCGGGAAGGCTTTTTAACTTCAAATCTAAACCAACACAAAAAAATGAAAGTTGAAGTCGTCGGCGCCACCGGCCTGGTAGGCACCAAAATGTTACAGGTATTGGCTGAAAGGAATTTTCCTGTTACCGAATTACTTCCCGTCGCATCCGAAAAATCTATCGGCAAAGAGGTTGAATTCAAGGGAAAGAAGTTCAAGGTAGTAAGCGCGGATGACGCCATTGCAGCAAAGCCGGACCTGGCGCTGTTTTCCGCTGGTGGCAGCACTTCTCTCGAATGGGCGCCGAAGTTTGCGGCTGCGGGCATCACCGTCGTCGACAACTCTTCCGCCTGGCGTATGGACCCAACCAAGAAGCTGGTGGTGCCCGAGTTGAACGCAGACGCGCTGACAAAAGACGATAAGATCATTGCTAACCCCAACTGCTCCACGATCCAAATGGTCGTTGCGCTCAACCCGCTTCACAAGAAATATAAGGTTCGCCGTATCGTCGTCTCTACCTATCAGAGCGTTACCGGTACCGGCGTAAAAGCCGTAACCCAGCTAATGAACGAGAGAAAAGGCGTTCAGGGAGAAATGGCCTATAAATATCCCATCGACCTGAATGCGATCCCGCAGATCGACTCCTTCCTCGACAATGGCTATACAAAGGAAGAAATGAAGATGGTCAACGAGACAAAGAAGATCATGCGCGATGACAACATCCGGGTAACGGCTACAACCGTCAGGATTCCTGTTATGGGTGGACACAGTGAAGCTGTCAACGTCGAGTTCGAAAACGAGTTCGATCTTGCGGAAGTCAAGTCGCTGCTGGCCGGCGCCCCTGGCGTTGTTGTGGTAGATGACCCTGCCGCACAGCAATATCCGATGCCAAAGGATGCGCACGAAAAGGACGAGGTCTTTGTCGGCCGTTTGAGAAGGGATGAGACACAGCCAAAGACATTGAATATGTGGATCGTTAGCGACAACCTCCGCAAGGGCGCCGCAACGAATGCGGTTCAGATCGCGGAGTACCTGCTATCGTCCGGGCTCCTGTAATTAAAGCCCCGCGTACCGTGGCTATTTCCCCGGCAAAGGATTCCTTTGCCGGACGTAATGAAAAAAAGGGACCGTCTACTTTTTGACAGAGACGGTCCCTTTTTTAATCCTTTCGTGTAGTGTGTGCTTACTCTAGTGCTCTATTGAGAAACGCGACAAAATCCTTCATCGACTCGAACGTCTTAATAACTTCTTTTAACAGGGTCTTGGATTGTAATTCCTCGTCTGTAAGAGTTCTCGTAACGACAAAGCTTTTCAGCTTTAAAAATTCGATTGCCGGATTTTCATCATCATAACCTTTGGGTGGCCTTGACAGGACATCCTCCCTTTCCAGACCTTCAGCGAACATTTTCCTGAAGGTCTTGTGGTCGACTATTTTCTTCCATTCGTCGAAACTATAGTCGATCTCCTGACGAACCTTGTTCAGATCCGGAGCCATAGGCATCCATAGACCACCGCCAATCATGCTGCGACCGGGTTCCCAGTGCATGTAATAGCCGGCTGTTGGATTCTTTTTTCCGCCTTTGTTGAGGTAAGCTCCGAGGTGAATCTTGTAAGGGGTCTTGTCCTGTGAGAAACGAACATCCCGGTAAATGCGATACGTGCAATCCTTTGGCTGTAGGGGTGCAATATCCGCATCGATCTTTCCAAAGACTTCTATTACCTGCCCGACAAAATTTTCCGCATCCTCTTTTGCCGACAGATAAGAATCTTTGTTCTTTTCAAACCAGGGCTTGTTGTTGTTTTTCTTCAGGGTTTTGAGAAACTTGATCGTGGAAGCTTGGAGCATAGTAGTTAATTCGCAGTCTTAGGGTCTTGTCCTTTCTTGTGAGTTAATTATCTGGGTGTTTTTCATCTGGCTGGCAAACTCCTTAACGGCGAAATTGGCCTACTTGATCCTTCCCCAATTTTCTCCGCTCTTGATCCGATACATAGTCATTTCACTGACATTGTACTTTTCCGCAAGTTTCTTGATCGTCAACTGCCTGTTCTTGCTGGAAAGCGTTTTCTTGATGGTCTTGACCTGGGATGCCGTGAGCTTAAGCCCAACAGTACGATTGGCCTGAACCTTCTTGTACGCGATCTTTGCAGGACTCTTTTGCTGATGATCGATCATTTCTTCCAGCGTTGCCCATTTAAGATTCTTCGAAGCATTGTCCAGCTTGTTGTGATTAAGATGGATCACATACTTGTGCTTTACAGATGCCTTTCCCAGAAAAAGACGAGCGATCTCTCTGTGAATGTAAAGCGTCCCATTGTTGCCTGGCCGGTGAAGATTCAACGTCTTGTAACCGGTAGTAAGACTGCCGTTCAGCAACTTGCCGTCGGCAAGCACATCTTCCGTATAGCTGGCAACACGCCCAAGGGAAGAAAGTGCGTACTTTTTGCGCAATTGTTTCCAGCCGGGAAACTGCAAGGGTTTCCACACTTCGCTGGTGAGTTTTCTAATCATGCCTATCAATTTTCTCTAAGGTACGAAAAAGAATTTCGAATTACCAGTGACGTAAGAAAATATCTTTATATGTAAGGGATAATCCTAGCGTTTCTTATCTGCATTTTTGGGGATTGGAGTGGCTTTTGCGCCATTGTCCCGATGAGCGTTTAACCATGGCTTTACCAGGCTACCGGATCTCGAGCATCCTGATAAACTCATCTTCAGTTAGGATTTTGATCGTCGTTATCTTCTTTGCCTTCTCTAGTTTGCTGCCGGCATCCTCGCCCACTACCAGGTAATTCAGTTTACTGCTTACACCGCTAAGTAGCTTTCCGCCATTCTGTTCCACGGCAGCCTCTGCATCCGATCGTTTGAGACGTGTAAGGGTACCGGTGAATAAGAACGTTTGGCCATT
>JAATGQ010000228.1 GCA_015654595.1 Chitinophagales bacterium | reverse complement strand
TTTGTCCAGAAGATCGGTAAACAGCGCTTCCTGTTTTACCTGTTGGTAGAGTTGTCTGAAATTACGCCAGGCCATGTCGAGGTCGCCGGGGCACATGGTAGAAGCGTTGAAATCATTTGCGTTACTGGCATAGGTGGTTAGACAGGAATTATCGGTCGAGCTACATTTTACCATGATACAGGCGACGGCCCACATGCTAAGGTTGGGGTGGGAGCCGTCTGATTTCTGGAAGACGTTCATGCTTGCTTCGATATACGATTTGACTTTTGAGGAAGCGGAGATCAGCGGATCGAGATTAGTGGTTACAACGGGATAGGAGGATGGTCCATCGCCGGTGGGGTTGAGATAGCCTCCATTCAATGCGTCCTGGTAAGTATCGATGTTCTCGAATTTTCTATCCCAGATGCCGCTGGCTTTTTGTGCCTGCAGGATCTGGAGCTTACAATATTCCGGGTGATAGGGGAGGAGAGCATTGGCCCAGGACGTACGGAAGTTTTGTACGAACTGGCTCATGGAGAGCGAATTTGGTTCTACCATCAGACCCGATTCCGGGTTGTAGACGCTATCTGGGTTTCCGTCTGCATCCGTGTAATGAACGTCAGCAAGTTTGTAGACAGGGACATAGTTGGTGTCGGTAAGGGGAGCGTAAAAGATCGAATACGGGTCTTTGTTTATTGCGCGGGTGGTGTCTGCGTACTGGCCATAAGGGGGAGTCATATCCGCCAGCATTGCGTTGAGGATATCATTGTCGACCGAAAGACTGTCCTGGCAGAGCACATTACAGGCTGATAAAGCATTTTGATAGGAAGTCATGGCGGCGTTTACGTATGCCGCGGTGTCGGCGGGAGTCAGTCCGGCCTTTGTGATATAGTTTGCCCAGAATTGGGGCCAGGTTCCTACGCTGTCGCGGCAGGCGCTGCAGGTGGGCGCGCATTGAGTGTTAGCGGCTACCTGGATGTTTTTCTGGGTGGTGATGAATTGCTGCAGGGAAGTACAGGTGTTACCTGGAAGGTAAATGCTGTCTAAGTAATAGTTATAAGCATCCTGATCGACTGTCAGCGTCTTGGTTACCATGTAACTCCCTTCGGGTAGGGAAACCGTAAAATTCAGGTTTGTCGAGGTTGGCGAGCAATTAGGTGTGATCGAAGAGAGGGAAAAGTTGTGTACGACCGTATCAAATGGCTTACCTCCGAGCAGTTGGTTGTTACAGTTATCGGTAATCTTTATCTCCAGGTCATAAAGGCAATTGTAACAGATATTTTGTTGTTGGCAGTTGGCTTCCGTAAAAACCGAAGGGTTCAGGTTATAGTTAAATTGATAATTGCCTGCTAAAGGGACCAGCAGGCTTCTCTGGCTGATCAAAGATAATCCCTGCTTTATCAGGGAGGTGGAATCTGCCAGGTTTTCTGTGACAGTGCTGGAAGTATTGGAAGCAAGCGGGGATATGCCAGAAGGCGAGAGACCTGCCAGCGCAGTAGCGATCGTATGGCCATGCATATCCTGGTAGGTTACTACATACTGACCATTGGGGTCTCTTGTCATGGTTTTGAAATAATGGGACTTATTCCCTACTTCTGTTCCAAACAGTGCATCGAGTTCATTCTGATCCGGAGTTCCATAATAATATCTAGTCTCGTGGCCTGATCCCAGCTGGTAAGTGGGCCCAACTCCCCCCGTCCTGCTGATACGGCCGGTGTTGTCAGGCGTATATTCCGTTTCCGCGAACGGGTAGTTCTGGGCATCGGGAATAAATTGGTTCAGGCCTGTTGTCCTGGCCGAAAAAGCAGACGAAAAATAATTTGCTGCACCCGATACAGTTGACATCGAGCCTGCATGTATGCTGCAAAAGGTTGAAGGGTCTGACAAGGTATCATAGTTGGACTGGCTGTATTCTGTTCCATTGATGCCGACATTAAAGGCGGCGGTATATTTTATGATATTGCTGAGAGAGGGAGCAGGCATTACTTCAATGGATGGGCGTCCTTGATAGTCATAATAAGTTTCGCCCACAATAATCGTATTAGTCGTATTATCCTTCGTGACTTTTTGCCGATTCCGGAGGCTGCCGTCATAATAGCTTACGATCACTTTTCGTTTGCCTTCCTCCGAAAAGCCGATATTGGATTGCCAGTTGAGGGGGCGGACGTGACCAAGAAAGGAATAGCGTCCCATCACGGATGGACTGGCATCCGAGCTCCAGATGGCAGGTTCAGCGATGTTGGGGCCTGCCATTTTTACGGGTCTTACGCGAATAAAAAGAGTTCCGGAGTCATCATAGATCAAGGGTATGTTATAGGATGTGCCTGTTATGGTCACACGGGAAGCATTGTTTAGAAAGAGTCGGGCAGGATCGGCCGGGGCGCCATATCGACTGTTACGAAGGACGCTTGTATCAATATAGGTCCATTCAAGATCGTATTGATCTGCTCCTGTGACGGAAGACCAGCTGACAGGCAATTCATCTGCGGTCGGGTCTGTAGAGGGGTTGACAGAAATACCTGTAACGGTATTGGTGCAGGAAAAGTGGAAATTCGGGATGGCTACGAGTTGATCTTCTACAAGTAGGACGGCAGTCGGATCCCAGCTGGTGACGTTGGTGGTAATGGATAAGACCTTTAGCGTTACAATATGTGCGCCTGAAAAAGCAAAGCTGTTTCTGCTGTTGTAGGTGTGTGCCGAGTCATAATTAATAGTAAAACTCCGGACAACCGATGCCGTGTCACCCGCTGCGTTGGTATAAGCGATATTTAATTGCACCGTGGCTGTAAACGCGGTACGGAGATATAATGTGGAGTTCTCATTGATCTTTACTGTAACAAGGTTCTGTACAGTATAGGAGGTGTCGAGCTGTCCCGAATAGGAGGCATTGTAAAATGTCGAGTCCGCTACCGTAACAGAAGCGCCTGTCACTATCTGATGCAGACTGCCATCCAGAACGGCTTTGGCCACTATCCCCCCGCCGCCCGGCAATTCCGGAACTTCGGGGTGTGGTCCGTCAGCCGCTGTTGCTGGCAGATGGGCGCCTATAAATATCAAGCCTAAGAATATCCATGCGTAAAAGAAGCTCCGCAGCTGTTGCATAAATCAGGATTAGAGGTTTGAAGAAGCTTGAAAAATCTGGAAATCTTTGTATTGCCCGGTCGCCTCGAATTTACCGTCGACACGATTGAAAAATTTATGTTCATCGAATACAGCATCGGTAAAGCTGCCGTTGCGATAGCTGCTAAAAACGACTTCGACGCGGCCTTCCGACTGATAGGGGCCGGGGTGACCCGGTTTGTCGATCATTTCCTGTCCAACGAGAGAGGCGGTATGGAGATCGTAGCTGACGTGTTGTAAAAAGCCGGTAGAGGCGTCAATCGTCATGGTGACCTTTGTATACTGTTTACCCGGAGGAAAGGTAAGAGTCAATACTTCCTGGTTCCCTTGTTTACTGATTGAAGTTTCTGTCCCTTCCATGTGTGCCAGAATGCTGTCGGTGATCCCTACGGGGTCCATCATGCCTGATCGCCTGGCGCTGGAGAGATAGATTGCCTTTTCCTGTTTCATTACCTGTATGGTATATTTTCCTGTAACGACAGTTTCAGAATTGTCGATAACAAAACGGGTTCGATCTTTATCCATCTGGACTTTTCCGTAAAGGGAATCCATATGCTGGTTGAGATGTTTCTGATTGGCATAGAAATACTCTACTTTAAACTCCAGGTAACTGGCTTTTTGATAAGCCCGCTGCATTTTAGTGAGGAGATCTTTTAGTCTGGCCTGATCTTTTTGCGCTTTAAGACTCACAGGGCCGGCTGCCAGCAAGACAAGAATTAGTATACGGTTAATTATATTCTTTTTCATGATTCAGTGGTTTTATTGTTGCTGCCTTTTTAAAAAGGCGCTTCTTATTTCTTTTATAGTCATAATGCCTCTTTCTGTCTCTTTTTTGACCCGGACGAGTGTACCTTCCTCATCGTATTCATAGAAGGTAGCGTAGTTATTCTCATCCAGCTCTGCCATCAGCCGCAGATTGACCGGGTTATAGACATAAGATTTCATTTCCCCATTAAAGGGAAGTATGCGGATGTCGTCAAAGTAGGTTGTGGCTGAGTCGGATGCCTGAAGCAGGAGTGTCATGCCGCTGGCATCGGATGGGATGGTAAAGAATCCTTCGTATCGCTGCCAGCCTTCGATCATGGCTCCTGAGGGGCTTAAGGTAAGAGTCGATGTTGTTGCTGTCTGATTAAATTTCAGCTGGATATGGTTTCTTGTATAACTCCGGCAGCTACAGCCATTGTCTTCTTTTACCCAGGCGCTGATTAGCATTTTCTTTCCCTGGAATGGTTTGAAAGGCGGAAGGATTATGCTCTGACCGGCGCGTGTTCCTTCGAACTGTTGTCCAAAGCAGGTATCGGCATGTAAGGAATCTGTGAAGGACAAGGGCGCTTCTGATCTTTGCGATATAATGGGCGCAGTCATCGTAACAATGCTGTCCTGCGTTATTTTCAGGCTATACAATCCGGTATGGGCCTGTGTCGTAGTGAGCAAATTGATATAGGGAGAAAAGTCGAAGGGGCGAGCTTCCGGACAAAGGCTGTCACAGGCATCCGGAACGTATCCGTAGTCTTCGAAGCCATCAAAGACGGTTTCATGGTACCGGCCATTATTCGTTACTGCGGTCGGAAGGGTCAGGCCATACCCGTAAAGGCCCGAATTGTATCGCCCGAGCGGATCTTTGTTTTCGAGTTCAAATCCTTTTCGGTTGTACAGAGTCGCTTTGCTATTCCATACCCATCGGGTGGTATCATAGGACGGGTTCCATTTGCCGTTGTGCAACATCCAGAAGGGAGCAAAACTCTTTATAGTGCCGTCGGTTCGGATATTGGTTGGTATGATCGGATCGGACTGGTTTCTTCTGCCGTAATATACATATCTGGCATCCGGTCTGAAGTTTCCGAGAATGCCATACAGATATGGATTAACGGTAGTATCCGTAATACTACTGTAGCAAGATCTTCCGTATACAGTATTGCAATCTATGGTTGCATTGTATTCCAATACGGCGCCCAAAGTATCGACAAAGGACTGAGGTTCGACATAGGTGACTACAATGGCCGGCCATTTAGTGGAATCTGCATATTTTTTTGAATAGAAGGTTGAATAGTAATTACTGTAACCGCCAAGCAGGTAGGGTGGAACGATGTCTTTTGCCCGATCTGCCGAATCATAGTGATGGGAATGCATCCGGCCTGATCCTTCTGCGAGTACAAAGGCGCTGGAGCCGTATTCCCCACTGACGTATCCTGCCACATAACTGGCGACATCGATCGTATCGTTGTTAAACGGCGTTCTGTTTCTTGCTCCGCCGAACCAAGGCGTATAGTAGGCCTCATACAACATGGTGTCTATTGGCTGATAGGGGAACCAGCCTGCAGGGGCTACCAGCGAAACGCCCAGGGAGTCTACCGGCAGAATAGAGTTGGCGCTGTCATACAGACCGGGAATATGGCCGCGATGATCGGCTTGCAGGACCATTTTGGCGGACAGAATATTGGCCCAGTAAGGGATCTGTTGAAGCTGTTGGAAATTGAGGACGGATACGGCACTCCGGTCCCAGCCATCGACGGAAAGACTATTCTCAACCATCAGGTGATCAGAAGTGGAATCAACCTGTAGGAGGCTGTCTGCATAGTCGGGGCAGGTTGAGCCAATCGTCGAAAGCAGGTTGACGGAGCTGGGATAGAATCGAACCGTGACCGTATCTGGTTTGGGTACGACAAGGCCTGGATTCTTAAAGACCGGCTGACCCTGAGCGTTGCAGGAACTGCTGGTCAGTAGATAGGGATTCATGGTCAACCCGCTTTGATTCCGGAGATCCACCACGACAGAACCGATACGTACCTGATAGACAGGTGAGTTTACGGGTGTAAGATTGTAGAAAGGTAGAGCCGCGTTGTCCGAAAGGATCGGGCACGAAGCTAAACTTATCGGGTAACCCGCGTTCTGGGCAGCAGTGACCAGCGCTCCTACTGTAACCGGGAAGATCTTGGGCGCCTGTAACCGGTGAGAGGCGATCAGGTAGTCAAAAAGCGGCTTAAGACAGGAGCAGCCTTCTGCAAGTGCGCGGGCGCTGTCTTGTTGTGTGTAGACACAATTGGAGAAAATATCGGATCGTCTTTTGTCTTCTACCCGCCATTCCTGATTTAGCTCTTCTGCGGCAGCGTTGATAACTTTAGTTGTAGAATCGAAGACAAGCTGGTATTGTCCCTGGCCCGATCTAACCAGCGGATTAGCTAATGAAGCGATTGCTCCTACTTGTCCGTCAATGTTTCTCCGACCTGATCGAACTATTTTCACTGTTACGTCATTTCCTGAAAAGGGTGTTCCATTCTGATCAACCAGGAATAGCCTGGGAGATGCTCCATGGACAAGATTGGAATCGATCACCCAAAGCCTGTAGTTGTCAGGGAAAGTAGCAGAATCATTGATGCAGTGAAGTACTCCAATCGTTTGCTTGCTATAGATCAATAGCTCGTCGCCTGCGGTAAAATAGACGGAGTCCGGCTGTGGTAATCCTTCTGTGATCTTTCCGTTTTCGATGGTTAGATGGAGCAGTTGAACATCAATATTCTGATAAGCAGGGCCAATTCCGTTGTAAACCCAATGAGAAGGATATTGGAACTGATAAATGGAGTCGTCGAATTCGTTTCGGGTTCGGGTTAGGATTGGGTTCCCAGTTTCGCTGTCAAAAAGAAGGTTTTCCGAAGTTACCTTACTCCCTCTATCTATATGGACTATGCTGTCCAGAATACCATATCGTTGGATGACCTTTGTCATGGCTACGGACCGGAATTGTGTCGTCTCTTTTTGATAGAGGTTAAGCAGCGTTGGCAGAATGATAGGCAGGATACCTGCGGCAAACATGTCTTCGTTGATATTGATATTGCCGCCAATCGATGTAGTAGTCTGCTCCCGCATGTCTGACATTAGTTCCGCGTCTTTGCCAATTGTGGCGGCGGTATCGATATTGCCAGAAGGGTCGATCGTTGTGACCGTATTGTTCAGGTGCATTGTTTGTGTAATGCCGTCATCCACCTTGTAAAAGTTTTCTACCGAGGTAATAGGATTTATTGGATCGGTCTCGCTATAGGTCGCTTCTTTTCTGATTTTTCCGCTCATATCATTCAGCTCGACTTTAAAGCCTTGTGAGATAGTGAGATAATTCATAGAATTGATACGAAGGAAATTGTTCAGCAAAGGTTTGTATCGTTTCTTGCTGTCGTTGTCCAGCAAGGACCAATCCCAGCTGGTTGGAAAGTCGTAGCTGGTATAGAAGGAGGTCTCCGAATAGCCGTTGGCTGAACGAGTGCCTGCTGCATGGATGGTGCGTACGCGGACTTTGCTGTACCCGATGGAGGCTCCAGGGTAAAGGGCTTCTCCAAGGGGTTCTTCTGAATAGGCCATGGCAGCGGGTGCAAGAATAGATGGTTTGTCTACGTATTCTACCGGCAGGTGGAATGGATTCTCTTCTGCACCTATAGCCGGTTCCCAGGCAGCTACTCCGCTGCTTACTGTTGTCGGTACGCCATTGATAGAATGGGTTGTTGTATAATCGTAGGTTTGCCCATAAACGGTTTCTTTTTGACCTGTCATCGCATTCCAGTTGTCATAGATCAGCACACTTTTCACGCGAAGACCGCCGCCGTACTTTTTTAGTACAGGATTGTCCAAACGGATAAAGGTTCGGCTGGTATCGGTCAGATTTGCCCAGTTATTCATTCGGGCGACATTGCTGAATCCATCGAGCATGTCGATGATATTGCCGCCAAGCGAAGCCACTATTTTGACTGCATCCGATAAGGTCAGATTGTCTTTTAGCTCGGAGCCGGGATAGGCTTTGGAGGGAAGATTGAGACGAAGAAAATTAATAGCGGCAAGGGCCAATGGGCTGGCATTGCCATCTCCATCTCCCGTATTGTTTACTCCTTTTATTTTGATCCAGATGGTATGAGTATCGACAAAACCATACCATCTACCTGCGGACACATCCGGATCGGCGTAACAGGGGATATATTCGGCGCCGCTGCCAAAATCATCGGCGGGCATTTTTACATAGAGCCGGAAATACAACTTGGTAATGCCCTCAAGGTAGCGCACAAAAAGGTCCTGCTCAGTGGTCACGGTATAAGGTACTTTCACATATATATACATATGATCAAGCAGATCGTCGTATAGTTTGTTGCTAAAGCTGCCTGAGGTGTCGGTTCCAAAACCCGCGATCTTGAAGAGCTGGGCGGCGCGACGGTTTTGTACATAGGCATAATCGTCGCTTTCATAATTGATCTTTATACGGCCGCCAGCTGGAAGTGTAATAGAGTCGAGGTTCCAGGCCCCGGCGTTACCGGCAGCCAGTGCCGAGTCCTGTATGCTATAGGGATAGTCAGAATTGTTTATCTGGTTGGAAGAAGTATATCCTGGATTTTGGGAAGGATCTTTATAAGTCCCCCATTTGTCAACGGAATTGTTGGCATACCTGGGGTTATTGGGATGGTAATTGAAAATATAGGGATTTTCTTTTCCTTTATCGTCTCCATTATAAGAAAACCAGATCTTTTTCAGCGTCAGTTTACCCGAGTCATTGACTGGTTGATTGATACCCCGGCATAGTTCATAGGTGTATTCGAAATGGACGGTTTTGATAGGCGTAGCGCTTGTGCCGTGCTGCATAAAATCAGCTTTAGAATACAGGTCGATCTGCTTCAGACACATCGCTTTTCCGCTATCCAGCTTATTGCCGTGTTCGTCCGTCTCGAGGAGGTCTGCCCTGCGTTGCAGCGTAAAATTGGCGACCATTGTTTTTGACTCTATGGAATGCAAGTACCACAGTTCTTTTTTACCATAGATATAATTGGCTTTGTCATCCCGGTCATAACTTTTTAATCCTTCATTGTAGTTGGCATTGCCGGTGGAGTAAGGGGCACGCCAGCCGTAAGGATTGAAAATCCCGCTCGTTTTGGAATAGTCGAAGCGGACGGCATCGCCGATGTCGTCATCGCTGATACCGTCACCGGTTACGTCGACATAATCCGGCGAGAGAACTCCGGTCAATAAAAAGGAATGTGCGTAGGAAGGAATTTGTTCCCGACTGTAATAGCCGTCCTTTCCATTGGAATTGCTGGTAGTATTGTCTACCCCATCTACATAAGAGGTAAGGCCCGTTAGTGGATTGCCATAGCTCTTATTGACAGAGAAACTGACTTCGTCCTGTTTCAGATTATAAACAGGGATACCATAGACATAGCGTCTGCCATCCGGATCCAGTACATTGATCTCTGAGATATGATTGGCTTTTCGGAAGCTGTTGACCCTGTTCTCGTGGGTGAGAATAGGATTTACAGGGAAGGTGTCGACGGTAAGGGGTGGATAGAGGTATTTTGTACCGAGGGTATCCCTTTGGCTGGTAATATCTTTTGGATCCCCCGGTTTCTGCCAGGCGAGGTAGAGTCTTGCGTAGCCTGTATATTCAAAGTACTCTATCCGGATATCGTACAATTTTCCTGCAACGAGGTTGAGATGACAGCTGTCCCATTTGCTGCCATGTACCGTCCAGTCGTTGATCATAAGTGTATTGTCGATCCAGACGCGGATGCCGTCGTCGCTATATGTCCCAACAGTATATGTGCCTGTTGTTGGGGCCTTTATTCTGCCCAGCCAGCGCATAGAATAGTGGTCCCCGCTCATTATTTTACTATCCTGCCTGACTTCGGGGCTGCCGCCGGGATCCCAGAAAGGACTGCCGGTGTTGTAGCTGTTGAAAATAAAAGGGTCGAGCTGCGCCCGAACAGGGGCGCCTGATAAATCCTGGTTGTTAAAATAATAGCCCATTAGTCCGGTTCCGTTGGCGGAGGCATCTTCTATTGCATCGTTTTCGCAGTATCGTAGGCCAAATTTGTTAACAGCATAGTTGTTGATCGACTTATCCAGTCCCGAGACGGAGGCTTCCTGGGCTGTCAGGTAAGAGATGACCTGGGCGCGTTTGTCTCTGGTTGTCCGGACGGCAGAAGAAGGAGTAATTGCGATAGAACCAACGCGGTTTTGGTTGTTATAGAGATTAAATGTATTGGTGGCCTGAATAGAGGAGCCGGATTGGAAAAGCGCATTGGTTACGACGTTATCTCCACCGATGGCATTATAGAAGGCTGTTGTATTGATCGCTTTTTCTCCGGGATTGCGGAAGTAAGCCGCTTCAAAGAAGCCATTGCTGTTTTGAAAGTTTGTGCTGTTTCGAAGCAGGTTGTCCTGCAGCCATGGGCCTGATTGGGTGGTGGAATAATTGGCGTTGACGTCGACACCGGCGTGGACGATATCACCGCCGCCAAAATCGATACTGGCGCCTGCTGAAAGTGTTTTTGTTTTTATAAGGTGGTCGGCGATGAATCCTATATCACCCCTATAGGCGCGGAACATGCCTCCTGTCCCTTCTCCTGAAATATTAAATATATCGTAAGTATAAAAGGGAACGGCGATATTTGGAACGGCAGGCTTTTCCCGGTAGGGGATCTCCTTTTCGCGGTTAAAGTCTGTCAGGGATGCCCAGTTATTGCCGATGCCCTGATAGTTCAGGTAACCAAAAGAAGGCAGAGAAAGAGAAGTGTCCGCGGCTGCAATATATTCCTTTGAATAATAGCCGCTTAAATATAGATTGGGATGAAACGCTGCTGCTTCACCGCCTACTTTTCCTGTAAAGGAGAAATTGTAATTGGTCAGAGGAAGTGAGATGGTAGGGGTATACGTATTTCTCGAAAACGAGATCCCTGCCATTCCTCCCTCCCAGACCTTGTTGTAGTCGTTCTCGCCGTCCTTGGCGTTCTCATTATATTTTTCGATAAATCGGCTAACGCCCATGCTGATATCTTTTAAACCTGTTCTGGAATTGTAGGCAGCATTCAGATTGAGGCTGTTTCCAACGCCGGCATCGCCAACCTCTTCTGCATTTAATTTATAAGACAGGCTTGGATAGATTGAAAACCCATTTTGAGAATTGTCGGTGAGGCTAAGGCCGCCAGAAAATGGTCCGCTGGATTTTGAACCAGCATTGATTGATACGTTCAGGCCGGCTTCGAGTCCCCAGCCGTTGTAGGTGCTGTTAAATAAGCCAAGACTGGCTGTGGCGGTGGGAAGCGGGAGACCCACTACTTCCGCATTGTCACCGATGGTGCCTCCTATGGTAACATTCTGCTTTATGCTGGCTGTCTTGCGGATACTGTCACTACCGCCATTGAAATCATCCGGCACACCCCGCATACTACGACTAATGCTTCCCGGGTTTATATTCCAGCCCAATCCAACCCAGCTGGCTTCGTCATCGGGTGAAATCCCGCTATGGTAGGAAATATTGACGGGGTAGCCGCCCACATCCAACAATGGGATATTATAAGAAAAATTGCCGGAGAACAGATCAACCATGTTGTTGTCATTGGCAGATTTGAAAGAAGACATTTCCGGTTGATTGGGGCCGCCGATGGAAGTCTTTGCAAATGATAAGCTTCCCTTGTTGGATAAGATCGATTTTGTTTCAGAGACCTTGGGCTTCGATGAAGCTGAACGCCGACCCGGAACCACAGAAGAATCAGGCTTGATGAACAAAGGTTCGCGGGGTGTTCCCGTGATCCCTGTGTATATCGGCGATTCTGTGACCCTATGGCTGGGCGCCGGAAAAAAGCGCCCTTCTTCCGCCGCCATAACGAACTGGCTGTAAAAGGTAACATAGAGCAGTACAGCGATATGCTTTCTAAACCTGGCAGCTAATGTTGCTATCATTGTAGGGGCTATTTTTTTGTGGTGAACTTTACCGTCCATGATTCCTTCCGGCCATTCACCAGTTGGAAGAGATAGACCTTATCCGAGGAGTATCCGTTTTGTAATGGTATCTGTAAAAGATTGCTGCCTCTTCTCAATGAAAGTGGACCTTTTTGTACTGTAGGGTTTCCGGCTTCCTGGAGGCAGGTAACGGTATACTGTACGGTTGAATCGGCAGCTTCATTGTCGTAGAAGACCGTCAGCGTCGATCCACAGGAAGCAATGGCTGGGTCAAGCCCCCTTTTCAATGAGATATAGGCAGTAGAAGTCGTTTTCAATGCCGGCAGCGCGGGAGCAGCCACTTTGAAGGTCCAGATCTCACTCATCGAGACCGGCAGCCCGCCATTCATCGCCACGATCCGCCAGGCATAGAGTCTCCCGGTGTCCAGCGAGCGGTAGGAAGAAGGATAGTTCTCGTAAAGATTGCGGACCAGCCCCCCGCTGTAGATCGGGATGTTCTGCTCGATCGCATCGGCCTTGCCCTGGCCGGGCAACACTTCCACCAGTACAAGATTATAGCTCAGATCGCTGAACAACTGTATCGGGGTCGGCGGCAGCCAGGTGAACTGGGGATAGCTGGTATAGATGCTGCCTTCGTCGGCGGGTGTGTTTAATAAAGGTGGACTCAGCGGATCGACCGCCAGCTGGATACAATTCTCTGTAGCAGGCGCCTTGGATACATTCGTCTGTACAGAATAGCAGGCCTGGTAATTGCCCACCGGCAGCAGGCCGTTGGCATTGCGGTCCGACAGGATAGCCGGGCCGTTGTAAGTGTATTCGATCGCGCCCAGGTCCCTGGCCTGTAGCTGTTTGGCGCCCTTGTCCAATAGGAACGGCAGGGTGGTCCCCGTCAGTACCGGCTGGTTGGTCTTCTCATCCAGCAGGACCAGGCTGATCTTTACGGTCAGCGAATGGCCGCTGGTATTGACCAGCAGCATGTTCCAGAGCTGATTCTTCACCAGGACGCCGACCGGTGGAACCTGTAAGGTCATAGTGACCTGTGCGCGGGAAACCAGGGTTCCCAGCATCAGCAAACAGAAGAGAAATCGTTGTTTATACATAAGATGACGATTCAGAATGTTTTTATATAAGTCAGTCTGCCTGTATTATCCGGTACCAGTATGTTGTTCATGCCGGGGATATAACCCTTGTCGGCAGAGAACTGCACTTGCCCCAGTTTGTTGAGCTTTAGCGTCGCCTCCGCCGAGTAGCCCATCTGATCGATATTGTACCCGGTCTGGTGGTTGTACTTTACTCCTGCGCCAAGCGTCAGCCACTTGCAGAATGCGTGTTGCAGCTTGCCCTCCAGGGTATAGAGCTGATAGTCCTGGTTGGTGGCCGCCGTCGCATTGACCTGGAAAGTGAATTGGTTCAGGAAGAGCGACTGGCTGACCATCAGGTTCTTTGTATTGAAATAGGTAAAACCCGAATCGGCTGCGCGGTTATAGAACTGGGTATAGACCACCGTCGTGTTCATCAGCAGCTGGTGCACCTGGTAGGACTGGGTCAGGTTGCCCACCAGGGTATAGAAGAGGTTTTCGATATACCCGCCGTCACCCAGCTTTGTCATCTGGCTGCTGGGGAAATAACCCAGTGAAATGGTGGGCCAGTACCGCTTACGCAGCGTCGCCTGGATGCTCTTGAACACGGTGGTGCTCTTGTATTGGCTGCCGATCAGCGGATTGCTGAAGTCGTTGGTATTGGCCCCGACATTGATATCGAGTTGTTTTTTAAAGAAGAGCTGATCGACATTGACGGCCCAGGCGCTGGTGGCGGAGCCATCGGTAAAGACGCTGAAGGACTGGTAGTTCTGCGCCAGGTGTTTGTAGGAAGCGGTGACGCGCGTGTATGTTTCCGGGAAATTAGCTTTGAGCTGGGTCGACCAGGCCTCATTGGTCCGGTCGTTCATACTGAACAGATGCAGGCTGGAGGAAGACTTATGCGTCGAGTCGCCGGTATAGGAAGGCGAAGAGGACTTGCCTGCTTCTGCGGTAAAGAGGATGTTTTTGGTCAGGTGGTAATTACCCTGTACGGTGAAGCCCATCAGCGAAGAAGAAGGCGTTTGGGTGGGCAGGGTGTCGGTGGTGGCGCTGTTATACAACTGGCGCTTGCCGACAAAGTAGGTAAGAATGATATTGTTGCCATTCTTGAGTCCTCTGCCGACCCGGAAGACGTTGAGGTATTGGTGGGACTGGTTGGGTTCCTGTACGATAAAGTCGCGGAAGCGGTAGTCGACGCCGCCGGTGGCAAAGGCGTAGTAATTACCGGGATTGTATTCGGCTTGAACGCCGTTGACAGAGATATTCTTCACCGACAGTTCCGAATAATTGACGACGGTCCGGCCGATGCCGAAGGACTTGATCGCCATCAGGGTCTTATAGCCCTTTGGCAGGGCAGAGTCTCCGATGCCGAGGTTGGGCAACTCTTTTCTGACCTGGTCGGGGTTATCCAGTTTCTGGATGGCGGCTAAGTTCTGGGAGATGGCGGTCTGTGACTGGCCTTTGGCGCCCTGCAGCAGTTGCTGCACCCTGGTGATCTCGCGTCGCAGGGAATCGGCCTGCTGTTTTTTAATGGCGTAGATGGAATCCATCTCGTCATCGTGTTTTGTCGAATCCGGCTTCTTGCCAAGAGCAGCGGCTTCGCGGGCTTCTACCAGCTTTTGAATGACCGAGGGGTTCTTACCAAAACCTTCGAGGCCTTTTAATTTTTGCCAGTCTTTGGTCAGCAGCTGCTGCAGGCTGTCGATCTGCTTTTGACCGGGTAAGGAGGCGAGATATTCCTTGCGCAGTTCGTCGCGGATCTGCTGGTTAAAGCCATAGTTGTTATAACCCAGATTGAAGTCTGAGTAGTTGGGGAAGAGTTTAGAATTGCTGAAGTGATTGGTTAAAAACACCCTGAACGGATACTGTCCTTTCACCAACACATCGAGCCAGGTCTGGATCGTATGCTGGTAGACGTTCCGTTCGTTGTAAGGCGTATCGATCCGGGAATAGTAGTTGAGGTTGTAGAGCACATTGCCGTGGATCTGCAGGAAGGGCGTGTGCGGCGAAGCCGGCGCCGCTTTTGGCGGAGCAGGCGGTGTCTTTGAAGCCTGGTAATTCCCCGAGTCGGCAGGCTTTGGCAGGAAAACCAGGGCTTTGCAGGAGTTGTGATCCAGCGAAGGCATAAAGGCAGCAGGCGGTGTCACTTCTTCATCGGCAACCTTGGCCAGACCCGGCATTGGTTTCCTCACAGGCGTAGTATCTTTTTTTGCGGCTATAACTTTACCCGGCTGCACATATTTGTCAACTGCCGGAGACAAAGAATCCTTCTTTGCGTTGAGCTTACGTTGCAGGCTGGATATACCGGTTTGGGCCGGCGGGGTCAGCTGTGCCAGGACCGGAAGCGCTGCGAAGCAAAGGGATAATATGATAGCTAACTTTAGTACCATGTTGCTGTGGCTGCATCGAATGTGAGTGTTAACAGCGTTCCTGCGGCAGGGGCTGCATTTCCGTCTGCTACTGTTCCTCCGCTATAGGCAACGGCTGTCACTGCTTTTACGAATTTGATCAGCACGACATCGTTGTCTGAAGGCGAAGAAGGTAAAGCAACCGTTAGCGATGCTATGGCGCCAGTGGGGTTGATTATCGTATATTGATTATTCAAAACACTTACTGTAGTACCTGAGGCAGGCGTCGAAATACTATGATGATAATGGACAACCGCCGTTAGACTATCCGTGTACTTCTTATCTACCAGCGAGTATTGCGTATAGGAGGAATGGAGATTAGAATTATATGAAGCCCTGGCGCCCATTGCGACCGTATCTGTAAACGAAGCTTTTCCGGAGACATCCAACCGGATACCTTTTACGGGTATTTTGCCGATGCCGACGTCGAAGTTGTTGTCGACATAATAGCCGATGTTGTAATTATTTGATAGCGCAAAGAAGTCCGCTGTAGTAGTGTTGTATTTTGCCGATTGATCCAGGGAGTCATAATCGACAAAATTCAGAAGATATTGCACCTGGCCGTTTGCCTTCCCTATGATGTCGTGTTCAAAAGACGAAATGGTGGAAGCTCCGGCATTCGAGTATGTTTCCATTCTTGGCTGGACAAAGCCGCCCTGGTTGGTATAATCAAAAAGGAACCATCCATTTTTGCCAGGCGCGTCTGCGGTGGTCATACTAAGCAGTTCGACATTCTCATTGTTGTTTTCTTTCGTTTTGGATATCACCAGGGAGGAGTTGTGCTGGTATCCGGAAGGAGTACTTTTCCAGGGCTGAATATAATTGCTGTCTCCTATAAAGATCTGTCCCGTCTTTTCTGGGCCTTCTCCCGCCTTGAAAGGCGTTCTTAACCAGAGTTGATTATTAAGGATCGTGACCTTTGTGTCTTTTGTAAGAGTGCCTCCTAATTCTACTGTGTCGCCGGAGTAGCTTATGCCATTGCCTACAGTTATCCGGAGCGTATCTATCCCGATCAGCCAGCTCGTGTCGTTCAGTCTTTGCAAAGCTCTTTTAAAGATTGTCCGTCCGTTGCCGGTATTGAATAAAAAGCCTGGAACGGTCTGTGTGTGGTTTTCAATAATGAGTTCGTTACTATCACATCCGGTGAGTTTTGTGCTGTCGGAGGTTATTGTATAGGTATGTTTCTGCGCATGAAGCAGGCTACAGTGAAAAAAGACTAATATTAACAGCAGAAAGAGTTTCATAAACGGATTTAATTGGTTGGTTTTTTGCCGATCAGCTGTTTTAATTCATTTAGTTCCTGTCTCATTTCACGGAGCTGTTTGTCCTGGTCGATCGTATACAGGGTCAGTTCTTCGATCTTTTTCAGCAGTACGGCCTGGGTTTCTCCGACTTCGATGCCTTTGCTGGCTGCCTCGTCTGCAGGGATAACGCCGGGCAGATGTTTGTGACGGACGATATATTGATCCAGATCGTGCAGGGGCATGAGTTTATAGCTGCCGTCAAAAACATAGTCTGGCCAGCCGGTAGGGGAGAGTTGTAGTTTTTTTGCGGTGATAGTTCCGTTGACCGCAAGAGAGGATCGGATGACATCGGAAGAAGCCCCTGAAAGAGCCTGCCCGGTCCAGGTCATGTAATTGATCGCGCCGGTATATGGGTTGATCACCAGCGGTTTGAAATTGACGGTATCATAGTTTGTCTGGGGAAGATTGGCAAATATGATGGGGTAGTTATGTGCGTTGACGACCATCCTGGACCAGGGATTTTGTTCTTGCTGGGGAAATTCGGAGGCTACCCAGATATCATTATAGTCCGCTATGTTCAACCTTTTTATCCCGACGGTAGGGAGTGCTATCTGACCTGTCTCCGCGGAGGGCATGGAGGGGTAGATTGCCATCGCCATCGTGTTGTTATTGATACCGCCGTTGGAAGTATCGTTGGCTACCTGGAATTGCAAGGAGGCGTAGGCGTTGCCGTCAGCGCCTTGTCTCGTGACCGTCGAGATCTGGGCGCACATGTCGTCTCCATACCAATAATATTTTACCGCGTTGGAGGCGTGGTTCTTGAAGGTGATCCAGTTGAGCGGCCCTTCCCAATACAGACTTTCATTGGCTTCCATCAGGATGCCGGCCTGACCGGGGTCGGGGGCTTTGAATCTGGCAAGGTAATAAGGCGCCAGTACATTTGTTTCTGTGGTAGGAGCATCGTATTCGGTCATGTTAAAAATGCTTCCCATCGTCATCCAGTTAAAGATATAGCCGTCCTGGTTATAGTGCGTGTTGCGGTTTTGATAGGCGGGCTCGCCATAGGGATCGTTATCGTCGTTGCCGAATTCGAAAACATTATTGATCCGCTGTATGCCGTTATCTCCGGTGAGCGCTTTTGTCGCGTTGTTTAGGTTCAGGGTGTCTGCGCCGACGAGGTATTGGCTGTCGTTGAGGCTGATCAATCCCCGCAGGAATTTTGTGCGGCCCTTGCCTGTGTTAAAAAGAAAGCCGGGTATGGCCTGCGTATGGTTTTCGATGATGAGTTCGTTGCTGTCGCAGCCGGTGAGTTTTGTGCTGTCGGAGGTGATGATGTAGGTGTGTGGAGCCGTCTGGGCATGAAGCGCCTGTCCTGCCAACAGAACTGCAAAGAATAACAGAAGATATTTCATAAAACGGTCTATGTTTAGATTAATTAGCCGGGTTTAAACTTCCTTTGGCCGCTGTCGGTTTGGCCGGTGCGCTGGCAGCGGGATTGACCGGCATACTGCTGGCCGGTTTAGCCGGTTTGCGGACAAGCCGATGTGCCGGGATAAGAGCTGACCGGTTTATGGAAAGAAGGCTGTCTGCGCGTCTGAATTCTTTTCTGCCGTTGCCCTTGTCATATATAAAGCCCTGAACGCCGCGACTGTCTTTACATAGCGCGGGTTGGGCCGGTATAGAATCCTGGTATGCCCATCGTTTGGCTGGAGAAGAGGGTTGTTGGGCAAAGGCAGCTGCCTTGAGCAGAAGCAGAGCTAGTAGCAGCAGAAATGATTTCATATCAAGTGAGATTATAAATTACGTGTATATATAAACGTTAGTTAATTGGATATAGGAATTGGACTCGCGTATTGTGCGCGCAAAAAAAGGCTTATCCGACCTGATCACATCGTTTTAGATGACAGGGGGGCCGTCGGATCTTTGTGTCTGTCCGATCGATTGTAGATAAGAACACAGGAACTAGCCTGGTTGGAAACGGTGGGGCGCAAACGCATGGCGCCCTTTTGAGGAGCAAGTGTGATTCATAAGAAAGAAGGTTTTTTTGGTTTAACGGAGCTGTTGAAGGGAGGGATCAAAAACAACAATACCAAGCTATGACAATAAATCAGAAAATCATAACTTTTTAAAATGATGAAATCATTAAGCAGGCTGTGTTTGGGACTCTAAAAAAAATTAAGTGGTTTACTTTAGGCACGGCTTTGACATCGTTTTCTGATGCGGGATTTCGTTCGTCTTGCTAAAGGTTGACAGGGAATTTTACGGGACAAATATTAATTTTCTGATCTCAAAAATCGAGGGTTTTTACTCGATGATTTTGTGGTTTTCCGAAGGAGTGGAGCGTAAAAAGTTATTTCGCCTCTGCTGCGGCTTGCAGAGTTGGGATGTCGAGCTTTACCATCTTCATCATAGCCTGCATGATGCGGCCTGCCTTTGCTCTGTCGGGGTCGCCAAGGCTTAGCAGGATCAGCGCCGTCGGCATTATCAGCCAATTCAAGTCTTATGCGATGCCTGGAGAATAGGTGAGGGAACGCATCCGCAGCTGATGCTGCTGACGAAATCGCGATTGGCTTCGGCGCTTGGGTCGGTTTGCCGGATGATTTGATTTGTATAACTTTGATGGATGGTAACTCCAGCAATAAAGAAAGGCACGCTTTCGACAGGCGCTGTTGAAGGGCAGTTCAAGATAGCAGCGATCGGCGAGGGAAAGTGTACCCTGGCTTCTTATAACCGGCGTGATTTTTTTAAGATCAGCCTGGTGACGGATGGCAGGAGTAATTCGCTCCAATATGGTTCTGCCGGCATCTTTGAAGGGAGACCGCCTGCGATCGTGTTTTTGAATCCACAGGTCCCTTATTCGTGGAAGAGCCCGGGAGGCGAAGAGGAAACACAGGGGTATTTTTGTGTTTTCAACGATGCGTTTATCGGGGCCAGTGCGGAGCTGGTTGGGTTTTCTGAGCTGTTGTTCAGCGCGCAGCAGTCGCCTGTATACTTCCTGGATAATAGGCAGCGGGAATATATGGTCATGTTGTTCCGCCGGATGCGGGAAGCGGCAGATACCGATTATGTATATAAAGATGAATTGTTCCGGAGTCACTTGAGTCTGGTTTTTCACGAAGCGATATTGATGCGGCAGCTTTCGGACAAGGAAAGGCTGCCGAAGGCGGAGGAGCGGATCGCGACACAGTTTTTACGGTTGTTGAATGCGCAGTTTCCGGTGGATCTACCCGCCGGTCTGGTCGGATTAAAGAAGGCCAGCGATTTTTCCGATCAGATTGCGGTGCATGTGAATCATTTGAATACGGCCGTGCAAAAGGCGACGGGCAAGTCGACGACCGCTCATATTAACGAACGGCTGATTGCGGAGGCCAGATCGTTGTTGTGTTATACCGATCACAGCGTTTCGGATATCTCTTTTGGGCTGGGGTTTGAGTATCAGACGTATTTCAACCGGTTTTTTAAAAAACATACGGGTATGACGCCGATGGAGCTGCGGAAACGCTTTGGCGAAGGGAAAGCGCATTGATAGCGGCGATTTGAAAAGTATAAGTAAGCCTTTGAAAAGGTTAAGGTTTGCAGGGTGAAACCTGACTACATTTGATGTTGTAAACATTAAAATGAGCAGGATATGAAAAAAGCAACATTTTTATTGGGAGGCGATCTGGCCATCAATCGGATGGGATATGGCGCTATGCGGATTACCGGGCCTCAGATCTGGGGGATGCCTGAGAACCCGCAGCAGTCGATCGATGTGATCCGGCGCGCGGTAGAGTTGGGCGTCAATTTCATCGACACGGCAGATCAGTATGGACCTTTTACCTCGGAGCAGCTGATTGCGGAGGCATTGTATCCGTATAAGAAAGACGTGGTCATTGGAACGAAGGGAGGTCTGGTCCGTTTTGGGCCTTGGGCAGATATCAACAATGACGCGAGTCCGCAGCATTTGCAGGACGCATTGGATGGAAGTTTGCGAAGACTGAAGCTGGAGCGGATCGATTTGTATCAACTGCATCGCATCGACCCAAAAGTGCCTGCGGAGATAAGTTTTGGTTTTTTACAAAAGGCGCAGCAGGACGGTAAGATCCGGCATATTGGCTTGTCGGAGGTTTCGGTGGAAGAGGTTAAGCTTGCGCAGCGATTCTTTAAAGTAGTATCGGTGCAGAACCGGTATAGTGTGATGGACAGGAAGTGGGAGCCCGTATTGGATTACTGCCGCGAGCAGGGGATCGCATTTATACCCTGGTTTCCCATCGGCGGAGGTATGGCGGGAGAAGAGGAAGTTCTGCAGCGGGTTGCGGACCGGAAGGGAATAACAAAGCATCAGGCGGCGTTGAGTTGGCTGCTGCATCATGCGGAGAATATTTTGCTGATACCGGGTACTTCGAATCTGGCGCACCTGGAAGAAAATATGCGGGCTGTGGATGTGGAGTTGACGGCAGAGGACAAGGCGGAATTGGATGCTGCTGCGCCTCCTACTCCCATGAAAGCATGATCTTCCCGGTGTGCTGGCTGGTTTCCATGAATGCGTGGGCTTTGGCGGTTTCTGTGTAATGGAAGGTTCGATGAATAACGGGTTTGTATCTTCCGGAGGTGATCAGCGGCCATACCTTTTGCTGAAGCTCGGCGGAGAGTGCTTTTCGCCAGGCGTAGTCACGCACGCGTATCGTGCTTCCTGTCAGCGTGATCCGGCGGACCATCATCTGATGGAGGTTCAGCGGCACGACGTTGCCTGCTGCTGAATTGATGTAGACGATGCGGCCTTCTTCTTTTAGGATGCGCATGTTTTTGGTGAAGTAGTCGCCGCCGACCATGTCGAGGATGACGTCCACGCCCTGGCTGGCCAGCACCTGGTCGAATTCCTGTGTCTTATAATTGATGGCGGTGTCGGCGCCGAGTTGGAGGCAGGCTTCGGCTTTTTCGGCGCTGCTAACGGTGACGGACACGGTGGCGCCGAAGGCCTTGCCCAGCTGGATGGCTGCGGTTCCTATGCCGCTGTTGCCGCCGTGGATGAGCAGGTGCTCTCCGGCTTTTAGCTGCCCGCGCTGGAATACATTGGACCAGACGGTGGCCACGGCCTCGGGTAGCGCGGCTGCCTGTACAAAGTCGAGGTTTTCCGGTATGGGCATGCATTGTCCTTCCTTTGTCACGGCATATTGAGCATAGCCTCCGGCGGCAATCAATGCGCAGACCTTGTCTCCGGGTTTCCACATCGTTACGTCGGTACCGCAGGCGGTGACGATGCCGGAGATCTCGAGGCCGGGAATATCCTGTGGCACGCCGGGAGGGGGAGGATATTTGCCTTCACGCTGCAATAGGTCGGCCCGATTGAGACCGGCTGCTTTTACTTCGATCAGTACTTCCAGCGGATCAGGCTTTGGAGTGGGGTATTCCTTTAGCTGCAGGACCTCGGGGCCGCCTGGTTTTTCGATAACAATTGCTTTCATTCTTATAGTTTCTGTGTAAATTTAGACTTAAAAGAATTGATATGAAGACCTTTTCTGCTGTCCTGTTTGCTTTTTTGCTATCCGCTTCTTTTATAAAGCGCGAAGCCCCGCCTGCCGCTGATACTGTGATAAAAGATGCCTGTCATGAAGCTTCCGGCGCGCATAAGAGGGTAATGATCGTGTTTCACGCGTCCTGGTGCACATACTGTCACAAGCTTGATTCTTTGATGGAAAGCCCGGAGTGTAAGGCATTATTCGATAAGTCTTACGTGGTCCGGCACCTCGTCATTATGGAGTCGAAAGATAAAAAGGATCTGGAGAATCCCGGCGCCCAGGAATTGTATGATAAGTATGCTTCGAAGAATTCCGGGATACCTTACTTTCTGATCATGGATGCGGATGGGACAATGGTGGCTGATTCGCGAATAAAGGCGCAGGGTGTGAAGCCGGATAATACGGGTGATAATATCGGGTTTCCTACCGAAAAGGCAGAGGTTGTTTATTATATGCAGGTATTGAAAGCAACGACATCGCTGTCGGATAGCGAGCTGGGTGTGATCCAGCATAAGCTGACCGGTAAGTAATGCGGCGCCTATTTATTCAGCACGATGCGGAAGGTGGTTCCCCTTCCCAGTTCGGATTGACGGACGTATAGTTGCCCCTGATGATATTGTTCGATAATACGTTTTGACAGGCTGAGGCCCAGGCCCCAGCCTCTTTTTTTTGTGGTAAAGCCAGGCTTGAATACTTTCTGAATATTACGGGGAGCAATGCCTTTCCCGGTGTCGGTAACATCGATCAGTATTTCTTTGTCAAGGTTGAACAGGGTAACAGTGATAGAGCCCTGGCCTTCCATGGCGTCGAGGGCGTTCTTCAGCAGGTTTTCGATGACCCAGTCAAAGAGAGGGCCGGATATATGGGCAAAGAGCGGCTGAGTTTCCGCGGTGCTAAGGTTTCCGCCTGTTGGGGTTTGGAAGTTGAACTGTACTTTTCCGGCAGCTCTTTTCCGGATATACTCCATCATATTGCGGATCTGGCCGATAACGTCTTTTTCTTCCAGTTGGGGTTTGCTGCCGATCTTCCCGAATCGATCGGATACCAGCTTAAGCCGGTCGACGTCTTTTTGTATCTCCTGTACCGTACGAGGATCAAGATCGCTTTCCCTGAGCATTTCGACCCAGCCTTCAAGTGATGAAACAGGTGTTCCAAGCTGGTGCGCCGTTTCTTTGGCCATACCAGCCCAGAGTTGGTTGGTGGTAGCCTTATTTCGGATGGATATGGAGTAGAGCGTAAAAAAGATGAAGAGAGCGACGATGAATAATTGGACCAGCGGGTAGTAGCGGACCTCGTCGAGCAAGGGCGTATGCCCGTAATAATAACGGTTAGCAATATAGGGCGTATCGCTGAGTTTCATGATGAGCGGAGCATTCTCTGCTTTGAATTTTCTGAGCATGTGTTCGGCATAGCTTTTGTTTTCAGCGGCCTTGGCAGAGTCAAGGTTGATATAGCCTGTTATGCTGTCTTTTTCGGTGGTTTCGATAATAGGAATAGAGGTCTGACCATTTCGGATGAGGTTTGGAAGTGTGAGATCCATACCGGGGTTGCTCAGGATCGATTTGCTGGCGGCTACCCATAGGGTGACCTTCTGACGTTCGTCGGCTGCGATCTTTCTGGCAAGATATTGCGAATAGAAGATCGTAGCGCTGACGATGACGATAGCGACGGCGGCGAGTAATACTCTCCAGTTGAACATGGACCTAATCATGGACCGAATTTATAAAAACCGCTGCACTAAATTCCTATTCCCTTATTTTTGAGCTTTATGACGCCAAGAATCGCGATTGTTATCTTAAATTATAACGGGAAAAAATATCTGGACCGTTTTCTTCCTTTTGTCATGGCTGCTACCGGGCCTGGCATCGAAGTGATTGTTGCGGATAATGCGTCTACGGACGATTCGATTAATTTTATGGAGGCTTATTATCCGTCGGTGCGGGTGATCAGGATGGATAAGAACCGGGGCTTTGCGGGGGGCTATAATGAGGCATTGAGACAGGTGGAGAGCGATTACTACGTATTGTTGAACTCCGATGTGGAGGTGGGACCCGGTTGGGTGGAACCGATGATCCGGTTGCTGGAAGAGAATCCGCATATTGGGGCTTGTCAGCCGAAGCTGCGGATGTATGCGGACAAGGAGTTGTTTGAGTATGCGGGAGCTGCGGGCGGATGGTTGGATTATCTGGGCTATCCCTTCGCAAAAGGCAGAGTTTTTGACGTTACAGAAAAAGATCTGGGGCAATATGACGTGGCGGAGCCCGTTTTTTGGGCGAGCGGGGCGGCTTTGTTTATCCGGGCGCATTTGTATCATGAGTTGGGGGGATTGGACCCCTATTTCTTTGCGCACCAGGAGGAGATCGATCTTTGCTGGCGGATACAGCTGGCGGGGTATCGGATCTATTCTTGTCCCGAGTCGGTGGTTTATCATGTGGGAGGAGGGACATTGCCAAAGGGAAACCAGCGGAAGGTGTTTTTGAATTTCCGGAATAACCTGATCATGATGGCCAAAAATATGCCTTGGGGAGAGTTGTTGTGGAAACTGCCATTCCGGTTTCTGCTCGATTCAGTGTCGGCCTGGAAATCCTTGTTTGGAGGAGAGGCGGTTTATTTCTGGGCGATATTGGAGGCGCACCTGGCATTTATGAAGTGGTTGTTTTTCAAGAGGGGACAGAGCATATTTCCAAAAAGCAGGAAGGGGACGCTGGACGGATGGTATTCGGGAAGTGTGGTCTGGGCCTACTTTATAAAAGGGAAAAAAACTTTTGCGGAAATTGTAAAGCGGAAAGTTTAATTTTTTGAATCAATTTGCTATTTTTGCTGCGTAATTAAATTGTTATGGATCAACCAATAGAGATTAAAGACCCGAAATTAAAAGACTTTGCCAATAGCTGGGTAGACTCTTCTGCATTTCTGTTTTATCTGCAAGTATTCTGCGTTATCGCGCTTATCATTGGCGGATCCTTCTGCCTGTGGGGTAATCGTTACAAGGGCAAGCCGAACGTAAATGTTCCGAGCAATACTTTGTACACTCCCGAGTACAAGTAAAAATTTGAAAAAAATTTTGCTGAATTAAAAACTTTCTTATCTTTGCAACCCCAACGCAAATGAGGCGAAAGTGAAGAGGATCAAGGGGTTATAAAATAGGATTGTTTTAGTTCTTTCAATAAAGTTTTTCAATGCGGAAGTAGCTCAGTTGGTAGAGCGCAACCTTGCCAAGGTT
>JAATGQ010000006.1 GCA_015654595.1 Chitinophagales bacterium | reverse complement strand
CTCTCAAGGGTGCTGAACGCCCGGCAGGGCGGAGCCGAGCAGGCCAGGCCCGCTCGCCGGCCATCGCACGATACCCGGGACGGCCCGGAAACCGGCAAACGCCGCTACCGTTCACCTGGAGTTCCGCGCCGACGGCCTTCTTATATGGAGAAGCGGCCTCAACTCTACGCCGCGCAGCAAAAGGACCTCCCATGCTCGATGCAATATTTAAATTGTATTGCTGTAGCGAAGCCTTCCGGTAGAAATAATTTTGCAGGTCGTCCCGTACATCATACTGTTTCAATGCCTCTATCGCCCTGTTTACAGAATCAGTTAACGCAGCATTATTTTTTGCCTCATATAAAAGATCGACAACGGGAGTCAATGCCGGGTTTGATCCGCTATTGTATTTCGAATTGTAGAAGTTTTTGGAGAAAAGCGTCTTTTCCATCTCAATAAAATCTGCTGACGACATTCTTTGCTGGTAAAAAATGTCAGGCTTTTCACTCATGGAAGTTGTGGCCGTCAGGTTGATTTTTGCCGGCTGGTTTAACCGGCCTCTTCGGGTGGTGATCACAATTACGCCGTTGCCGGCCCTGGCTCCCCATATAGATGCAGCGGCAGCATCCTTCAATACGGTAATGCTTTCCACATCATTCGGATTGATATTATCCATGCTCCCCTCGTATGGAAAGTTGTCGATTACGATCAGGGGCGCCGCATCTCCATAAATGGTATTCCGGCCCCGGATGCTAATGCTGCCCGACGATAGCTTCCCACGGTTAAAGACCAAACCGGGAGTAACGTCTTCCAGTCTCTCCAGAATATTGGTACCCACTCTTCTGTTGAGGATCTCATTATTCAATTGGACAAAAGATCCGGTCGACCGCTCAGCAGGAACTTTCTGATAACCGGTATTAATTACTACTTCCTCCAGTTCGTTGCTAAGTTCATCAAGTGCTATTCTACAGAAGGCTTCCCGGTCTATTGTTAACCACTTTTCCTTAAAGCCAATGAATGAAAAATGAAGTTTTTGAGGAAGAGCCTGAACCGGCAGGCTAAACTCTCCCTTTTCGTTCGAAACGTAGGTGTGTTCCTCTCCTTCAGGTTTTATTGATACACCTGGCAGTGGTTTTCCATTACTGTGTGAAATAACAATCCCGTGAACAACATGCTGAGAGAAGGCAGGGAAAGTGCCAAACAGCACAGTACATATGATAAGTAAGAATGGTTTCATTTACAGTTTTTTATTTTGAAGATTTGTTACTCCTGTCTTTGATAATAAGCATCTCAATCTGCGCGTCTTTTTCGACTAACCGAAGATCATATCTGGCGAGTGCCTTGTTAAGTTCGTCCACATTGCTCAGGTTGCATTGCAGATCAAGGTCCATCATTCCCGGGTATCCTGTTTCATCTGCTAAGGGAAGCGGATGGTTTTGAAGGTAGTATTGCATACGCCTGATAAATACCCTTGGATAGCAACTCGTGAGTTTTAATCCGAATTGGGTAGTTTCGACGGCGGGAGTTCCTCCCTTTGTTTTGATCCCATCCTTTGAAGAAGTACGAACCAGACAAAGACAGCGTGTTACCCTTTTTTCTTTTACCGCTTCAAGTTGAGGAAAGAAGGCGGTGAGATCATTCCTGAACATTCCAAAAGCCATTTTTCTATCGGCGCTGTCTATTACCAATTCGTAGCAATAGGCATTGCCGTTTGCCTGAAACCATTCTTCTAAATCCGTTCCCTTTTTCACCTGACGGATGGCGATAACCGACGACGATTCAATAACCGTTTCCTTTTCTTCCTTGCCATTAGCGAGCCTGAAAAGTTCTTCAATTGTGTAATTCCTCACGGTGATCCTTTTGTAGGGCCTGTTGTCGTCGACAGGAATTGTTTGATTGAACCCACGATCAAGCCCAGGGATGAAAGGACTGAATGTTGATTGCTTTAGTATCCTGCCTTTGGTAAGGCTATCACTGTAGAAAAGTGGCCTGCTTTCGTCATATCCAAGGCTAAAGTCGATTTTCTGTTTTAGATTACCGGTTTTGCCATGGAGCAGTTCTGCGACATTAGTGACGGAAATTTCTTCCAGCCCAGTAATGGCCCTTGTTACTCCATCCGGTCCTATCCAGATGTAGTGAGGAAGAACTCTATGTGGAAACAGTCTTGTCAGAACCGAGTCGTTTGTGATAACCGGAATATCATAGTGCTTCCCCTTCTGCTTCTCGAACTTTTCAAGAAACGGCAACGCTTCGCTTTCCTTCTGGTAGGTTACTGAAAGGAATTGTACTTTATCCCCGAACTCCTTTTGCAGGCTGTCCATCCGGGGGATCATGGCTACGCAGGGGCTGCACCATGTAGCCCAGAAATCGAGAATAAGAAGTTTGCCTCGGAAATCGGATATTCGGGCAGAAGTGCTTTTGTAATTATGAATGTTGGTGATGAAAATATCGGGAACCTGCTGGCCGATTTGGATGCCTGTTGCCGTTAGATCAACAGGCTTGTTGGGTTCATTTTTGATAGCTCCTGATTGTTGAGCAAGGCCGATCATAAATGGATAGAAAGAAATAATAAGGAAGACAATAAAATGGGAAAGTATCCTTTTTGTATGATGGATGGTATCCGATTTATTGTGTGCCGGAATGAGATTTTGAGGTGATATAAATAGTGAGGTGGAGACACAAAGGATCTCCCTGTAGCTTTTGGTAAGCTTCATTTCTGTAAAGTTTGCTTTGAATAATGTGATTGAATCTGCTTTTCTACCGTGGAAAGGAAACAGGCCTCGGTTAGGTTGGTGATTTTATAATTAAAAGGAGAAATTGCTTTCTTGAAAGAATTCGTCTTGCTGAGGCATTATGTGCTTCGGCTTGAAAAGTTAACTGGCACGTAGTGTGAGAATAATAGAAACCAGCAGTATTAGGCGCAAACTTTCTTTGCTCAATTAGAGCTTGACGTGAGAAACTACGTGGCTCAATTATAAAGAAAGCCGCGCCGTGTATACTACTGTATATCTTTTTTATCGAAACCATCCTGTTAGGTATTGGTTTCTCACGCCAAACTCTCAGGATTTATAGACAAAAATAATAAAAATTATCATATATTATAAGATCTTATAACATAATTTCTTTAAAAACGGCCTTATTTCGATTGATTACGATGAACAAAGAACGAGATCTTTCAAGATTGGTCGAAATAGGTGAGTTTCTTAAAGAATTAAGAAAGAATCAGGGTCTAAGTCAGGATGCGTTAGCTGCAAGATGTGACTTAACTAAGAGCAACATCAGTAATATTGAAAATGGCAAGAAAGATTTTACGTTCACAACGTTTTTGGAATATGCAAGAGGTTTGGGTTTGCAACCCAAACAACTCTTAGACAAGGATTTTATGTTCGTGTCCAAATATTCGGTAGAAACTTAAGTATAGGCGCTAATTTTCTCCTTACATAGCCGCATCGCAAGGTCTCGCAATTTAATGACCTTTTTAATAAGAATTCTTAAATCAGCTTCACTTACGAAGAACTCGTCTTTAAATTTAGAATCGAGATAACTCCTTTGGAATAAATCAAACAGACGATATTCTTCTGGGTCCTCCACAGGATTTCGGAATACTTTGTTTAGTTCTTCAGAAATATATTTGGAATACTTTCTATACACTTTCAATTTATGCGTTTTGGGTTTGTAACCTGTGAAGATTAATAGTATTCCGCCATATAACATTTCAGCAGCTTGGTGGAGAGTAAAAATAACCTCATTAAAGGGATACCCTTTCTTGATGGAGGAGTGGAAATTTTCAATTGTGTGTTCGAGGAAACGTCCACCACTTTCAATCCACTGTTTGTAATCTTTTTCAGCTTGTTTTTTTTGTTGTTCCGGCGAAAGTAATACAGGGTCAGCAAATTGGTACTTGCGAGTATCGAACAGAACAATTCCCTCTGCGACTATATCTCGGAAAAAATATTGTCCTTTAATAAGGCCTGTATTAACGTAATCTATATCATGTACAAGCGGACTAACATCATTTTTATACTGTAACGTTCGGTTTTCGATTCTGCTGGCAATCTCGTATTCCTTAACCTCTGTCGTCTTCTTAATCACCACAAGAAAATCATAGTCACTTATATAGCTATAGGTTGTCCCTTCCTCAATGTACTCATCTTCAACCCAGTCACCACGGGCATGACTGCCAAATAATATCACCTTTTCCGGATTCGCCTCGTCTATTATAATTTG
>JAATGQ010000037.1 GCA_015654595.1 Chitinophagales bacterium | reverse complement strand
CCGGACCTATGTATCAGTGAACGCGCACGAACTGGCACATCAGTGGTTTGGCGATTATGTGACAGCAAGGAGCGAGTCCCACCAGTGGCTGCAGGAAAGTTTCGCCACCTATTACAGCCAGTTGTATGAACGTTCGCTATGGGGTGAAGACTTTTTCGCCTGGGAGAGGAGAGGTAATGCCATCGCTTCTATCCAGGAATCACAGCGGAATAAGCTGGGTGTGGGACATAGCGAGTCTGGCGGAATAAGGATGTACGGGAAAGGCGCGTTTGTCCTCCATATGCTAAAGGATGTTGTAGGCGGCCGCGAAGCCTATAACAAAGCGATAAGGTATTACCTTGAAAAACATCCTTATCAGAACGTCGATTCGCATGACCTCCTGGAAGCCTTTGAGGAGACCACCGGTATGGACCTGGAATGGTTCTGGGATGAATGGATCTACCGCGGCGGAGAACCGGAATACCAGGTTACGCTGCATAACCGTCCGGCGGAAACGGAGCTGGTTGTCCAGCAGACACAGCCGCAGTCCGAAGTGACGGGTTATAAGAACGGGTTATACAAGATGCCGTTTGTTGTCGAAGTACATTATAAGGACGGAACAGTCGATAGTCTTCGCTATTGGGTACAGCAGCAAACGGAATTTATAAAAATACCCAATCCATCTCAGAAACAGGTGGGATTCGTACTATTCGATCCCAATGGAGAAGTGCTTAAAGCCGTCAGCTTTCCAAAGCCGGCGCCTATGTTGTTGGCACAGGCCCGGGAGGCGGCATCGGTACTCGATCGTTACGATGCGCTGGTTGGTTTGAGAAGGCTGGCAGTAACGGATAAACGCGGCTTCCTCCAGGATGTATTCAAAAGGGAATCTTTTAACGCCCTAAGAGCAGAAGCGCTTGCACAGCTTGCCGGCGATGAGGAAAGTTTGCCGCTGATGAAACAAGCACTTTCCGATCCAGACGTACAGGTCAGAAAAGCGGCGCTATCCCTGGTCGATATTCACAGCTCTTTTGCTATAGAACTGTTGCCCGAAATAGAAAAAAGGCTGACGGACTCTTCTTATGACATGGTGGATATGACACTGCAAAAACTGGCTGTCCTTCAGCCTGCAAAGCTGGGACAATATCTCAAGAAGACCAGCGCGGTAGAAGGGAATATTGGCCGGAGCGTGCGCGTCCGCTGGCTGGAACTGTCCTTTATGAATACGCATAAGAAGAATTACGCGGAAGAGCTGGTGACGCTGACCAGCGGCTCTTATGAATTCAGGACAAGAGGAAATGCAATGGCGGCGCTGAAACGGATGGATCATTGCAGCGAAGGATTGATTTCCAATCTTGTGGATGCAGTATTAAGTCCGAATAGCCGTCTCAGCAGCCCCGGCGCAGATCTGCTTCGTTACTTTTATAACCAGGACAAATGGCGCGCCGTGATCAGCGCTCATATCAGAACGGGGCAATGGACGCCTTCACAGGCAGGCTTGCTCGCAGAGTTTACACGTTAATATATTATATACGCATGCATAGCGTTTGCTCTTTGTGAATCGGTTCCTTAAACGAACCGATTCACAAAATGTCCTTTCTAATAAAATATAATAGTATTTATACGTCTAGTAAAGTAATTATGCATTATATTTATCCCATTATTTACCCTTACTCAGTCCTTTTTCTCTGATTAGTATTTTTACGATTCTCTCTTTTATCCCTATTGCAATTCTGTCGCAAAATCAGATTAAGTCTTAGCAGGATTCACTTCTTCCTGTACTCAACCTGTCCATAAAATGGCCTGGCAGCACCCCTTATGCTACCGGGTACGACGATTATTACTTTGCTAATACCCGTTTTATGGAAACTTTTTCCCTGAGGAGTTATTCGATATCGAAACATTATGTATTCGACAGTCTTCCGGTAAAGAAGACGATTATCAATACCATCAATCCGCATAGCTGGGTTGTGGCGGACAAAGACGATGAGTTCCATTCGGCTTTGATGGCCAGTGATGTGCTGTTACCGGACGGTGTCGGAATCGTACTGACGGCGCGGTTCTTATGGCATGAACGCTTTCATAAGCTGGCGGGATTTGATCTGCATAAAATGATCCTGTCACATCTGAATGCGATCTCAGGCAGCTGCTTTTACCTGGGCGCTTCGCCAAAGGTATTGGAGCGCATCAGCGTCAAACTGCGCAAGGAGTATCCAAATATTTCGGTTGGAACCTACGACCCGCCTTACCGGGAGTGTTTTTCGGCGGACGAAAACCAGAATATGATAGACGCTATCAATAAATTCAAACCCGATGTGCTGTTTGTCGGCATGACGGCGCCAAAACAGGAGAAATGGCTGCATCAGCATAAGTCCGAGATCAATACCAATGTAATGTGTGCGATCGGCGGAACCTTTGACTTTTATGCCGGGACAGTGCCGCGCGCGCCGAAATGGATGATCCGCTATGGATTGGAATGGCTGTTCCGGATGATGCGGGAACCCAAAAGAATGTGGAAACGCAATCTGATATCGACCCCCCATTTTATTTTGAAAATGCTTGCATTGAAGTGCAAGTCCAAGTTGCGATTGGCTGCCGCCAGGGAAGCAGCGCAGAACAAAACCAAAATGATAATAGAATGACCCTTTCACTCAGGCTCTTACTGTCGTGCGCCATTTTGTGCGCTGCAGCCTCATGTACCGTATCCAAAAAAGTCCCCTATCTCCAGGATGCCGCAACCTATAACAGGCAGGTAATAGATGCAAATTATCAATTGAAGATTGGCTGCGACGATCTTCTGTCGATTGCCGTCAGCAGCAGAGATACCATCCTTGCAATGCCCTTTAACAGAACCGCCGGCCGCGGCTTCCTCGTCAGTTCCAGCGGGAATATCGAATATCCGATGTTCGGTCAGATAAAAGCGGCCGGCAAGACAACAGCCATGTTAGCCGACTCGATCAAAACAAAGATCATAGAGGGCGGATATATAAAGGACCCGTCGGTATCCGTCCGGTTGATGAATTTCAAAGTCTCGGTTATGGGAGAAGTGAACAAACCCGGCGTTTTCCCTGTCAACACGGAACGCGTAACGGTAATGGAAGCGCTCGGCATGGCCGGGGATATGTCCATTTACGGCCGACGCGACAAGGTCCTTGTCATCCGGGAAGAAGAAGGGCAGCGGGACCTGCATTATCTGGATTTCAATTCCACCGGCATCTTTAATTCGCCCTACTATTATCTCCGGCAAAACGATGTGGTTTATGTCGAACCGAATAAACCCCGAACAGGTGATGCATCCTACAGCAGCCGGCTCCCGGTACTGTTGACCGCGGCCTCAGTCCTGACCTCACTCGCATCCTTAATCATCCTGATAGCCAAATAACTATGAACAGTAATTTCCGGTTGGAAAAAAACAAGACGGAAGACTTTCGCTTTCGTCACCTGATAGAACAGCTGGTTGGCCAGTGGCACTGGTTTATCATCGCGCTTGTCCTTGCGTTGATCGCCGCCTGGTTGTGGATCAAATTGACGCCAGCCACATTTAAACTAAGCGCTGTTATCATGGTCGACAGCCGTCCGAAGACGGGCAATATGCCCTCGGGGACTTCTACGCTGCTCGATCCCAGCATGCTGCCCGACAACAATAACAATGCTGAAAAGACGGTACAGGTATTAAAGTCGGCCCGACTGATCCGCGATGTCATTCGCCGGCTAAAGTTGAATAATACATACTCTTTTAATCAGGGATTCCGTCGACAGGACCTGTATAACCTATCGCCTGTAACGGTCGATTTCGCAGGAAAGAATCTTCCCGGGTCCGCTTTCCGGCTGGCGCCCGACGGCTCCAACGGCTGCAAGATCTCGGACGTCAACGTCGGCGGCAGCGATATCAGCTGGACAAAAACGGTCCTGTTCGGAGATACGCTGAGCACTCCTATGGGGACCATAGTCGTCAAAAGAGCTGACAATCCGGATGCAGGACTCTTTACACAATCCATCGCCGTTACCCATTCAGACCTGGATTCCATCACAACGGAATACAGAGATGACGTCGCAGTAGAAGTCGACAACGAAAAAGCGGAAGTAATAAAGATCTCGCTGATCGCCGATAATTATAAAAAGACGGAGGACTTTATCAATATGCTGATCGCCGTCTATAACGAGTACACACTGGAGGACAAGAACAAGGCGGCTCAAAACACAGCGAATTTTATCCGTGAGCGGGTTGGTCTTATCGGAGTTGAGCTGGGAGACGTGGACAAAGAAATCGAACAATTCAAGAAAACGAACAACCTCACAGATATCGAGAGTGAGTCGGATATATACCTCAACAGCCAGAATGAATTCAGATCCAACGCAGCAGGGCTTACCGCGCAGATAGGCGTGGCGGATCATATGATCGGCTTCCTGTCGAACCCGGGGAACAGAAATGAAGTATTGCCCGCCAACAGCGGCGGCTCGGATAACAGCATCGGACAGATGATCCTTTCTTATAACACTGTACTGGCCAATCGCAATAAACTGCTGGAAAACTCCAGCAGCGCGAGTCAGGCGGTCAAAGACCTGGACGTCTCGCTGGCAACAGCCCGGGCAGGGCTGCTGGCGTCCTTCCAGAACCAGAAGTATACACTGCAGGCCCAGTTGAAAGCTATGAACGCTCAGCAAAGCAATGCATCGGGTCACCTTCGGCAGCTGCCCGAGCAGGAAAGAGGGTTGCAGAGCATTGCGCGGCAGCAACAAATAAAGGAGCAATTGTATCTCTATCTGCTTCAGAAACGAGAAGAAAATGCGTTGAACCTGG
Organism: Chitinophagales bacterium; assembly: GCA_015654595.1. Taxonomy (GTDB): domain Bacteria; phylum Bacteroidota; class Bacteroidia; order Chitinophagales; family Chitinophagaceae; genus Puia. The sequence continues at coordinate 6,707 of JAATGQ010000037.1, read as the reverse complement.
CTCTTTCGACGTCGAATATCCGGGTCATCGATTATGCGGAAGGCAGCCATAAACCAGTCGCTCCCAACAAGACGCGTATAGCCTCTATCGCACTGGTGATCGGACTGGTATTGCCTGGCGGAGTGATCTATCTCGTTCAGCAATTGAATAGCAAGGTCAGAAGCAAGAAAGACGTAGAGACATATACTACCGTTCCTATTGTCGGTGAGATCCCCCAGGGCGACAAATCACGTTCGATGGAAGTCGTTACCCATGACCCGGGTAAGGATAATATTTCCGAAGCCTTCCGGATCGTAAGATCTAACCTGCGATTCGTCCTGCCTTCGGGAAAAGAAAAGGTGATGATGATCACCTCTTCCCAGAGCGGCGAGGGAAAGACCTTCATTTCCTTCAACCTGGCGCTATCGCTGGCCGTTGCCAATCAACGGGTCATCCTCGTCAACACAGACATCCGAAAGAAAAGCAATGCCCCCAGCTCATTCAACAATGGCGGCAGCGGCCTTACCAGCTATTTATCGGGCAGCGAGACGAACGTGAAAAATCTTATCCACAAGGGAAAGCTGCATCCCAATCTCGACGTCATTTCATCGGGAGCTATTCCGCCGAATCCGGCAGAGCTGCTGATGAGTGACCGCCTGGATCGTCTGATCGAGACCCTTAAGCAGGACTATGATTACGTCATCCTCGACAATGTGCCGATGCTGCTTGTCGCCGATGCGGTGATCGTAAGCCGGGTTATCGACCTTACCATCTATGTGATCCGGGAAGGTGTACTCGACCGACGGGTGCTCCCGGAAATACAGAAGTATCATCAAACGTCAAAGTTAAAAAACATGGTCATTCTGCTCAACGGGGGCCGGCAAGCCGGCAGGTGGGGATATGGGTATGGCTATGGTTACGGATATGGAAATGGCTCAGGAAAACTACACCACAAAAAAACATCTTCATGAAAAAATTATTGATTGTAACGCTTTGTGTTTCCAGTACCGCAGCAATGGCGCAAAAGCGGGTGGATACGCTGGTATATCCGAAGGAGAAGATCGTTGTGGAAACAGACAGCTCTACTGTACAGACCTCCATGGGCGGTGCATATGCTTTTAATGAATTCTGGTCCAACTGGTATATCTCAGCAGGCGGGGGGGCAAATGTGTTCTGGGGGAATGAACAGGGTCTGAAGCCCTTTGGTAAACGCATAACCCCGACGCTCGAATTTGCTTTCGGTAAATGGATCTATCCTGCTATCGGCTTTAGAGGGCGCTTTGGCGGCGGCCTGGTAAAAAGTTACAGCACAGGCACCCTGCCTTCACAAGGACATAGTCTTATCGTGGGAGGGCCCGATGCGGATGGTGTTTACAGCATGCGCTGGCACCATGTCTACGGAGAAGTAGATATTATGGTAGATCTGTTCAATGCTATCTGGGGTTATAACCGCGTCCGTTTTTATTCCGCTATCCCTTACCTCGGCGCCGGCGTCTCGATAGTACAGCACCAGCCAAGCCACGACGGAGATCGTACGACAATGGGCATCGGCGGCCTTTACAACAAATTCCGGATCACTGATCATTTTGATCTATCCCTTGACCTGAGACATGCCATAGTCAAACAAACGGTCGATAGACAAATATCAGGACTCGACTTCGAAGCCTACTCAATGGTGACAGCCGCCATTACCTATCACTTTGGAAAAGCGGGACAAAAGATCTTCGGAATGCCAGCCAGCACCAGCACGATCGTTTCAAAGACCTACCGGCCCTTGCCGCAGCTGCCGGTCAAAGACACGACCACTATAAGACAGGAGACCATCAGAGAAGTCATCGTAGAAAAGCGCCATTCGCTCACACAACCAATGGCGGTCTTCTTCAATGTGAACAGCGCCGAGATCACCGACAGGACGAAGATCAACCTTGCCTTTGCCGCAGATATCATCAAGACCAGCGGGGGCGCCAAGTTCCGGCTGATCGGATCGGCTGACAGCAAGACGGCTTCTACGGAATACAACAACAGGCTCAGCGCCAAACGCAGCAAGGCAGTCATGGACTACCTGGTACAGATACTGCTGGTAGACCCTAACCAACTTGTTCTTGATCCTGTAGGCGGCATCGATATCTTCAAACCGAAGGAGGTCAATCGTGCAGTCATCATCAGGCAGGAACAGGACAAACCCTAATGAATGGACATATCCGTATCACGAGTACAGAAAAGCTGGCTAAACGCAAGGATCAACCTGCTGTTCTATGCAGCCGCGCTGATGCTGTCCTATTTTTCCCGGAGGATCTTCCTCCAGGTATTGGGAACGCAGTTTGTCGGGTTCACCGGAACAGTAGGGAATTTCCTCGGGTTTTTGAATCTGGCAGAAATGGGGACGGCGATGGCGGTAAGTTTCGCCCTGTACAAGCCCCTGCTCGCCGGCGACAAGAGCCAGGTTGCTGAGATCGTTTCGCTTACCGGCTATCTGTACAGAAGGATCGGATCAATCATTGCAGCGGCAGGAGCCCTGTTCTCGGCTTTCCTGCCGCTGATCTTTCCGCACCCCGGGTTTCCGATGAGCGTCGTATTCTTTGCCTGGTACGCCTTTCTGAGCTCATCCTTGTTGAGCTATTATCTGAATTATGGCCAGGTCCTGCTGGATGCCGATCAGCGTAACTATATCGTCACGGCCTGGCTCCAGACCGCGGCCATCCTGAAAGTGCTGACACAGATCATCCTGCTGAGCCGCTTCAACGGCGGGTATTATACCTGGATCAGCATCGAACTGGCGGCAGGTATCGTTCAGAGCATACTGCTGCGAAGAAAGATAAGACAGACTTATCCTTATCTGCACCCACCGTTGAAAGAAAGCAGGAGAGCGTTAAGACATCACCCCGAGATTACCAAAAGCATCAGGCAGCTGGCGATCCATAAGCTATCGGAATTTGCCTTCGTCTCGACAAAGGATTTCTTTATCTACCTGTTCACGTCGCTGACGATGGTCGCCTATTACGGCAATTATGTGATCATCCTGACCCGGATCAATCAGGCGCTGCTGGCCGTGTTGACGAGTATGCAGGCAGGAATAGGCCATCTGATCGCCGAAAACAACATGGCAAGAACGATGTCAATCTTCTGGGAGATCCTGGCCTTGCGCTATTTTACGACGGGTGTATTCATCTTTACGACCTATCACCTGATCGAATCATTTATTTCGCTCTGGCTGGGAAAGCAATATCTGCTGGATGGAGGCACACTGCTGCTGATCATGGCAAACGTCTTCCTGGTACAAACCAGGGATATCGTACTGAGCTTTGTGCAGGGGTTTGGATTATTCAGTGATGTCTGGGCGCCGCTGGTGGAAGGAGGATTAAACATAAGTCTTTCGCTTTTGCTCGGTTACTTCTTCGGCATGAATGGGGTATTGACGGGTTCGCTGATAAGCATGTTTGTGATCGCCTTTGTATGGAAACCGATCTTTTTATTCCAGAGCGGTTTCAAACAGCCGGTATGGATGTATTGGCGGGAAGTGTCAAAATATTGGGGGCTGCTAGCGCTGTCCTGGATAGCAGGAAGCAGGATGCTATCACTGATCCGATGGATAGAACCCGAAAGAAGTTACTCCAGTTGGATCCTTTATTCGCTTTTGATCGGCGGGTTGTATAGCCTGTTGTTGTTCGCGTTGCTTTTCCCATTGCGGGGCATGCGGCATCTGACAGGTAGATTGTTCAGAAAAATCCTTTCAAAGGTATGACGATCGTGTATTGTATATTTTCTTTGGCCGACTCGGGCGGTATGCAAAGAGCGCTGACGGTAAAGGCCAACTACCTTTCCGCAGTAGCAGGCTATGCCGTGCATATCGTGACCAGGGATAATGCGATGCCACACTTTACACTCTCCGCCAAGATCAGGGTGCACGTGATCGAACATACGTATAGACCGGAACTATCAAGACTATTATATACCATCCGGCCGGATATCACGATCAGTCTTTATGGGGAAGAGTCCCGGTTTCTTTATAAGATAAAGGACGGCAGCAAAAAGATACTAGAGTTTCATTTCACCAGGAATCACCTGCAGCACCTGGTCAGGGGATTGCCTAATGTCAGGCTCAGGTGGTTAAGACTCCAGTACGTTCGGATGCTGCAATATTTTGACATCAGCTACGCGCAGCATTATGACAAGCTGGTGCTATTGACAGAGGCGGACCGCCGGTTATGGGGGAACCCTGTCAATGCCGTTGCTATTCCCAATCCATTGTCTTTTAAAAGCCGGGAGAAGTCAGATCTCGATGCCCCCCGAATCCTTGCAGCCGGACGGCTGATCGCCACAAAGGGGTTCGATCTTTTGATCGACGCGTATGCGCCCATCGCCAGAAAGCATCCCGATTGGAAACTTACCATCTATGGCGAAGGACAGGATAAGGATTTCCTGTTGGACAAGATAAGCGCGCTTGGACTTGAAGAGCAGGTCACCATACGACCTCCCTCGACCGATCTTCAACGCGAGCTGCTTCGCAGCTCCATATACGCCTTGTCCTCCCGATATGAAGGGTTTGGCCTGGTGATCACGGAAGCGATGGAATGCGGAGTACCAAGCGTCGCCTTTAACTGCGAATGCGGACCGGGCGAGATCATACGGGATGGTTTCGACGGACTCCTCGTCCCGCCGCAGAATACGGAGCTTTTTGGCGCTGCGCTGGTAAGTCTTGTCGAATCAAAAGAGTTGCGGCACCGGCTCGGAAAGAATGCCCTCCTTTCCGCCGACCGGTTTAGTGTCGAAAAGGTTATGGGCCGCTGGCAAATGTTATTTGACTCATTAATGAACAACCCTGTCCATGTATAACAAAGCAACCATCGCCTATTACAAATGGATATTCTTTACGGCACTATTGCCGTATGCCGACAGATATATCCCCATCTTTCCCGATGATATCTTCGGATTCAATCTAAGCGGCTTTGCCTGGATCATCATTTTACTGGTGAGCCTGATAAGAGTCTTTGTCCATTTCAACGCGATGACGACACCCGGCTGGATCTGGCTTCCGTGGATCCTTTATATCTCTGTCCAATGGCTGCAGGACCAGACTTTTCTTGGCTTACAATCCACCTTACAGTATATGGTTTTTCCTGTTGTAGGGATGGCGGCTTCAACCTTCTCCTATTCGGATGAAACGATGACGGAACTGCGCAAGTGGTTTGGGCTGTATATGGCGATGGTATTGATCGGTATGTATGTCGCCATCGCTGACTTTGGTTCCTTTGCCAAGGGAACAGGGAATGTCATGACTCTTGTAGTATTGGGCGCCATCGTATTAAGCGAATTTTGGTTTTACAGATCCCAGCGAATGCTGATCTATTATGCGTTGATGGTTGCAGTGCCGGTGATAGCGGTGGTGAGAATGGGGATAGCGATGGTATTGGCGATGGCGGTATTCCATTTTGGCAACAAGAATCTGACGGCGCGGATCGTGATGGCGGCCCTGGTGGGTTGCGTAGCCCTTTCCGTGTTCTATTCCCCCTCTTTTCAGAAGAAGACTTTTTATTCGGGGCAGGGAGAGCTATCCAGTCTTTCGTTTAACAACGAAGATCTCAATACCAGCGGCCGTTCCCGGATGTGGATGCTGGCAGAGAAAGATATGAAAGAGCACCCCTGGGTCGGAGCAGGTTCGAGAGCCGATCTCCGGATGTTGATCCGGAATGGATACAAGTTAAAAGAGCTGCACAATGATTTTATCGCGGTCCGCTATAATAGTGGATGGTTGGGACTGGGCTGTCTGCTGTTTGGGTTCATCATGCAGTTCGGTTTACTATATGGATTAAAACCAAAGATTACCGATGCTTATACGGCAGTAGTCTATTATGCGGCGCTGACCATCTTTGTCGCGTGGATCGGGTTTATGTATACGGACAACGCGCTGAAGTATTCACCCTTCTTTGGTAACCTTCATTTCTGCCTGATAGGCATAGTCTACAGCAGGGTGAAAGAAGGCGTTGGAGAAGAACTAAAAACAGAAGAGGATGATCTCTATAGTCATTCCGTTATATGATAAGGTCCTCCAGGTAAGGGAAACGCTGGAATCGGTAAGACGTCAGACGTTTACGGACTACGAGGTCCTGATCGTCGATGATGGGTCGACAGATGAAAGTCGTGAAGCTGTTGTGGAGTATCTGCTGCAACATAAAGAATGGGGGCAGCGGGTAAGGTTGATTCAACAGGAGCACGCGGGTGTCTCGGTAGCCAGGAATACCGTGATCAGTGAAAGCCGGTTCGAATGGATCGCCTTTCTTGATGCGGATGATGTATTGGCGGCGGATTATCTGGCAACGCAGTATGCCTTGTCACAGAAGTATCCATTTTGCAGCGTATTGGCTTCTGGCTATTGGATCAACTATGGCAGGGGAAGGATAGCGCCGGCGCAGATATCGAAGCTGGCCTTCGAACACGATGGAGAGCTGAAAAACTATTTCGAGTCGGCCGCCTGTTCGCATCCCCCTATAACGACGATGATGACGATGGCAAAACGCGTAGCGCTGGAAGAGGTAGGAGGATTTCCGGTGGGGATCGGTTCGGGCGAAGACCTGCTGACCTGGGCAAGACTGGCGCTGAATAACAGGATCGGGTTTACGCGCAGGTGCCAGGGCTTTTATACGCAGGACCCCGATCGGAGGAATAAGGAGCAGCAGGTGCGAATGCCGGATGCGCAGGACCAGGTTGGAAAGCAGCTTGCCGCGCTTCTG
>JAATGQ010000093.1 GCA_015654595.1 Chitinophagales bacterium | reverse complement strand
GCCATCGCCTTTGAAATTGTATACTTCGAATGTCTGGGGGGCACCGCCGTCTTCCGGGGTAAAGGTCATGGTCAGTTTGCCCTTGCCCTTGATGACGGTGTCTGTAGCACGATATTGGTCGCCGAAAGCGTGACGGCCGACGATGATGGGGGCTGTCCAGTTGGTGACCAGACGGGGGACGTTCTTCATCACGATCGGTTCGCGGAAGACGGTCCCGTCCAATATGTTACGGATAGTCCCGTTAGGGCTTTTCCACATTTGTTTCAGATTGAATTCCTTTACACGGGCTTCATCGGGCGTGATGGTAGCGCACTTGATGCCTACGCCGTATTGTTTGATGGCATTGGCAGCATCGACGGTTACCTGGTCGTCGGTTTGGTCGCGGTATTCAACACCAAGATCATAATATTTGATGTCGATATCCAGGTAGGGCAGGATCAGCTTGTCTTTGATAAATTTCCAGATTATTCGGGTCATTTCATCCCCGTCCAGTTCAACGACCGGATTCGCAACTTTAATTTTTTTGGCCATATGTCTTCTTTTTTACATTCAAAGGATAGCAAACCTACAGGATAATGATGATATTCGAGTGTCGTGCGGCATGGTTTTTTTGCCTGGCGGAGGTAAAAATCCGCTTTTTTGTATGTTTGTGTCGTTGAACTATCTGCCTATGCTGGAAATGTTACGACAATTCGTGTCGGGCTACATACCATTGACTAACGAGGAGTTTGCTTTTTTGGCGGACAGGATCGTGCTGCGCAAGTTTGAGCGGCGTGAATTCCTGTTGAAAGCTGGTGAGACAGAGCGCTATATGAACTTTATCGTCAAGGGATTGGCACGCATGTACTTTGAAAAAGGGCAGACGGAAGTCATCACGCATATCGCCAGGGAAGGGGAGTTGATCAGTTCGACGGCCTCGTTTTTGTCAGGCGCCCCGTCCTTTTATCATATCGAGACCCTGGAACCCTGCACATTCCTGTCATTGACGCACGATCAGCTGGAGGAGGTCTACCGCGGAAACAGCAGGATCGAAAGAATGGGGCGGCTGATGACAACGCAATTCCTGCTTCAAAAGGAGGAATGGGAGCTGGAGTGTATCCGGCTGGATACCCGGGAGCGCTTCTTACATTTTGTAGAAAAGAATCCCGACTTGTTACAGCGCGTGCCGCAAAAGTATCTTGCGTCTTATCTGAATATGAAACCGGAAACGTTTAGTCGTCTGAAGCACTTGTTGAAAAAAAAGCCGGGCAGCGGCCGGCCAAACTGATAAACACCAAACGCCCATGCGATCAACCACGGCCTTATATAAGAAGGCTATTGAGAACCTGTATATCTATTTATCGCGGTTCGAGCCATTGACCCGGGACGAGTGGGACCAGATGCTGGGGTATATAGAGATTCGCGAGTTTGGTAAAAAGGCCGCTGTTATTCATAAAGGAGAAGTGGAGCGTTATATCAATGTAGTGGCCAGCGGCGTGGTCCGCAAATACCTGCCTTTGAAAGAAGAGGTGACGGTGCAGCTGGCTTCGGAGGGGCATCTCATTCATTCCGAATTGTCTTTTTACAACCGGGTTCCCTCTGGCGCTGTGATTGAGACGATCGAGCCGACCATATTGTTTTCGATCTCTTATGATAGTCTGCAGGAATTGTATGACCGTCATCCCGCCGCCGAACGGATAGCTCGTCTGGTCATTTCCGATCTGTTTGTCAAGAAGGACAAACGTTTTTTTGATCAGCTTCAGACCAGTACGCGGGACCGGTTTATGGAGTATATCCGGACGCATCCGGAGCTTGTGCAGCGCGTTCCGCAAAAGTATATCGCTTCCTATCTGAATATAAAGCCCGAGACCTTTAGCCGGCTCAAGCATCTTTTAAGACCGTCGAAAAAGGGATGATGCCCGCCGGGGTGACAAGACAGGCGGATGAGCTTGCGGCGGGAGGTGCGTGGCAAGGCCGTGGCTAGAGACTCACCACCAGCACAGGGATCTTCAATTCATGTCTGACGGCGTTTACCGTTTCTCCATAGATAAAATCTTTCAATCCTTTGTGGCCATGCGACCCGATGACCAGCATGTCCGCGCCCTGTTCATTGATGATGCGGGCTATTTCGCGGCTGCGATGCCGGAAACCAAGAGCGGTATGGCTTTCGAACCCTTTGCCGATGAGGATATGATGGTATTGATCGAGTCTTTCCTGGTCGTTGCGGGTCTCGAAGTCGGCGGCTTCTTTTCCAAGCAGTTTTGCGCTGGCGCTTTCGACGACATGGATCAGCAGGTAGCGGCTGTCTTTTCCGCCCTGGCCGAGGGCGTAAGCCAGCAGTTTTTCATCGTGTTCGCTAAAGTCTAACGCTACGGCGACATGCTTAAATTTTGGAGCCGTCCAGTCGTGAAGATTATCCGGCTGCGGATGTACTTGCGGGGCAAGGCGAATAGCCTGCCGGACGAGCCAGGGGTGAACGACCGTATAGGCCAGCAGGAGGATGCCCGCCAGGGACGCGATCAGCAGGAGGACTTTCCAGATCAGGTGACCGGGGGACGCCAGGAAGGGGCTTGCTTCCTCGGCGACGAGTTTGATGTTGAGATAGACCAGCAGCGCCGCGGATGCCCAGGCCAGGATCTTGATGATGGGTTTTATCACAAACGCGCCCATGGAGGCCCTGTCGCTGACAAAGTGGATCAGGGGGATGACCGCGAATCCAAGCTGGACGCTGAGAAAGACCTGGCTCAGCACGAGGAGGTTGTCCACTTCGTCTTCTCCGAAGAGCAGGATGACGACGACAGCCGGGACGATGGCCAGCAGACGGGTCATCAGCCGTCTGAGCATTGGACTGATTCGCAGCTGCAGATAGCCTTCCATTACGATCTGGCCGGCGAGGGTTCCCGTCAGCGTCGAGCTTTGGCCGGCGGCTATCAGTGCGATAGCAAACAACTTTGGCGCCAGCTGGGTGCCAAGCATTGGCAGCAGTCGATGGGCTTCGCGGATGGACGCGACCTGGGTATTGCCGCTTTTGAAAAATACCGTGGCGGCAAGGATCAGGATGGCGGCGTTGACCAGAAAGGCCAGGTTAAGCGCTACCGCACTATCCATAAAATTGATCTTCAGCGCCCTCCGGACATGCTCGGCGTCCGGCTTGATCTTCCTGGTCTGTACGAGGGCAGAGTGGAGGTAGAGGTTATGCGGCATGATCGTCGCGCCGATGATGCCTATGGCGATATAAAGCGCTTCTTTACCCTGCAGTACAGGAACGAATCCGCTGGCGACGTCTCTGAGGGAGGGCTTGGCCAGCAGGATCTCGATCAGAAAGGAGCCGCCTACGATCGCGATGAGGCCGACAACGAAGGCTTCCATCTTGCGCATACCCATTCGTTGCAGGAAGAGCAGCAGGAAGGTATCGAGGACGGTCAGGCAGACGCCATAAACGAGGGGGAGGCCGGTCAGCAGCTGAAGACCGATGGCCATACCCAGGACTTCTGCCAGGTCGCAGGCTGCGATGGCTATTTCTGCCAGCACATACAGCGAAATATTGATATAGGCAGGATAGACTTCGCGGTTGGCCTGTGCCAGGTCGCGGCCGCGGACGATGCCAAGACGGGCCGCCAGATTCTGGAGCAGGATGGCGATAAAATTGCTCATCAGCAGCACCCAGATCAGGGAGTAGCCAAAACGGCTGCCGCCGGCCAGGTCGGTAGCCCAATTGCCCGGGTCCATATACCCTACGCTGACCAGATAGGCCGGTCCAAAAAATACAAATAATTGTTTCCACCAGGGACCTTTCCGGACGGTGGTGTCTATGCTGCCGTGTACTTCGCTGAGGCTAACGTTTTTCTGATAGTGGTTCGTCATCTTTTACTAAAACATTTTTGGCTACCCGTGCGCTGATCGTCACAGGCGGCCGGTTGCGGACTTTTACCTCCAGGGAATCATCGAAGGGGAACTTTTTTCGGATCTCCAGACGGGTTCCCAGGCGGATATGGTTATACTGCAATAGTTCGAGCATCTCTGTCGTCTGGCTCGCGATACCGGAGACCTGGACGACCTTGTTGAGCGGCAGTTCGGAAAGGCAGACCTGCTTGCGGGGCTGGAAGCGTCCCTGGCTGTCCGGAATGGGGTCTCCGTGAGGATCGGTCTCCGGAAATCCCAGAAAGGCATCCAGGCGGTCTACAAGCTCCCGGCTGCTGATATGTTCCAGCTCTTCTGCGATCTCGTGTACTTCATCCCAGCCGAATTGTAATTTCTTTACCAGGAAGAGCTCCCAGAGCCGGTGCTTGCGGATCACGAGCACGGCGGCTTTACGGCCTTCCGTACTCAGCTTGAAACCCTTGTAGCGCTCGTAGATCAGCAGCTTCTGCTCCTTTAGCTTTTTCAGCATATCCGTCACGGATGCCGGCTTTGTCCGCAGAGACGCGGCCAGGGCGTTCGTGGTGACGATGCCTTGCTCCTGTTGAAGGTGGAAAATAGCTTTGAGGTGATTTTCCTTGCTGGCTGAATACTTCATATTTCAGGCGGGTTGAAAAATAAATTTAGACAAATCTAAAATTAAAAAATTAAAAACCCGCTGGCAATGGTGTCAGAATGTTTATTTTAGCCTGTAAATCAAGTTTTCAATCCAACATTGTATGCCAAAGTACCTGTTGCTGATCGTTTTATCCGGGTTGTTGTTTTCGTGTAAGAGCAAGAAGGTGTCGCTGGCGGAGAACGATGAAAAGGTGGCTCTTCCGGATCTCGTGGAATTCTTTCAACCCCTGAAGGCGCCGTACGCGGTGACGGATACGATCTTTCGCCGTAAGGAATCGGAGTCCACCGTCATCAATTACAGTCTTTTTACGCGCCTGGTTCCTGATACCATTCTGACCCGTTACTTTGGCAGGGAGAGCAAGCCTCACTTGTATGCTGTCGGCAGGATCAGCGTTCCCAAAGAAGAAACTTATCTGTTTGTAAAGGCGGTGGCAAAGGATCGAAAGGTGTTGTATGTACTTTGTCTGGATCGTAAAAGCCGCCTGGTTGCTTCCCGTCCTGTCATTTATTCCGATAACGAGCCGGGTGTCAGCGGCGAGGCGGATATGGATGCCAAATACACGCTGAGCATATTGCATCAACATAAGGGAGCGGACGGGCAGCTGCTGTACAAAAAGGATGCGTATATCTTCAATGCCGATGCGGGTGGTTTTGTGCTGATCCTGACGGAGGGGAACGAGACGAAGAGCAAGGTATTGCCTGTCTATGATCCTATAGACACGTTACCGCGCAAGCATAAATTTTCAGGGGACTATGCGCAGGACAAACGGAACTTTATTGCTGTAAGGGATGGGCGTGATCCTTCCCGGTTCTACTTTTTTGTGCATTTTGAAAAAGAGGAAGACGGTTCCTGCAAGGGGGAATTGAAAGGCGAGGCCCGCTTTGTCTCGCCTGGAATTGCCCGCTATAAATCTTATTCGGATCCCTGTTCGATAGAGTTTTCATTTGGAAGTTCTGGCGTTACGATGAAGGAATTGGGAGGCTGCGGCGTACACAGGGATATTAAATGTTTCTTTGAGGGATATTACGAGCGGAAGCATGAGACAAAGGCCAAACCTGCAGGGAGGAAGAGCGAGTCTCCGAAGGCCTGATCTGACCGCCGGGGAACACCGGCAAAAGCAACCGGTCGACAGGGGCGGGCTTTACGATTAAGGAATGATCCTTGCAAGCAGGGAGAGGGGGCAGGTGCGCGGGCTGTCTTCGACCATACAATTCAAATGCGGTTAATCCGTTATATTGCGTACTTTTTACATAGATAAAACAATCAGGATTTGTTATGAGTTTCAGAAATTACCAGGTACCCTATACAGTGGACGAGCGCTATTCGAAGAAGGTAGCTTATTTTTCGATGGAGTTTGCCGTGCACCAGCCATTGAAGATCTATAGCGGTGGTTTGGGATTCTTAGCGGGGTCACATTTGCGTAGTGCGTATGAATTGCGGCAGAATATGATCAATATCGGGATCCTGTGGAAGTACGGCTATTATGATCAGGGGCGCAATCTGGACCAGACTTTATCGATCAACTGGCTGGAGAAGCAATATAGTTTCCTGGAAGACACGGGGATCAAGTTCCAGATCAATATCCACGATCATCCGGTTTGGGTGAAGGTCTGGTATTTGAATCCTGAGACTTTTAAGAGCGCCCCGCTCTTCTTGTTGAGTACGGATGTGCCGGAGAACGACTATGTCTCGCAGACGATCACCCACCGCCTTTACGATGCAAATGTGGCTACAAAGGTTGCCCAGTTTATTCTGCTGGGTGTCGGCGGCGCTAAGCTTGTGGATGAGCTGGGGTTTAATCCGGAGCTGTATCATCTTAACGAAGCGCATGGTATCAGCGCCTCTTTCTATCTCTATCAGAAATACAATCGCAATATTGAAGAAGTGCGTAGGCGGCTGGTGTTTACGACACATACGCCGGAGGAGGCAGGAAATGAGAAGCACGATATCTATCTCTGTCACAAGATGAGTTATTTCTGCGGATTGTCGGTTGACGAGGTGAAGAAGCTGGCCGGTCTGGAGGATGATGCTTTTAATCACTCGCTTGTAGCGCTGCGGTTTGCGCATATCGCGAACGGAGTATCACAGCTGCATGGCAATGTATCGCGGGCGATGTGGAGTAAATACAAGGATATCTGTCCGATCATTTCGATCACCAATGCACAGAACTGGCGGTATTGGGCGGACAAGGAATTATACCGGAAGATGGAAGAGGGGAATGATTACTGGTGGGATGACCGCAAGAAATACATGAAGAAGAGAAGCTTTGAGATCGTTGCAGATCAGACGGGAAAGATCTTTGATCCGAATGTCTTTACGATCGTATGGGCGCGGCGCTTTGCGGGGTATAAGCGAGCCAGCTTTCTGACGCGGAATGTGGATCGCTTTAATGAGTTGATCAATAGCACGAAGCATCCCGTTCAGATCATCTGGGCTGGGAAGCCTTATCCAATGGATTATCCGGCAATCAACGAATTTAATCATCTTGTTCATCTGAGCAAGAGCTATAAGAATATCGCGGTCGTGATCGGTTATGAATTAGGGCTGTCGAAAAGATTGAAGCAGGCCGCGGATTGCTGGCTGAACAATCCTCGTGTTCCACGGGAAGCTTCTGGCACCAGCGGGATGACGGCGGCGATGAATGGCGCGGTCAACTTCTCTACGGATGATGGCTGGATCCCGGAGTTTGTCAATCATGGCAACAATGGTTTTGTGGTCCCCAAGGGGGATTATGCCAATATGCATACAGAACAGCAGGACGACTATGATTTTGATAAACTGTATGAGATCCTGCAGCAGCAGATGCTGCCTTTGTATTATGACAACTATGATACCTGGAGGCAGATCGCAAAGAACGGGATGCGGGATGTCCGGTATCAGTTCGATGCGGGCCGTATGGCGCATGAGTATTACGAATTAATGTATAAATAGAAATAAAGAGCGGGGCTAAAGCCCCGCTCTTTATTTTAAAAAGTATTGCGTGAGCCATTGCATGGCTTCTCTCTCACTGTGGGCGCAGAGATCGCAGGTGCTCGCGCTATCCGCGGCCTCGTTTTCCCAGGTATATCGCCTGCGGTATTTCCCGTGCCGGGCAAGGACTTGCAGCGCATAGCCGTCCGGTACGAAGGTGAAGACGGTGGTGTCTCTTCCGGGGAAGCGGGCGCGAAAGATCTTTTTTCCTCCAAGGGTGTCGTGGCCGATAAAGCGAAGTTCTATATCTTCGGCATTGCCGCCGTGTGCATAGCGGATATAGGCTCTCTGGCCGCTCTTGATCCAGAAGGAAAGGCTTTCATACGCCGGCGATTCCGGTTTCCCGGAAGAATAAGTGATCACTCTGACGTCTTGCTGAATGCGCAACAGGGTAAGGGCAGTTAGCAGAATGACAGACTTAATCATTATTCAATTTACTGCCACTTTCCCGAAATTGCACAGGATTGCTTTAATTTCCTGTTTTTAATTTATGCCCATGTCCATTTTCCGATCCATTGTGCTGGTTCTTTTATTGGTTTTTCCAGGCTTTTTTGTTGGCGCTCAATCTTTACCAGATAGTCTGACAGGGCCCGGCGTACCCTATCCGCTGGCGTTGTATAGGGAAAAGATAGTAAGGGATATCCAGTATGAGCTGGCGTTTCATGTGCCGGTCAGAAAAGAGCAGCCGGTGACAGGAGAAGAGACGATCCGGTTTATCCTGGACCCCGGGCACTATACGGGTAAGGATCTTCCGGTCGATTTCAAGGGCGATGCAAAGGCGATCGGGGATGTGAGGGTCAATGGACAGGACTATGCCGGCGCATTGATCAACGAGCATTTAATACTTCCGGCCAGGCTTTTACGAACGGGCATCAATACCGTCCAGCTGCGGTTCATAGCCGGCAACGGAGCGCTTAACCGCAATAATGATTTTCTATATACCCTGTTGGTGCCCGATAGGGCCAGGACTTTGTTCCCCTGTTTTGATGAGCCGGGACTAAAAGCCGTGTATACGTTGTCGTTGACGATACCTGAGGGCTGGAAGGCATTGGCAAATGCGCCGCTGCGGGATTCTATCCGGCAGGGGGATAGCGTTTTGCTGCATTTTGGGGTTTCTGATAAGATCAGCACCTATTTGTTTTCCTGGGCTGCGGGCCGGTTCGAAGAAATTGTCGGGAAGGCCGATGACAGACCGGTACATTTTCTTTATCGGGAAACGGACAGCACAAAGTTGAGACTAAGCATGGATTCGATCTTTCGTATCGAAGACCAGTCGCTCAGATTTCTGGAGGATTATACCAATATCCGTTATCCTTTTCGAAAGTTTGATTTTGTCGCCATTCCTGATTTTCAGTTTGGCGGGATGGAGCATGTGGGCGCCATCCAATACAAAAGCAGTTCGCTTTTTCTCGATTCCGGGGCCACGCGCGATCAGCTGAACTCCCGGAGCAATCTGCTGGCGCATGAAACGGCCCATATGTGGTTTGGCGACTGGGTGACGATGTCCTGGTTTAATGATGTGTGGATGAAGGAAGTGTTTGCCAACTTCATGGCGGATAAAATAACGGGGTATAATGATGACCTTAAATTCCTGACCGATCATTACCCACTGGCCTATGCGGTTGACCGGACGGCGGGTACGCATCCGATCCGGCAGCAGCTGGATAATCTGCAGGATGCGGGTTCGCTGTATGGCAATATCATCTATCAAAAGGCGCCCATCGTCATGCGGCAGCTGGAGGCGCTGATGGGAGTGGATGCTTTTCGGGACGGGCTGAGAGGATATCTCCGGCTCTTTGGCGGCGGGAATGCTGCCTGGCCAGACCTGATCCGTATGCTACAGGAACATACGGCCATCGATCTCGGCGCCTGGAATAAGGTGTGGATTAACGGCGCCGGCAGACCGAAGTTCTCCTATACCTTAAAACTGGAGGCAGGACGTATAAAAGACTTTGTCATTCGGGAAAAGGCGGAAGATGGCTCTGCCCGTTTCTGGCCGCAGGTCTTCCGGATCGCGATGGTTTATCCGGACAGCGTGGTTGAGCTGCCGGTGAATATGAACACCGGTGTCGTCCGGTTATCCGCCGCGCTGGGTAAGGCTGCGCCAAAGGCTATCGTATTTAATTCATCGGGTATAGGGTATGGCGTGTTTCCGGCAGATGAACGGGTCATGTCCTGGGTTGCTTCGGGAACGCCGGCACAGCAGGAGGCTTCTGTTGCATCGGGAGGCGCCGGCGCGGCGCCGCTGGTGCGGGCTTCGATCTACATCAATCTTTATGAGAACATGCTGAATGGCGGGGTGGTGACACCGCGGCAGCTGCTGGCCTTTGACCGGAGTCTTCTGGCACGGGAGCCGGAAGAGCTGGCATTGAATCTTTTGCTGGATCAGGTGAATTCAATCTTCTGGCGCTGCCTGCCGACGGCAGTTCGTGATTCGATCGCGCCGGGTTTAGAAAAGGATTGTTGGGAGGCGATGGAGAAGGTGGCTGGCGCTAATGAGAAAAAACTACTTTTTCGCGCCTATACCAATATAGTGTTGAGCCGCAAAGGGCAGGACCGGCTATATGAGATCTGGAAGTCGAAGCAGGCTCCATCGGGCGTAAGGCTTTCGGAGGATGATTATACGGGGCTGGCGGCAGCGCTTGCCTTGCGGACCTATCCGGATAGCAGGGGGATATTGGAAGAGCAGGTCACGCGTATCCAGAATCCGGACCGGAAGCTGCGGTTACAATACCTGCTGCCGTCCTTATCGGCTGATGTGAATGTGCGGGATAGTTTCTTCTTCTCCTTAAAGACCGCTCCTGCGCGTCGCAAAGAGGCTTTGGTGGTATCAGCGGTAGGCTATCTGCAGCATCCGCTACGTCAGCAGACTTCGGAGAAATACCTGGCTGCTTCGTTGGATTGGCTGGCGGATATTCAGCGGACCGGGGATGTCTTTTTCCCGCTGAACTGGCTTCAGGCGAGCTTTGGCTGGTATAAGTCGGCGAGTGCCGCGGCCTTGGTGAGGAAGTTCCTGGCCGCGAATCCGGGGTATAACCCGAAGCTGAGGGCGAAGATCCTGCAGGCAACGGATAATCTGATGCGGGCGCAAATGCTTTGCAAATAAGACAGGCCGCCCTCAGGGCGGCCTGTAAAAAAGAAGCTGGCTTAAAGAGACAGCTTCTATATTTTAATGTTGTGTTGACGTACTATCTGTCGGGTTCGACGGTTTCTTGATGATATCGAGCAATTCGACATCGAAGATCAGGGTGGAACCGGGAGCAATCAATGGTCCCGCCTGCTGGTCACCATAGGCCAGATTGGAAGGGATGAAGAGCTTCCATTTGCTGCCGACAGGCATCATCTGGAGGGCTTCGGTCCAGCCGGCGATTACACCGTTGACGGCCAGTTCGATCGGTTCGCCGCGATCGATGCTGCTATCGAAAACTTTTCCGTCGATCAGCGTACCATGGTAGTGTACTCTTACCATATCCGTAAGGGCGGGCTTGGGGCCGGCGCCTTCCTTGATGATGGTGTACTGAAGACCGCTGGGCAGTGTGACGACTCCGGGTTTCTTCTTATTGGCAGCTAAGAAGTCCTGCCCTGTCTTTTTGGCTGCAGACGCTTTTTCTGACTTCGCCTTCTGCATGAAATTCATCATGACGGTATTGGCCTGCTGTTCGTTCAACAAGGTCTTGTTCTTCTTATTGACGTCATTGATGGCGCGCGTAACGAGCGCTGTATTGATATTCGTAATATTTGCCTGTTTGTAGAAATTGGCTACGCTAAGACCGATGGCATAGCTCAACGAGTCTTGTTCTGTCTTTAGAGCGGGAGCAGAAACCGTCGGTTTTGCCACAGGATGGGTTGTCGTTGCCGGTTTGGTTTGCGCCAGGGCCGAAAGGCCTGCGGAAACGCAAATGCTGGATACGATGAATTTCTTTTTGATTGTCATTTTTATCTGTGTTTAAGTGCAAGGTGCGTGCAAAAATAGGGTTTATTGCGGACCGGCAATAAATAAGGCGACGAATCGTTGATTAACATAACTTTTTCAAAATTGGCGGTATTTTTAAGTTCGAATTAATAAAAAGTAGAATATCCATTATGAAACGTATTTCCTTAGCCCTCGTAGTATGTATTTTTTCTGTCTCCCTGGTCCACGCGCAGGGTGGTTTGCTTGGCGGAGCCAAGAGCGCGATCAGCTCGCTGAAAGGTGGTAAAGGTTTGAGCTCCGACGATATTGTTGCCGGTTTAAAAGAGGCTTTGTCCCGTGGGACCGATAAGAGTACAGCCAAACTGTCCGCTGTCGACGGCTTTTTCAAGGATGCAGCCGTAAAGATCCTGCTGCCTCCCGAAGCGGCTACCGTAGAGCAGAAACTGCGTCAGGCAGGTTTTGGCAAGCAGGTGGATGATGCGATCCTGAGCCTCAACCGCGCTGCTGAAGATGCGGCCAAGTCTGCGGCGCCAATTTTCCTGAATGCGATCAAAAGCATGACCGTAACCGACGGGGTAAATATCCTGAAGGGGCCCGATACGGCTGCTACGGGTTATCTCAGAAAGACTACCTCTGCCCAGCTGACAACGGCCTTCCATCCGGTGATCGATTCTTCTTTGCAAAAGACAGGAGCCACCAAGTACTGGAAGCAAATGTTCGACACCTATAACAAAATTCCGTTTGTAAAAAAGGTCAACAGCGATCTGCCCGCCTATGCGACGGCAAAGGCGCTGGACGGCGTATTTTACTATGTAGCGCAGGAAGAAAAGAATATTCGTACCAATCCTGCTGCACAGGTCGATGACCTCCTTAAAAAGGTCTTTGGAAAGTAACTGCGGATCATCAATATGCTTAAGAAGGCCCGCCATAACGGCGGGCTTTCTTATTTGCTATATCTTTACCATGCATGAATGATGAAAAATTACAGATGTTTCGCAACCGGCTGACGAAGATGTACAAACACATTTCCAAGCTGGCAAGAAGGCAGTTGGTTACCTGTTACCGGGTATATGATCATGATCTTCCGGAATTTCCGTTTTGTATCGAAATATATGAAGACAAGGTTTACCTGGCCGAATACCAACGCAGGCATGGGATGACAGAAGAAGAGCACGAGGCCTGGCTGGAATCCTGTATACCGGCTATCAGCGAAGTGCTGCAGATCCCTGATGAGCGTATCTATTTCAGAGAACGCAGGCGAAAGGCGGGTCGCCTGGATCAATATGAAAAACTGGCCAGCGAAAAAGAGTTCTTTATCGCAAAGGAGTCTGATTTGTCTTTCAAGATCAATCTGACGGATTACCTGGACACGGGCTTATTCCTGGATCACCGGATCACGAGGGGAATGGTAAGGGATGAGGCGAAAGACAAGCGTGTGTTAAACCTGTTTTGTTATACCGGTTCATTTTCTGTGTATGCGGCGGCGGGCGGCGCCTCGGAAGTCGACTCTGTCGATCTTTCAAAGACCTATCTCGGGTGGGCAGAAGAAAATATGGCCCTGAATGCGACCATGCATCCCCAGTTCAGATTCATCCATGCGGATGTCAAACAGCATCTCGATGAATTGCCGGCTGATCACTATGACCTGGTGGTGATGGATCCTCCTACTTTTAGTAATAGCAAGCGGATGAAGGACTTTCTCGACATCCAGCGGGATCATGCCGATCTGATCAACAAAACGCTTCGGGCGATGCGGTCCGGCGGAATTTTGTATTTCAGCACCAACTATCGCAAATTTCAACTCGAACAGGAGAAGATCAGCGCGGCTTCGATAAAGGATATCACCGGCGCTACGACTCCTTTCGACTTTCAGGGAAAACTTTTCAGGTGGTGTTATAAGATCCTAAAATAAAAAAAGGCCGGCTGCTTTGCGAGCCGGCGCGGAAACAAGTGAGCCGCCCAATCAGGCGGCTCTTCCATTTAGTTTAGCGGTATATCGCGTTTCAGCATATCGTTCCGATTCGCCATTTCCCAGGCGGTATAGAAAACCAGCCGGGCTCTCTTTTCCATGATATCATAATTGATCTTATCAGGAGTATCCGTGGGCTTATGGTAATCTGCATGGATACCGTCAAAATAGAAAATAATAGGAACGCCTTTGCGCGCGAAATTATAATGGTCGCTGCGGTAATAGATGCGTTCGGGGTCGGAAGGATCATTGAACTTATAGTCCAGCTCGAGGTGAGTGTATTTTTTGTTCATGGCTATGCTGATCGGTTTGAGATCTGTGCTTAGCTTGTCATCTCCTACGACATATACATAATTGGTGGAGTCGCCGTATTTACGGTTAGGATCGATGCGGCCGATCATATCGATATTGAGATCGACGGTTGTGTGATCGAGCGGGTAGGTCGGATGCTCAGAATAGTATTCCGATCCGAACAATCCTTTTTCTTCACCGGAGTTAGCAAGGAAAAGGATGCTTCGGCGAGGACCTTTGCCGGCTGCTTTTGCTTTTGCAAAGGCTTCTGCCAGTTCGAGGATGCTGACGGTACCGGAGCCGTCGTCGTCAGCGCCATACCAGATGATCGTATCTCTTTTACCCAGGTGATCATAGTGCGCGGAGAGTACAACGATCTGGTCTTTCAGATCGGTCCCTTCGAGGAATCCAAGTACGTCGCTGCTCTGGAGCGGCAGTGTCGTTTTTCTGATACCGATATGGATATTGGCGGTATAAGTCTTGGGAGTGATCGTGCCGGACTGAGCGGCGGCATAATCATCGCCCATGATGCTTTTTGCTATGTTGTCGGTGACCGAAAAGCTCAGCGGGGAAATGGCTTTTTTGTATTCTGCCAGGTACATGTTGCCTTTTGCTGCAGTGGGAGCGCGCTGAACGATCATGGGCTGAACGATCAGAACGGCGATGGCGCCGTTCTTCCCAGCGGCATCCAGCTTAGCATAAGGATTGTATCTTCTTGGGGCTCCGGCAGCGGGGGAAGGCTTGTCGGCCAGCAGCAGAACTATCTTTCCTTTTACGTTCAGGTTCTTATAATCATTATGGGTCGAGTCGCTGAGTCCATAGCCGGCAAATACTACTTCGCTGCTCTTGAGATCGGCAGTGTAGTTATTGGCAAGACTGATCACATAGTCCTTGTTCAGCTCGAAGGATTGGTTGTTTACGGTGAGCGTTGTTCCTTCCAGGCTGTCCTGGAAGACCGGATAATAGAGTTGATAGTCATTTCCGTTGCCGGGTTTCAAACCCAGGGAGCGGAAGTGATTTTCGATATAGGCAGCGGCTTTGCGCTGGCCTTCTGTTGCCGTCTCGCGTCCTTCAAAATCTTTGCTTGCGACGATGTACAGGTGACGTTTGAGATCTGCTGCCGTTATGGTGCCGGCGTAGGGCTTGGGATCTGCTATCTTTTGAGCCTGGACAGTGCTTGCGGCGGCCAGGGAAAAGAATAAGAGCAATCTTCTCATGTGTAATGATAAATTTTAAAGTTCGGCCAAATATACCGCCTTTGCCCGTGGTTTGCGGCCGGGACTATAGATTATGGATGAGCGGTTGAATGCCGGTGATGACGCCTACTCGCTCAATTCCAGCCAGCGCAGTTCCTTATCGTCCAATAGCTGGCTGATCTCGCCGATACGGATGGATAGTTGCTGCAATTGGTCAAAGGGAGCGGTTCCGTCGTTGAGCTTTGCTGTAATCGTTTCCTTTTCATGGGTGAGTCGCGCGATCTCTTTTTCCAGCTCTTCGAACTCCCTTTTTTCCTTGTAGGTTAACTGCTTTTTGGCTGGGGCCGGAGCTGCAGGCGCTGCCGGTTTTTCAGCGACGGCAGGAGTGGGGGCGGTTGTCTGGAAGCCGTCTCCGACGGGTCGAAAGGCGGCTTCTTGGTCGTTGAGTTTTACCCATTCGCGGTACTGCGAGTAGTTGCCGGGAAAATCCCTGACAAAACCATTGCCTTCGAGTACGAGCAGGTGGTCGACAAGACGATCCATAAAATACCGGTCGTGCGATACGATCAGCAGACATCCCTGGTATTCGCTGAGGAAATTTTCAAGGATAGCCAGCGTAGGCAGATCGAGGTCATTCGTGGGCTCATCGAGTACCAGGAAGTTTGGGTTGCGGAAGAGAATGGACAGCAGGTGGAGTCTTCGTTTTTCACCGCCGCTGAGCTTGGAGATATAGGTGTATTGCTGCTCCGGGGGGAACAGGAATAGCTGAAGGAATTGCGCTGCGCTGAGAGAGCCGCCTGCCGCCAGCGGGAAATGTTCGGCGATGTTCTTTACGAACTCGATAACGCGCATATCTTCTTTTATCACCAGGCCGGCCTGGGAATAATTGCCGAAGATGATGGTTTCGCCGATGTTGACCTTTCCGCTGTCGGGTTCTTCGATTCCCTGCAGAATATTGATGAAAGTTGATTTGCCGACGCCATTTTTACCGATGACGCCAAGTCTTTCTCCTTTTTTGAAGGTATAGTCAAACCCTTTCAGGATAACCTTTTCTCCAAAGCTTTTGTATACCTTTTTCAGTTCGGCTATTTTGCCCCCAAGCCGGTTCATCTTCATCTGGAGCTCGACTTGCTGGTCTTCAATTTTTTGTTTGGCCCTGGCTTCTACAACATAAAAATTATCCTGGCGGCTTTTACTCTTTGTCGTTCTGGCCTTGGGCTGCTTCCGCATCCATTCCAGCTCTTTACGGAAGGTATTACGGGCCTTTTCGATGCTGGCCGTCTCATTTTCTATCCGGGCTGCTTTCTTTTCCAGGTAATTCTCGTAATCCCCTTTGTATACGTGCAGGCTGCTGCCGTCCATTTCCCAGATCTCTTCGGATACGTTGTCAAGGAAGTAGCGGTCGTGGGTAACGAGGAGCAGGGTTACTTTTTCCTGGTTGAGATAGTGTTCGAGCCATTCGACCATTTCTACGTCAAGATGATTGGTCGGTTCGTCCATGATCAGCAGCACGTGTTTGTGTTCGAAGCCGATATCGATAAGTGTCTTGGCGAGCGCTACCCGCTTGCGCTGGCCGCCGGACAGCGTTCCCGCAGGCTGGTTGAGGTGGTGAATATTTAATTTTCCTAATATCTGCTTGACCTTTGTATCGAAGTCCCAGGCATTCAGCTCGTCAAGCCGGACAATGGCATCCGTGATCTTATCGGCGTCTTCTTCATCGCTGGCGGCCTCATAAGCCTTGATCGCGTTGATGACGGGGTGGTTGTGGTGGAAGATATTATCGAGGATGGACTTTTCTTCGGCGAAAGCAGGTTCCTGCTCAAAAAGGGCAACGGTGACGTCTTTGTGGATCCAGACCGTTCCGCTGTCTGCGGTGTCTTTTCCGGAGAGGATCTTCAACAGGGTGGATTTTCCACTGCCGTTGCGGGCGACTAAGGCTATTTTGTCGCCTTCTTCGATATGGAATGTGATATTAGTGAAAAGCGGCTTGATACCGTATGACTTGCTTAAACCTTCGACGGAGACATAATGCATGCGGCAAAGATAAGCAAATGAAGTTAAGCGGGGGATTTCCCCCGCTTAACGGGATATATTAAGCTTTTACGAATTCCAATCCGACATGGACACGGACTTCGTCGCTGAGGACTACATTGCCTGCTTCGGTTACGGCATGGAAGCTAAGACCGAAATCCTTACGGTTGATCTTGCCGCTGACGACGATACCCGCGCGGGTGTTGCCCCAGGGATCCTTGATGACGCCGCCGAATTCAGCTTCGAGCTTTACATTCTTTGTTACGCCATGGAGGGTGAGATCGCCATAAATGTCGTAGGAACCGTCATTGTCAACATTTTCGTATTTGGTGGCGACGAACTTCAGTTCGGGATAGTTGGCGACGTCGAAGAAATCGGGGGATTTAAGATGGCCGTCGCGTTGTTCGTTATTGGTGCTGATGGAATCGGTGGCTGCGGTGAATGTCACCTTGGCGGTCATGAAGTCTTCTCCTTCGGTTTCTACGGTAGCGTCGAATTTGTTGAATTGACCGCTGACGTTAGAGATCATCATGTGTTTTACCTTAAAGGTCACTTCGGAATGTGAAGGATCAAGAACCCATTTGGTTGTAGCCATAAACAAGATTTTGATGTTAATTGATTGTATTATTTGTTGTTTCCTAGGCAAAGGTAGGGCCAAATCCCGGAGGGGACCATTAAACTAGATTAAGAGATTTTAAAAAAGAAGCCAGGCCGCCCAAAGGGGGCGGCCTGGCTGTTTAGATATTGCCAGTGCTTTTGTGATTAAAGTCCGAAAGAGTAGGCCAGACGCAAGCCAAGGGTGTTGAAATTATCGCCGCCATTGTAGATCTTACTGTACTGAGTCCAGTTAAAGCCAAGGTCGAGATAGTTCTTATGGGCTATCTTGAGCAGTACGCCAACCTGGGGTGAATAGGCAAAGCTTGTACTTTTATCGGCATTCAGCTTTGATTTGTCGGTAAGGAAGGCTGCACCTGCCTGTCCCTGAACATAGATGAGATTACCGAATACAAAATACTTTACGCCGGCCATTACAGGGATCTGCTGCACGTCATAACGAGAGCCGATCTCACTTTTTGCAAAGTTGTCCTTCCATCCTGCATCCGCTATGACATAAAGCTTGGAGATAATCGGAATATCCACTTGTACAAAACCGCCTGCTGACCAATTATAGGCATTCGAAAAATTACCGATAGGAAGGTCGAAGGTGGGGCCAACACTGAGACGCCATTCTTTATCGGGCGTTCCGCCAGAATTGGAGGTAGAGGTGGATGTGGTGGTCTGTGCACTGGAGGCAAAAGCTAAACTTACTAACAGGGCCGTTACTACGCCGATCTTACGTGTCGTTTTCATGTTCTTTTGATTTATTGTTTACAAAAAATTACGCGCTATTTATCTAAAGTTTTTGCTTAGTATCGTATAGGCTGCAATCGTGTAGTTGCTATATAGAACAGGAGTTGAATGAAAAGGTTTAAAAAAGGTTAAATTTTTTTTAAGAAAATTGAAGTAACTAACGTTAACTACCACGCGATCAATAAAGAGATATTCCCGAACTGATGACAATACAGGCCTCTCATTTCTGCCGAGTTGGCGTTTTGAGAAAAGGAAATGGCAAAGTCTCCTTGTGTCAATACTGCTCCATAATTGATAGATAATACAACTTTGTGGATGCCGGGATAGGGGGCTGGAGTTGCGATAGGAGCAGAATCGTAAGGATTGGCGGTGTCGTGCGGAGTGGAGGGGGAGGCCGGCCTCAGATCGGGATTGGTTGTAAAGATGCCGCCCTGGAGTAATGCGTCAGAGAACACAAAGGTCATAGCCGGTTTAGCGAAGAAGTACAATTGTCGTCGACGGTGTCCTTTTG
>JAATGQ010000117.1 GCA_015654595.1 Chitinophagales bacterium | reverse complement strand
TCGTTGGATAGATGGGTGGCAGGGCGGGTGGCAGCATGCTGTTGTTGGGATGGGTGGGTGGGGCTCGTTTGAAACTGAGAAGAAGTAACAGGAACTGGGACGAGATATCGTTTTGGAAGAATGAGTCTGTCGCAGGTGGGACACCAGGAGGTGTCGAGGTGCATGTCCATTGTCGCTGATCGCGCTAGAGGAAGAAGGGGCCACGGTGAGCACCGGTTGTTCCCAAGACATCTGCAACATAACTACTTACCAAGTATCGTCGATTATAAGGGACGAAGGCGCAGAGGACGAATGGAGGACGAATGGAGGACAAGGACGAGAAGAAGATGAAGATGCAAAGAGGCGGGGGAATCTTAGTGTAAGACGAAGGATAAAAGGGAATCCAGCCATACTGGCAGGTATTCATTCACTTTTTATGAGGCGGAATATCGGGAAGGGATAAGTATTACCGCCATTACAGGAACACCAACCCCTCATTCAGATCATTGGATGAAGGCTTGCAAGCCTATTGAGAAGATGTGTATTAAAGATTATTGAGGCTGAAAGACAGATAATCGGCGCCTGACTTTTAAAAAATCAAGCCTGGGCTTCGGCGACCGATTGCTCTTCTGAAACAGAGAAATATTTAAATTTCATGGATAAGGTTAAAAGAAGGTTGTGTGATGGCTTTTCTCACCGTCCTTTTTCCGAAACCCGTTTTCGGATACGACTTAATGAGGGGCCCTGTATTCCTAAATAAGATGAGATATGATAAAGCGGTATGGTGTCAAATATACCGGGATGATTATTGACTAAATACAGGTAACGTTCTTCAGGTGTTTTAAAAAGAAAACTTTCTGTTCGGTCAATGGATACATTAAACGCTTCCTGCGCTAAAAGCCTTCCAAAACATTCCCATTTATGCGATTTTTTGTACAAATCCAGTAAATCATCTATGCCTATATAAACAACAGAAGAATCTGTCATGGCCTGGGTATGGTAATCACATGGCACTTGATTAATAAAGCTTTTAAAGGTGACTACAAAACCATTAACCGTATATAGAAAGACATTTTTTTCTTCGTTAGTCTTTTCATCAATGATATAAGATCTGAAAACACCACTGGTAATAAACCCTAAATATTTGCAAACGGATTTGTACTTGTTGTAATATTCACCTTTTTTATAGGCTTTACAATGCCAAAAGCATGCTGATAGATTGAAGTCGTCTTCATCTAAACCGGCAAATGCCTGCAATGAATGTTTTAGCGTTGAAATTTCCGTCACCATTTTTCAAAAATTATAAAGACAAACAAAGGCTTTTCGCAATAGCTAATCGAATATAAGAAACTATACCCGATTAGAATTTTAGGATAAAAAATCCAATTGCAAAGTATTTTATTTGAGTATGTGCTAAAAGTAATTTTATGATATTACTTATTCAGCCAATTATAAATATAACCGGCAACCTCTTGCCAATTGGGTTCACCACAAATATAATGGCCCCTGCCTTTAAACTCTTTAAAAGCTATAATACTGCTGGTGTCCGTATAGGCTTCAAAATTCTTTACATTCAAGGAAGCAGGTACAATATGGTCTTTTTCTCCCGCAATGATAAGCAAGGGATTATGTGGTTTTTTGAAGTCTATCTTTGCAAAGCTTTTTAATGTCCCTCTTGGAATGTTCCTGCTCTCCGGGACGGCAATTTCATCAAAGACTTTGTCGGATTCTGTTCTCGTCATGGTATTACAAAAAGCATAGTGAAACCATTTTTTGGTAGGCACAAATATGGAATTGCCTTTCAGCGGATTAATTGCAGGCAAATTAGCCTTCCAAAAACTCCATTTCAGGGTTATGATACCAACCGGGGCCGCTCCATCAATACAAATACCTGCCGCCGCTTTGTTCATTGATATTAACTTTTGAACGACCAGGCCAGCCATGGAATGGTCTATGATTATAGGCTGTTCCGGAAGGGTATCAATTAATTTAGCGATGTTATTTACTACATCTTCAAAATTAACACCTGCAAGCCTCGGGTCGATGTTCTTTCTAAGATCAGCCGGAT
>JAATGQ010000219.1 GCA_015654595.1 Chitinophagales bacterium | reverse complement strand
TAGATGGTACACATCATAAAGAGGATCTCCGGGTGAAGCGGTTTTAGCTGTCTTACGCAATCTATCCCACTTTCTCCGTCTCCCAGGTTGATATCCATCAGGACGACATGCGGTTTGGCGAGCGGGATCTTGTAAAGTGCTTCTTCTGCATCGGAGTAAGATCCAGCCAGCGTGTAACCATCGGCCATCAGGACAATCTGTTCCAGGGCAGAGCGGATATCTTTATTGTCGTCTACTATGCAAACAGAAATTGTCATAGAACAAAGGTCTGATTGGTGAGGGAAATAAAAATACCATTTTGTGGTAATTTAAGGGAGAATGAGTATCGTTGGCGGGTAAACCGGAAATCCTTTGGGGGTGTAGCCCATTAATTGGTTACCTGGAGGATATATTTTTCCTTAAAGAAATCCAGCTGGAAGAGGTGATAGATCTCCATCATTTTTGGCCGGCTGTTGCTTTCGGAGATCTCTGCGGCCAGGTCTCCGCCCTTGAGACAGATCAGTCCCGAAGCGATAGGATTGCCTTCTGTGTCGGAGGCTTGAGGTTTTGTTTTTTTGAGTAAGGGCCGGGACCAGCCAAGCAGGTCTTTTAGCGGGGCGACTGCGCGGGAGACCGCTACGTCGAATTTTCTATTCCTTATCTCTTCTGCTCGGGTATGCTGGGTCGTTATATTCGTCAGCCCTGCAGCCCTGCTAACTGCCTCGATGACCTTGAGCTTCTTGCCGATACTGTCGACAAGATGAAATTTCGTTTCGGGGAAAAAGATGGCCAGGGGCACACCGGGAAAACCGCCGCCGGTACCGATGTCGATCACTTCCATACCGGGCGTGAAATCGAAAGTGGCTGCGATGGCCAGTGAATGCAGCACGTGCTTTTCATAAAGGCTTTCGATATCCTTCCGGGAGATGACATTTATCTTGTCATTCCATTCCCTGTACAATTCTTCCAGCGCTGCCAGCTGTTGCAGCTGGGTCGGAGAAAAATCGGAGAAATACTGCAGCACTACTTCCAGCCGTTCCGGGGTTTTTTCCATAACGAGGTCGAAAAGATGATATAATAAAAGAACATCCAGATATCCAACAGCCACCACCAGGCAAAGAGATCGTCTTCACCGAGGCGCTGCATCGATTTTTTGAAAATAATGCCCTGAACGATCAGACGGAGCAGGTAGGCGCCGAGTGCCAGCTGCCAGTCATAGAAGAGGCTGGCAACCAACAGCGGATAGAAGAGCACGTGAGAAAGAGAATATAACCCAAGCAGGAACTTGTGTATCGGTTTGTAGTATCGGGCTGTGCTGTAGTGACGCGTCTTCTGGCGATGCCATTCTCCAAATGTCTTCTTTGGTTCCGACATCGTGAATGTTTCCGGATCGATCACGATAGCAGTGTTGTTTTTGGTGGCCACTTTACTGATAAAAAGATCGTCGTCGCCGCCGGGAAGATTGTTGATCGATGAAAAGCCTTTGTTGCGGAAGAATACGTCTCTTTTGTAAGAAAGGTTTCTGCCTACGCCCATATAGGGGATACCAGCGAGAGCATAAGAAAGGTATTGGAGCGCGGTATGGAAGGTATCCCAGCGGATGATCTTATTCAGGAAGCCCGGTCCTTTCTTATAGGGGCTATAACCCAGTACGACTTCGATGCCTTCGCGGTAACCGTCCTGCATCTTCTGCATCCAGAATTCGCTGGCGGGTACGCAGTCCGCGTCGGTCAGCAGCACGATCTCATATTTCGCTTCTTTGATCCCCATGCTGAGCGGATATTTTTTGCCGGGTATGCCTAATGCTTCGTGTTCCAGATTGACGATATGGAGCCCTTTAAAGGTCTTTTTGAATTCATCCAGCAGAAAGCGTGTGTCGTCCTGGCTATTGTGGTTGACCACGATGACCTCGTGTGTGCTGGGGTAGGTTTGTACCAGCGCTCCGGGAAGGTGGGTCACCAGTCGTGCCGCTTCATCGCGGGCACAGATGATTACGCTGACGGGATGTTGTTGAGAGTGTTCCTTTTCGGCAGGAGTATAGTAGGCCAGCCTTCTGAAGAACCACCCGTAGTAGAATAATTGTACCAGGGTGATCGCACAAAAAACAACGAATATTATTTCAAGCCAGGGGAAACTCAAGTACAGTTTAGTCATATCTATTTCTACGGGATGCGGCTATGCTATGGCCGCGCCGGGCACGAAAGTACAAATTTTCGGCAAAAACCGCCCTTTAGCCGTAACTTGCGGCGGATTATGGCGGCATTACAATTCGAACTGGAGGGGGGCTGTCTGCAGTCGGCAGCCCGGGCGGGAAAGGTTACTACCGATCACGGAGAGATCCTTACCCCTATATTTATGCCCGTGGGCACGGCAGGCAGCGTAAAGGCTGTCAGCCAGCAACAATTAAAAGAGGACGTCAAAGCCCAGATCATTCTAGGCAACACCTATCACCTTTATTTGCGTCCGGGTCTGGAAACCCTCGAGGCTGCGGGCGGCCTCCACCGCTTCAACGGTTGGGACAGACCGATCCTAACCGATAGCGGCGGCTACCAGGTGTTCTCACTTTCGGGAACCAGGAAGATACAGGAAGAGGGCGTTGTCTTCCAATCGCATATTGATGGATCCCGGCATTTGTTCTCTCCCGAGAAAGTGATGGATATCCAGCGTGTGATCGGCGGCGACATCATCATGGCTTTTGACGAATGTCCGCCTTATCCAAGCGACTATGTTTATGCCGAAAAGTCGATGCACCTGACGCACCGCTGGCTGGACAGATGCTGGGAACATTTTCACGCAACGCCGGATAAATACCGCTATACCCAAAATCTATTTCCAATAGTACAGGGAAGTACCTATGCTGACCTGCGCAAAGCATCCTGTGCTCATATCGCCAGCAAGAATGCCGTCGGTAATGCGATCGGTGGTCTTAGCGTTGGCGAACCCGAACAACAGATGTACGATATTACCCAGGCCTGCTGCGAGGAGCTGCCGCAGGATCGTCCCCGTTACCTGATGGGAGTCGGTACGCCCTGGAATATACTGGAATGCATTGCCCGCGGGATCGATATGTTCGACTGCGTCATGCCTACCCGTAATGGCCGTAATGCGATGTTGTTTACTTCAAAGGGCGTGATCAATATCGACAACAAAAAATGGGAGAAAGATTTCTCGCCTATCGACGATGGGATCGACAGCAATATGAGTCGGTTCTACAGCAAGGCCTATCTGCGCCATCTGATCAAGTCCAAAGAGATCCTTGGGCTGACCATCGCCAGCGTCCATAACCTGGCCTTCTATCTGCACCTTGTCAAAGAAGCCCGCGCTCATATTCTGGCGGGTGATTTTGTCTCCTGGAAAAATCAGCAGGTTGAGCTTTTAAAGACGAGATTATAACCAGAATTTAATCCCTGCCTTCCGGCGGGGATTGCTTTTGTTTGATAATTTCATGGCATGATTACAACACTTGACAAGCAGACTGCGCTGGTCGTGATCGATCTGCAGGGCGGTATCGTAAAACTGAACATGCACCGTCCGGGTATGGAGATCGTAGAACGCAGCGCCGGGCTGGTCTCCGCTTTTCGCAAGGCGGGTCTGCCCATCTTTATCGTAAACGTAGTACCTTTCGATGCGCCGTCCCACACGGTCAGAACACAGATGCCGGGCATGCCCAAAGATCCCGTGGCCTCCAAACAGCTGCATGATCAGATGGAAGCCGGCGGCTGGTTTGCCATCGTTCCCGAACTAGGGGCGCGGGCGGAAGACGTCTACATCACGAAGCGGACCTGGAATGCTTTCTGTGATACGCCCCTGGACAGCGAATTGAAGCGTCTTGGCGTTACCCAGCTCGTTCTTTGCGGCATTGCGACGAGCATCGGCGTCGAGGGAACGGCAAGGGCTGCTTTTGAACGCGGCTATAACCTGGCTTTTGCTGAAGATGCTATGACAGATGCCGTAGCCTCTGCGCATGATAACAGCATTAACGTCATTTTCCCGCGTATGGGGGAAGTGGATAGTACGGATGCGATCATCGCCCAGCTGGAAAAAAGATAAGTGACCGGCCGGCCGCCCCGGGGCGGCCGGCCGATATTTAACAGGCTGCTGTAACGCATTTCCATTATTTTTGCGCGCAGCATGTTTAAATTACTGGATAACTATATACTGAAGAAGTTCATCGGGACTTTTGTGTTTACCATGTTGGTAATCACGGTTATTGCGGTGGTGATCGATACCAGTGAGAAAGCCGATGACATGGTTCGTTCGGGGCAGACCTTCTGGCAGCTGGTCACCAACTACTATATCGGGTTCATCCCTTTTATCATGTCGATGATCTACCCGTTGATGGTGTTCATTGCCGTGATCTACTTCAGCAGTAAGATGGCGGGGCGTTCAGAGTTTATCGCCATCCTGGCGGGCGGTGTTCGTTACAACCGGATGCTGCGTCCCTATATTGTCGGATCTGCTTTCCTGGCGATCATCTTCTGGCTGGCGAGCCAGTACTGGGTTCCCCGGGCCAATGATATCCGTACGACCTGGCAGGCCGTCTATGTCGACCGGAACAGTTCTTATAATGGCGATCCCTGGAAGAACAACAACTTCTATCTGCGGGTGGACCCTACGACCTTTGTCGGGTTCCGTTACTATGATACGGTCAACAAGACTGCCAGCAACTTTTTTCTGCAGAAGCTCAAGACCAATAAGGTTTACTATACCGTGCGGGCGGACGCTATCCGTTGGGATGCTCAAAAGAAGGACTGGAGGCTGGCTGGCGTCGTTCAACGGGATATAGACGGTGTTCACGAGAAGCTGAAGCGGCTGGATACGATGCATGTGAACCTCAATGTAAAGCCCAACGAGCTTCGACGGGACGACTATCTCAAAGACAAGCTGACAACGCCGGAGCTGCGCGAGTTTATCCATATGGAAGAATTGAGAGGCTCGGAGGGCCTCAACACCTTCAAGGTGGAGCTTTATCATAGGGATGCTACGCCTTTTTCGGTCATCATCATGGCGGTGATCGGGGCGGTCCTGGCCAGCAGGAAGATCCGGGGCGGGAGTGGAGTACATCTTGCGCTGGGTATCGTGACAGCGGCTATTTTCGTTGTAATGGACAAGTTTGCGGTGACTTTTTCCACGAAGGGGCATTTTTCTCCGATGCTGGCGGCCTGGCTGCCGAATATAATCTTTAGCGGTGTTGCCGTTGTGATTTATTACCGCACTCCTAAATAACCCGCTGCTGCTGAGCTGCAGGCGCCAGAACAAGGCTCCTTAACCCTATTTTAATGGGAAATCATTTGTTATACAACTGTCTGTATATTAACTTTATCCGGTAATAAGCGGACTCCTGGTTCGCCCCGGTAAATCAATTAGTTGGCCCTGACCGTTATCAGGGTTGACGTATAAAACCAGCTTGCATCATGACATTATCAAAAGAGCGGTTCAAGTCAAAAGCCGATACGGTTGCTGCCGAAATTAAAGAATTGATCAAAGAGCATGGAAGTAAGAAAATAGGGGAGGTTTCCCTTTCCCAGATATACCAGGGGATGCGTGGTATAACCGGGCTGGTTTCCGAGACCTCTTTGCTTGACGCGCAGGAGGGTATTCGTTTTCGTGGATATTCCATCCCTGAATTGCAACAGCAGCTGCCAAAGGCGCCTGGCGGGACCGAACCGCTGCCCGAGGGGCTTTTTCATTTGATGTTGATGGGAGAGCTGCCTTCCGAGGAGGATGTCCATGATATTACAGCTAACTGGCAGCGCCGCAGTCATGTCCCCAATCATGTTTTTGATGCTATCGAGGCGATTCCAAAGGATTCGCATCCGATGACGCAATTCGTCATTGCGATCATGGCGCTGCAGACCGAAAGCAAATTTGCCGAGCGTTATGCCAAAGGCATGAATAAGAAGGACTATTGGGAAGCGGTTTTCGACGACGCGATGGACCTGATCGCCAGGCTTCCCCGTGTGGCGGCTTATATCTATCGCCGGAAATACAAGGACGAGGATCATATTCATCCCGACGGTCTTTTGGACTGGGCGGGCAACTTTGCGCACATGCTTGGCTATGAAGATGAAGCCTTCCGTGAGCTGATGCGTTTATATATGACCATTCACGCCGATCACGAAGGTGGGAATGTCAGCGCTCATACTACGCACCTGGTTGGATCTGCGTTGAGCGATCCCTATCTGAGCTTTGCCGCCGGTATGAACGGGCTGGCGGGACCGTTGCACGGACTGGCTAACCAGGAAGTGATCAAGTGGATACAGGAAATGAGGGCGGAATTGGGTGTCGAACTGCCCGGCAAGGAGCAGATCGAAGCTTATGTCAAGAAGACCCTGGGTGAAGGCAAGGTTGTTCCGGGTTATGGACACGCCGTTTTGCGTAAGACCGATCCTCGTTTTGCGGCGCAGATGGAATTTGGAAAGAAACACATGCCGGATGATCCATTGGTTCAGACCGTATGGAATATATACGAAACAGTACCGCCTATTCTGCAGTCCCTGGGCAAGATCAAGAATCCCTGGCCCAATGTCGACGCGCATAGCGGCGCCTTGCTGGTTCATTATGGGCTGGTCGAATATGAGTTTTACACCGTTTTGTTTGGCGTTAGCCGTGCCCTGGGGGTATTGGCGAGCCTGATCTGGGATCGCGCTCTGGGATTTCCGATCGAGCGTCCGAAGTCTGTTACTACCGAGCTCGTCAAGGATTGGCTGAACGGTAAGGGAGAGATTTGGGGAGAATAGGTCAGTTATGCACGTAAAAACGCGGTTTATCCCCCTCGTTTTCCACATAATAGTTAACAAATAGAAGCCCCGGTTTTACCGGGGCTTCTATTTGAGGGCCTGTTCGTCAGAGGGCCTGGAGAATATCGTTCAGGATGTCGTCGCGATGTTCGAGTCCAACCAAGATCCGGATCAGGCCAGGCGTAATATTGACCTTGGCCCTTTCTTCGTCTGTCAGCTTGGCGTGAGTGGTCGAGGCTGGGTGGGAAGCGATGCTGCGGGTATCGCCGAGATTGGCGGTCAGTGAGAGCATCTTCAGCTTGTCCAGGAATTCGCGTCCGGCCTGCAGGCCTCCCTTAAGTTCGAAGCAAAGGATGCCGCCGCCATTCTTCATCTGCGATTTGGCGATTGCGTACTGGGGGTGGCTGGGCAGGAAGGGATACTTCAGCCAGCTGAGTTTTTCATGGCCTTCCAGTCTTTCAGCAATATACAGGGCATTGGAGGAATGTCTTTCCATCCGGACGTCGAGGGTTTCGAGGCTGCGGCTCAGCACCCAGGCGTTAAAGGGGGAGAGTGCGGGGCCTGTGCTGCGGCAGAAGGCATAAATTTCCTTGATCAGGTCTTTTCTGCCAACGATGGCGCCGCCGAGCACGCGGCCCTGTCCGTCAATCCATTTTGTGGCGGAATGGACGACCAGATCGGCTCCGAAGTCGATGGGAGTTTGTCCTATGGGCGTAGCAAAGCAGTTGTCGACATTAAAGATCAGGTTGTGCTTTTTGGCAATTTTGCCTGCAGCGGCCAGATCGACGATGTCAAGACCCGGGTTGGTTGGAGACTCGAGGTAAAGCATCCTGGTATTGGGTTGGATGGCTGCTTCCCATTTGCTGGTGTCGGTCGCATCTACGTAGGTATATTCTATCCCGTATTTAGGTAGAAATTTTGTGATGACGGTGTGTGTGCTGCCGAAGATCGCGTTGCAGGCCAGCAGGTGATCGCCTTTCTTCAAGAAGCTGAGGAAGGAGGCTACGATGGCGCTCATACCGGATGCGGTGGCAAATCCGTCTTCGGCGCCTTCCAGCGCTACGAGGCGATCGGTAAACTCCTGGACGGTAGGATTGCTGAACCGGGTATAAATATAGTCATCGTTTTCGTCGGCAAAAGTGGCCCGCATCTGTTCGGCGTCGTCGAAAGCGAAGCTGCTGGTCAGATAGACGGGGGAGGAATGTTCGCGGTCCGCAGTCCGGTCCGAGCGGATACGGATGGCTTTTGTGATACGATGGGACATAAATGGAGGTATATGGTGACCGGTCCCGGCTGGGGCCGATCACCGGGATGAATTATGAAAGTTGTTGTGCGGACCGGGTCGAATAGAAAGATTGGCCGTTGACGGATACTTCCCAGCTAAAGCTGGCATGCGCGGCTTTCAGGGTGGCTGCCACGGAGCAATACTTGTCCATGGAAAGTTCGCAGGCTCTTTTTGCCTTGTCGGGGTCGATCTTCCCGGTCAGCCAAAAATGAAGGTGGATGGTTTCCCAGAGGGAGGGTTCCTTCTCTTTTTCGCGTTCGCCGCCGATGTCCATTTTAAAGCTTTCGATGGTCTGGCGCTGCTTTTTGAGGATCGATACGATATCGATGCCGCTGCATCCTCCAAGGCCCATCAGGAGCATTTGCATAGGGCGGACGCCAAAATCTTCGCCGCCGGATTCCGGGTTGCTGTCCATTCTTACCGTATGTCCTGTTGCGTCTGTGGCCTCGAATCCAAAATCCCCATTTACCCTGTCGAGATGAATCTGTATCATGCAATAAAGATTTTTGCAAAGTTACGGCGGTCTTGCACTTATTTTGCATCGAAATTGAGAAATGGCTTCATGAATTATTTTACGTCTAACCAACCCTTTTTGCTGGAAGGCGGGGGGGCCCTGCCTGCCGTTACCGTGGCTTATCATACGTATGGCCGGCTAAATGCGGATAAGAGCAATGTGGTATGGGTTTGTCATGCCCTGACGGCCAACTCGGATGTGGCCGGCTGGTGGCCGGGTGTGGTTGGGGCGGAGACGCCGATCGACCCGGAAAAGTATTTTATCGTTTGTGCCAACATCCTGGGCTCCTGCTATGGCAGTTCGGGACCTTTGACGGAAATGCCGGGAAACAGGATACCGGGCGAGCCTGGAAGGGCTGCGGTGAGCGGGTCTGGCGACGGGGCGGATAGTGTCGAACCGGGCGAGCCATATTATAGCCGGTTTCCGCAGCTGACGATCCGCGACATGGTCCGGGCGCATATCCTTTTGCGTGAGCACCTGGGTATCGAAAAGATCTATCTGTTGATGGGCGGCAGTATGGGCGGCTATCAGGCTTTGGAGTGGTGCGTCATGGAAAAAGACCTCATCGGGAAGCTGTTCCTGATCGCCACGTCTCCTGCAGAAAGCGCCTGGGGCATCGCGATCCATACGGCGCAGCGGCTGGCGATAGAAGCCGACTGCAGCTGGCGTGACTTCCGGCCGGATGCCGGGGCAAAAGGGCTGAAGGCGGCCCGCGCCATCGGTATGCTGACCTATCGCAACTACAATATCATGGTGCAGAAGCAGACCGATCATGACAGCGAAAAACTGGATGGGTTCAAGGCGTCATCCTATATCAACCACCAGGGCGATAAGCTTGTCGAACGGTTCAACGTATTCTCCTATTGGATCCTTACCAAGGCTCTGGACAGTCATAACCTGGCCCGCGGCCGTGGAGGAGACCTGAATTCCGTGCTGAAAAGTATTACACAGGAGACGCTGCTGATCGGGGTGACCAGTGATATTCTCTGCCCGCTGGCTGAACAGCGGCATATGGCGGAGCAAATGCCCAATGCGACATTGAAGGAGATCGATTCCGTTTTTGGGCATGATGGATTTATCGTGGAGGGCAAAAAGATCGGCGTTCTCCTTGGGGAATGGATGATGGGCTCATAAAAAAGGCGACACATAAGTGTCGCCTTTTTTATAGAGAGTGAGTTGTTATTGTACGCTTAGCTTACCCTGGTAATAATCCAGCACTTTTGTCCGGAAGATATAGGTATACTTTGCGGCGGCCAGGTTGGTCGTGGCCCTGTCGATATTATTCTTTGCCAACAGATAGACGTCAGAGGTGATTACCCCTTCGTTGAACCGGATCTCGGTTATCCGGAAGGATTCTTTGTATCCTTCCACTTCATCGATATAAGACTTATAGGTCTTATAGGATGCGATCATATTCTGGTAAGCCAGTTCGACATTTTGCTGAAGGGTGAGCTTGGCGTTGTTGGCATTGATCTGCGCATTCTTTACGTTGATCCGCGCCTGCTTGACGCCATTGCGTGCTCTCAGGTAATTGAGGATGGGAACGTTCAACTGAAGCCCGATATAAGACTGTTTGTTGTTGGAGAACTGGTCGCCCCAGGACATTTTCTTGTTGCTATAGTTCTGGACGTCTTCCAGTACATCGACATTGGTACCGCCTACATTTACATAATCGCCCGTTTTTACGCCTGTGGTCAGCGTGGTAGGACTCTGTGTATAGGCCAGGCTGTAGTAGCTGGTTCCGATACCGCCATAGAAGGACAAAGTGGGGTAGTAGGCGCCTTTTGCGGCCGACAGTGCTCTTTCATAAGCCTTTTCTTTCAGATCTGCCGACTTGATGTTGGGGATGATCTGGAGGGCGATCCTATAGATACTGTCGGAGGCCTGGTTTTCTTCGCTGACTTCGAGTGAGGCTGGCGTCTTTTCGTATTCCACGTCTCTTTTGTAGGGCACGTTCAGCAGCGCGAACAAGTTGACCTTAGCGGTTTCCAGTGTGTTGACGGCTGTTGTGATATTGACCTGGTCGGACGCGTATTGTCCCTGGAGATCGGACAGGTTGGACAGGATCAGCAGGGCGCCGGATTGGTTAAGCGTATCGAGGCGGTCGAGCTGACGTTTGTCCACGTCTGCCTGTTCGCGGGCTATAGCCAGCTGATCTATGCTGCTAAGTACCTGCAGATAGGCCAGGATGACGTTAAGTGTGATATTGTCCTTTTGTTGCTGGAGGTCGAGTTTGTTGGCGTTGTACAGATTGCGGTTGTAGCGGATATTGTTCTGGATCTGCAGACCGCTGAACAGGGTCAGGTTGCCTGACACCGTATAGCTGCCGGTCTGAACCTGGTTAACGTAGGTATAGTCGTAAGAGTTCAGTGTACGGCCAAAACCGATCTGTTGGCTGGCGGCGCCGCTGATATAGGGCAGCATATTATCATAGGCCTGGTTCATCGCCAGTTTTTGCGTTTCGAGGGCGATGTCGGCCTGGTTGATCAGCAGGTTGTTTTTTATCGCGATATCGACGGCCTGCTTCAGCGGCAGGACGCTGCCGATATCGGTGACACCGGACTTATCGTGTGCGCCGGTGGCGTCCTGTGCATCTGCCTGCGTTAATCGCAGGGATAGGGCCGCCAATAAGAAAAGTATTTTGGGATGTCGCATAATGACGTTGTTAAAGTATCCGGGCATGGATTAATTGCTGTTTTCTATTCTGCCGTCCAGCAGGTTGATGATTCGGGAACCATAGCCGGCGTTCTTTTCAGAGTGCGTGACCTGGATGATCGTGACGCCTTCGTTATTCAGCTGCTTAAAGAGATCCATGATCTCTTCTCCCTGACGGGAGTTGAGGTTTCCGGTCGGTTCGTCTGCCAGCAGTAGTTTTGGTTTGGCGATCAGTGCGCGGGCGATCCCGACGAGTTGTTGTTGTCCACCCGATAGCTGCGTAGGAAAGAGGTCTTTTTTGCCGACGATCTGGAACCGGTCGAGGATGTCCGCTACCATGGCCTGACGTTCAGAACCCTTGATGTTCTGATAGATCAGCGGCGTCTCGATGTTTTCGTAGACGGTCAGTTCGTCGATCAGGTGATAAGCCTGGAACACAAAACCGATGTATTGCTTATAGAGATTGGAACGTTGTTTTTCCTTTAATGAATGGACTGCGTTTCCAAGGAAGAAATATTCACCTTCGGAAGAATCGTCCAGCATACCGATGATATTCAAAAGGCTGGATTTACCCGAGCCGGATGGTCCCATAATGGATACGAATTCCCCTTCTTTTATCTCCAGATTGATATCTTTCAAAATGAAATTGGGCTTTCCGCCAACATTGACCCATTTAGAGATGCGCTTGAGTTCTATCATTTTTGTTTGATTAGCGTGTGTTACAATTATTATTATTCCGTTCGCAGGCTGTCTATCGGGTTGGCCATTGCTGCTTTGATCGTTCGCAGGCTTAGGAGGAGCATTGCTGCTGCCGTCATCGCCAGGCCGCTGACGGGGAATATCCACCATTTAAAGGGCGCCCGGTAGGCGAAATCCTCCAGCCATTTTACCGTCAGCCACCAGGCCAGCGGAATAGCGATCAGGAAGGCTATGACAATCAATTTTACGAATTCTTTTGATAAGATGGCAACAAGGTTTGTCATTGTGGCTCCCAATACCTTTCTGATGCCGATCTCTTTTGTCCGCGTACGGATCGACCAGGTAACGAGTCCCAGCAGGCCGATGCTGCTTATAAACGTGCTGATGGCCATTGCCCACCAGACCAGGTGGAGCACTTTTACATCGTAGTCATACATTTTCGCGATGGACTCGTCAAAAAAGGTATAGGAGAAAGAAGCGTCAGCATAAGTCTCCTTATAGGCTGCCTCGATCTGTTTTATGATTGCGGGCCAGGCGGATGGCTTCTTGACCAGTTCGATGTGAAAGGCCCACCGGTTCTTCGCGTCGGCTCTCAGGAAAATAGGGTCGATCGCGTTGTGGGTGGAATTGTTCCGAAAGTCGGCTACCACGCCGGCAACGTGATTGTTGCCAAACGTCTTTCCGATCGCCTGCTGCGGTTCTTTGATGTTCATCATGTGCATCAGGGTTTCGTTGATGATCACCTGCTGCTGAGAGTCTGCTGGTATTATATAAGTTCCTGCCAGCACTTTTAGTCCAAAGAGGCGGCAATAGGCGGTGTCGACTGGTTTTATGTGAGCATTGATATCGATGTTCTTCTTCCCGTCAAAATACGTAGTGCTCATTGCCGACCACCCGTTCGCGTAGGAGGGCGGTTCGCTTGCTACGGATACGCCTGCGATGCCAGGAAGATGCCGCAGCCTTTCCCCGAGCTGATCTCTTGTCGCCTGATCATCCTTTGTTATCGAATAGGGAATGGAGAAATCGATAATAGCGTCTTTTTTAAAGCCAAGATCCGAGTCGATGGAGAAGCTTATCTGGTTGCTGATCAGGAATGCGCCGATCACAAAGATCTGTGCGGTCATGAATTGAAATACCATGAGGCTTTTGCGCAGCAAGGCCTGGCGGGTCGTTGTCTTTATAGACAAAGACTGGTTCTTCAGGGCCTGTACAGGGTTGAAGGAAGAGAGCACCAATGCCGGATAAAAGCCTGCCAGGCAACCGATGACCAGGATCAACAGGGCAAGAAAGATCAACAGGTCGGGCCGGTGAAATATCCTGACGTGCATCTCTGCAGGGAGATAAGCAGAGAAAAGACGCAGCAGCAGCGGAGTGACCAGCAATGATACTATCCCGCTGACGGAGGTTAGCAGGATGGCTTCTGTGAGGAATTGTCCCCTCAATTGGCGAAGCGTTCCGCCCATGGTCTTACGGATGCCGATCTCTTTTGCTCTTTGCCCCGCCTGCGCTGTTGTCAGATTAATAAAATTGACACAGCCCAGCAGGACCAGGAAAGCTGCCAGCATGATCAGATTCTTTAAAGTCGCTCTGCTGGCCTGGCGGTTGTTCAGGCTGTTATAGGGAGAGGTAAAATGAAGATCCGCCAAAGATTGCAGGTGGTAACTGGTAAGCGTATCCGATGGCTGATATTTTTTTCGAAGGGTAACCAGACCTTGCTCCAGCTGCTCAGGCTTTATGCCTGGTATAAGGCGGATAAAGCACTGAGAGTTCGATGTCGTAGCGCCCCAGGTTGGTTTTGTGTACATGTCTTTAAAACCAGAATATCCCATGGTCGGAAGCGAAACAAATTCGTCAAAATTGAGTTCCGTATTGTGTGAAGGGTCTTTTACCACGCCTGCAACGGTGCAGGGAATGCTATCCTGGTAAACGATGACCCTGCCGATCGTCTGTTCCGGTGTGAGTCCCGGAAAGTAGATCTTTGCCCGGCTCTCGCAGAGTACGACGCGGGATGGTTGTGAAAGTTGTGCATCCGAACCGGCCAGCCACTGATAGTCGTCAAAGGCGCGGAAGTACTGGCTGTCGACGAAGATATTCTTTCCATTAACCTTTATAGGGACAGGATGCGGACCCGGTATGACTGCATTGCTGAGCCCGAAGGTATAAAAATGCGTGGCTTCTGCTATTCCTGCCAGATCCTTACGGACCGCGCTGGTGAGCGGCTCCGGCACGCCTCCCATATACATCGGGTTAACGGAAAAATCCTGCTCTGAAACGATGCGGTAGGTCAGGGGGCCATTTTTTTCCCAACGATCAAAGCTATAGTCGTATTGAACGACCAGGTAGATCACGAGGGCTGCGCTGATCCCTATCGCAAGGCTTAAGATATTGATCAGCGAGAATGCTTTCTGGCGCCGGAACGCACGAAAGGCCATCGTAAAATACGTTTTGATCATTGTTGTTGGGTTTACCTCTTCCTTTCAATCGTATGCCAGTATGCAAAACGTTGTGATTTAGTTTGTTATGAACGTATTGCGCCATTTGCAGTCCGTTTTTGATACAAGAACTGTCCGGTTTCGATACAGGATTATCTATTCAGAGCGGAGATTCTTTACCGGGTCTGCGGCCAATGTCTTAAGTGTCAGCAGGGCAATCACTACAAAGGCAAGTGCCAGGATCAGCGCTTCCGTCGTCATAAAGAGTCCCGCACCCACTCGTATCCGGTAGGCGAAGTTGTTCAGCCATCGGTTGATCAGCCACCAGCTGGTCGGCAATGCGATCAGCGAGGCGATCAGGGCAAGACGGATAAAATCTTTTGACACCAGTCTAAGGATGCTGAGCCTGTCTGCTCCCAGTACTTTTCGGATGCCGATCTCTTTTGTCCGTCGTTCGATCGTAAATAAGGTAAGACCGATGAGTCCCAGTGTTGCCAGGGAAATGGCCAGGATCGTAAAGAAGGTGATGGTCTTTCCGAGCAGTTCTTCTTTTCTGGACAGCCGGGCGAAGTTATCGTCGAGGAAAACGATCCTCAACGGATCGTCGGGCATAAACTCTTTACCGGTTTTTTGCAGCCAGTTGATAAAGGCTGTCGTATTGCCGCCGCGGAGGCGGATGGCCAGCGTCGCTGATCTTCTTCCGCCCGTCGAGTATTTAAGGATTGCAGGGCCTATCTTTTCGTGAAAGGAGGAATAGTTGAAATCCTTTACGACACCGATCACGCGCTGGGCGCCGTTGATCAGTTTGCCTACCGGGTCAAAGAGACCGAGCGCGGCGACGGCGGATTCGTTCAGGATAAGTGAGTTGGTATCGGACAGCAGATCTTTCTGGAAGTTCCGGCCGGCCATGAGGTGCATTCCCATCGTTTCGATATAGCGATCGTCGACGGGGAATTCCTGGATGGTCATGAACTGGGGCATGGCCGAGGTCTTATACGTACCCATAGAGATCGAGGCGCCGCCCGGCGTTCTTTGACAGAAGCTGGTTGCGACGACTTGTGCCTGCGTTTCGACCAGTTTTTGAAAGGCCCGTACTCTCTCTTTCAGCGAATCGATGTTTTCTACCAGCAGCAGGCCCTCGGAACGAAAGCCTTTGTCTTTGTTTTTCATATACTGCAGCTGGCTGTATACGACAAAGGATACAAAGAGCAGGCCTGTGGCGATGACGAATT
Organism: Chitinophagales bacterium; assembly: GCA_015654595.1. Taxonomy (GTDB): domain Bacteria; phylum Bacteroidota; class Bacteroidia; order Chitinophagales; family Chitinophagaceae; genus Puia. The sequence goes on along the minus strand of JAATGQ010000219.1, from coordinate 20,517 downwards.
GCAGAACGACCAGCCCATTGCGGATGCGGGCGTTGTTTTTCCCGCTGCCTGATGTGCTGCGGATGACAAGCGGATTGCCCATGCCCGTGAGATACAGGGCGGGATAGGCGCCTGCCAGGAAACCAACCAGCAGGGAAAACAGCGCCAGCCAGATATAATTGGCCGAAAGGAAGGGAATAGGTCCTGTCAGTTCTGCCCCGGTAGAATACTGATATAAAAAAAGGATGGCCTGGATCAGACCGCAGGCTAACAGCATTGCCAAAGCGCTGAAGATGACTGATTCCTGTAAGATCTGCGCAATAAGCTGTCTGCGGGAAGCGCCGAAGGTCTTTTTCATTCCGATCTCTTTGGCGCGGACCGAAGATCTTGCGGTGACCAGGTTGATATAGTTGACGATAGACAGCAGGATGAGCAGCAGACTGATCCCGCCGAGCAGTTTTACCTGAGTGAGGTTACCGCCGGGGCTGATGTCAAATTTTACGTCATTGCTGAAATAGATCTCTTTCAGCGGTTGTACGATAAAGGATACCGTTGTGGGGCTGTTGGCCCAGGTTGTATAATTGTCGGATGTCTGGATCGAAGGATAGACTACCCTCCGGCGAAGCTCTTCGAGCCAGCTGTGCAGGCCTGCTAAAGAGCCCTGCGGTTTTAGTTTGACATAATTATAAAGGTCAATGGATTGCCAGTTGCCCAGGTTTGCGGAGGCGTTTGGTGTCCGGGCCATCAGCAATTGCGCGTCCAGGTGCGATTTTTCAAAAGATTGCTCCAGTACGGCAACGACGGTGCAGGGCGTCATTGTTTTCCCGATCAGCAGGGTTTTCCCGATCGGATCCTGGCTGCCAAAAAAGCGTCTGGCATTTGCTTCCGAAAGGATGACCTGTCCGGGTTGAAGACCTTTGTCCGGGATGCTGCCTTTTACTGCGGTATAGGAAAAGACAGAGAAAAAAGAAGAATCGATATCATAGGCTTGAATCCCTGTAAATGCCCTGTCCTGCCTGTTCAGGCGAACGGGTATTGACCGCTCTACATCGATGGCGGTGGCTGCTGCTACGTCTTTACAGGATTGCCGGGCGACGTCGGAAAGCATTGCCTGGCTGGCGGCGAATGGCCCCATATTAAAAAAGTTGGTCCCGATCCTTGCAATCTTGTCCGCGTCTTTGAAGTTTTTGTCGGTGCTCAGTTCCCGTTGAGAATAGATCAAGAGGATGAATGAGGCGGCGATACCGATGGCTAGTCCTCCCAGGTTGATCAGGGAAAAGGCCGGGTATTGCTTAAAGTGACGTAAGGCGAGTTTGAGGGACGCTTTCATAATTTAATATAGTCTATTCGATTAAAGGTTGATCGGTTATTCGCTTCTGAGGCTCTTTGCCGGGTTAGACATCGCGGCCCGGACTGCCTGAACGCTGATGGTGATGAGGGCTACTGTGGCAGCCAATGCGCCTGCTGCCAGAAAGATCCACCAGGAGATGGATGTCCGGTACGCAAAATCCTGCAGCCAGCCATGCATCAGGAACCAGCCGATGGGGCAGGCGATGGCGGCTGCGATGGCCACCAGCTTCAGGAAATCTGCCGACAGCAGCTGGACGATCTGTTTCGTACTGGCGCCGAGCACTTTTCTTACGCCAATCTCTTTTATCCGCTGGGAGATAGAGAAGGCGGAGAGACCAAGTAAACCCAGGCAGGCGATAAAGATCGCGATACCGGAGAAGGTGGTGAACAGTGATCCTTGTCTTTGTTCACTCTGGTAGAGCCGGTCAAATTTCTCGTCCAGGAAATTATATTCGAAGGGGATTTCCGGCACATATCTTCTCCATACCGCTTCTATATGGGCGATGGCGCCTGCTGCATCGTTTCCCGCGATCTTTATCGAAAGATGGCTGTATTTTCTGCTGTTCTGGCCGCCTGGAACGGCAAGGATCATGGGGAGGATGGCCTGGTGCATCGATTCGAAATTGAAATCGCCCATGATGCCGATGACTCTTCCTTTGGTGTCGCCATATCGGAAACTTTTTCCGACCAGATCCTGCGGATGGGGCAATCCCAAAGCCCGGGTGGCGGCTGCGTTGAGCACGAAGCCCGTCGAATCGGTGGCGTATTGCCGTGAGAAATCCCGGCCGGCGAGGATGGGTATGCCATAGGTTTTTAAAAAGTCCTGGTCGACCTTCAGGTATTTTATATTGGCGCTGATGGGACGAAGAGAGTCTCCGCTTTCGGTTGCTGCGTCCTGGTAGTCCAGCAGTCTGCCGCTGGGAATACGGCTGCTGAGAGCGGCGGAGACGACATGCGGGTCTTCCAGCAGCGCGTTTCGGAAGCCTTCGAAATTTTTATCCAGCCCTTCGTTATAGTTCATCACAAGGATGTGGTCCTTATTGAATCCGAGAGAGGCATTCTGGATATAATGTAGTTGGCGGAAGATCACTACGGTTGAGATCAGCAGTACGATGGATACGCTGAATTGCACGACGACCAGGGCTTTGCGCAGGCTGAGGTTGCCGCCGGAGACCTTGAACAGCCCCTTTAATACTTTGGAAGGCTGGAAGGAAGAAAGGATAAAGGCGGGATAGAGTCCCGAAAGGATGCCAACGGCCAGGGGCGTGAGTATTAATGGCGTTATGATCAATGGTTTTGCAAGACTGACTGCAGACAGATTTAAACCTGTCAGGTTGTTTAGCATGGGAAGTGTCAGCCAGGTAAGTCCCAGGGCCAGCAGCATGGCTACGTAGGAAAGCAGCGTCGATTCGCTGAGGAATTGCAGGATGATCTCTGTGCGGAGAGCCCCTGAAACCTTGCGGATGCCGATCTCTTTGGCGCGAAGCGAGGAGCGCGCCGTTGACAGGTTCATATAATTGATACAAGCGATGATGAGGATAAAAAGCGCGATGGCGCTAAAAATATAGACTCGGTTGATGTCGCCGTTCTCCTCGTATTCATCATCGAGATGGGAACGCAGATGGATATCTTTCAGCGGCTGCAGGTAGAGCTTTGTGAATCGGGAGGGCATGTTATTGGCGGCTGTACCAGGTTCTGCCATATGCCTGTCCAGAAACGCCGGCAGCCTTGCTTCCAGGCTGCGGGCATTATACTTTTCCGGGAGCAGCAGATAGGTGTAAAAAGCATTGCCGCCCCAGTCGTTCTCCAATTCCCTTTTTCCCACGATGGTGCTATCTTCCAGTGTAGAAAAGGACAACAGGATCGGGCTATGAAAGTGGCTGTTTGGCGGAAGAGGAGAGAAGATGCCGGTGACCGTGACGTTGATCCTGTTGTTCAGCCGGATCACTTTACCCATTGGATCAGTATCACCAAAATATCTGTGGGCTGCTTCCGGTGTCATCGCGGCGGTGTAGGGTTCTGACAGCACGGTACGAGGGGAACCTTTCAGCAGTTTGATATCGAAAACCCCGAGCAGGTTGCTGTCAGCAAACGCGACATTCTGCTCGTTGAACAATTTGTCGCCATAGCGGACGGGCGTCGTTCCTGCGGGGAGGAGCCTGGTAATTTTTTCGATTTCCCGAAAATCGTTTTGCATCAGCGGAGCAATCGGCGGGGCTACGGCGCTGAGATGGAGGGAAACGATGCCCTGGTCGTTGTTAAAGCTGCGGGTTATGCGGTAAATACGGTCTGCTTTCTTATTGAACTTGTCGTAGCTGGTCTCGTTGACAAGATAGGTGAGGATGATCAGACAGCAGGACAGGCCGATGGTGAGGCCAAAGAGGTTTATAAAGGAGATGAATTTGTACCGGGCCAGACTGCGGAACGCAATCTTTAGATAATTTCTAAACATAGGAATGTTTTATGGTCATTATTGACCCATTAAAGGAAGGTTGGCTGCCGGCTGAAGTTGGAAATGGACAACGATCAATAGGACCAGGAGAGCCAAAGTTCTCCCGGTCTTATAATAAACAGCTTAGATCAGTATATTTTCCGTTACCGTCTGACCATCCAGCATGCGGATGATCCGGTGGCTATAACGGGAATCGTGTTCGGAGTGGGTAACCATGATGATGGTGGTACCTTGTTCGTTGAGGTCGGTCAACAGTTGCATTACTTCGTTCCCGTTGGAGGAGTCGAGGTTACCGGTAGGTTCATCCGCAAGGATGAGCTTGGGGTTATTGACTACGGCGCGGGCGACGGCAACACGCTGTTGCTGACCACCGGAGAGTTGTTGAGGGTAGTGATTGCGACGGTGCATGATCTGCATTTTGTCGAGAACCACCTCAACGCGTTGTTTTCTTTCGGGGCCTTTTACGCCGAGATAGATCAGCGGCAGTTCGACGTTTTCGAATACCGTCAGCTCATCGATCAGGTTAAAGGACTGGAAGACGAAACCTATATTCCTTTTACGCAGATCTGCTCTTTTCCGTTCGTTGAAGTGTGCGACTTCGGTGCCATTGAACAGGAAGCTGCCGCCATCGGGATCGTCTAGCAGACCGAGAATATTCAACAGAGTGGATTTGCCACATCCGGAAGGTCCCATCACAGAGACGAATTCGCCTTCTTTAACCTCGAAGCTGAGCTTGTTCAGCGCGATGGTTTCGACCTCTTCGGTTCGGTAGGTCTTTTGGAGATCGGAGATCTTGATCATGATATGAGCTGTTTAGGTGATTCTTGTTTGTTTTTATATATATAAGAGTCTGATGATCGGATAGGAAGACAGCGGCTGTTTCACTGGCTGCGTCTTGGTTTCCTCTTCTTTTCGGACCGGTACAGTCATCCGGGGCGCGGAATCGGCGGCGGCCCTGGAGTGCTCGTGCTGCGAGCATTCATTCGACAGTCCGAAGGTACTCGCGCAGAGGACCAGACCGAGGGTGTAGAGGAGTTTTAATTTCATGGTTTGCATTTTTTTATGGACGCTAAGGAATAAATGAATGTTACAGTCGGGTCGTCATTACCGCCGTTATTTTTTCAACACCAGTTCCTGCATATTTCCGTAGTTCTCATAGCTGGAAGTTATGACTTTGTCTCCGGGTTTCAAACCGGAAAGGACTTCGTAATAGTCTGTGGTCATACTTCCGAGCTGTATGTCCTGCCGATAAGCGGTCTTTCCATCATCACTGACCTTAAAGATCCAGTTGCCGCCTGTCTGCTGGAAGAAGCCGCCTTTTGGAACCATTACGGCTGTTCTGACGTCGCTGAGCGCCAATGTGATCTGCAGGGTCTGGCCTTTCCGGATGCCCTTCGGAACGGGGCCGACAAAGTTCATGTCGACCTGGAACCGGCTGGCGACGATCTGTGTATAGACCTTGGTGATCTTCAGCTTATAAAGCGTATCATTAAACGTAAATGTGCCTGTCAGGCCGGTGAATACGCGGTTGATATAGTGTTCGTCGATATCGGACAGACGGACCTTGAACCCATCGAGCACGTCGAGCTGACCGAGGGAATAGCCGGCGGTCTTCGACTGGCCGATCTCAGCGTCGAGCGAAGTCAGCTGACCATCTCTTGGGGCACGGATAATAAGACCGCTAACCTTTGTCTGCAGAATACCCAGTGTCTGCTGCGCTCTGTTGTAAGACTGTTTGTCCTGGTTTTCCTGGGCGGTACGGGACAGCGAGTCCTGGTGCAGGATCTGCATGGTCAGTTGTCTTTTCTGCGAATAGTAGTTGTAGTTATTTTCAGCCTGCTTGTATTCCTGCAGGCCTATCACTTTCTGTGCGTAGAGGCGTTTGTCGAGTGTATAAATCCGTTCGGCTTCTTTATAGAGGCTTTCTACGTCCGCCATCTGGTTCAGTTTGCTGACCGTATTCTGATCGGCGTTGACCCGGCTCAGCTGGGTTTGTGCAAGCATCGAGCTGACATTTGTCATCTGCTGTGAAAGGTTGAGCTCGAGGTCGGTATTGGATAACCTGAGGATCGGATCGCCTTTTTTCAGGATGGCGCCATCTTCTACATACTTCTCTTCCACGCGTCCGCCGTCCGGTGTTACCAGGTAAATAGTCGTCAGGGGTAATACGGTGCCATTTTGAGGAATGGATTCCTGAAAGGGTCCTTTAGTGACCTCGCTTATAGTAATACGTTCTAAATCAACGTTCAGTTTCGATTTTCCAGAAGTAAAGTAAAAGCTTCCAACGATCAGAAAGGCTAAGGCTGCGATCCCGGCTATCGTCATCAGGCGTTTGGTTGTCCATTTTTTCTTAGGTCTGACTATGTCCACCATTTTTGAAATTTTAAATTTGTTTGATTGACCGTTTTGTTTTTAAAAAGACCACCCAGTATGAAGATACAGGCGGGCTACACATGAGAAAAAATTCCATCCGGTACTCTATCAAACACATGCCAGAATTACAATCACTGTGATTTACAAATGGTTAGACCGTTAATTGTGCTTTTATAGTTCATTTTCGATACAAGAACTGTCCGCTTTTGATACAGTTGCCTCTTGTGGCATTTTTGTATAAAAAATTAATTGCCATGTTTTTATATTTAGGGTATACTTGTAGTTAGGGAAGATTCCATTAAACCGCAGTTAAGGACACGGGAATGTCTCGACTGTTGCATATTTACAAACTTTTTTATATGAACCTGAAGAATGCCAATGTTCTGGCTGTTGACGACGATCCGGATGTACTGACCGCTGTTCGCCTGCTTTTAAAGACGGAAGCGGCGGATGTTGTAACGGAAAAAAATCCGGAGAATCTTCGTTCGATCCTTTCCAAACGTTCCTTTGACCTTATCCTGCTGGATATGAACTTCAACAGCTCGATCAATACGGGTAATGAAGGGCTTTTTTGGCTTCGGAAGATAAAAGAATTTGGTTCCACCGCTGCGGTGATCATGATCACGGCTTATGGCGATATCGATTTAGCCGTTCGCTCTCTTAAGGAAGGGGCGGCAGATTTTGTCGTCAAGCCCTGGCATAACGAGCGGCTGATCACTACGATCAAGGAAGCCCTGCGCAAGAACGATTCAAAGAAGTCCGGGGGCAAGGAAGATTTCACCGATTCTGTCATCGGTTCGGAGCTGCTGGGGGAGTCGGAGATCATGCAGGATATCTTTTTCAAATTAAAGAAGATTGCGCCTACCGACGCCAACATCCTGATACTTGGGGAGAATGGTACCGGTAAGGATCTGATCGCTAAAGCTATCCATCAGCATTCGCTGCGGGCGGAAAAGCCATATATAAAAGTCGACGTCGGCGCTTTGACGGAGACATTATTCGAAAGCGAGCTGTTCGGGCATAAGAAGGGGGCGTTCACCGATGCCCGGGAGGATCGGGTAGGGCGGTTTGAATCGGGTAACGGCGGTACCCTTTTCCTGGATGAGATCGGCAATATCAGTCTGCATCAGCAGGCCAAGCTGCTTACCGTGCTGCAGAACAGGCAGGTTACCCGGTTGGGCGCCAATCTATCCACGCCGATAGATATCCGGCTGATCTGTGCGACCAACGTTCCTTTGAATGAACTGGCCAACGAGAACAAATTTCGTAAGGATTTGATCTACCGCATCAACACGGTGGAGATCATGGTGCCGCCGCTTCGAAAAAGAGAGGAGGATATAGTGCTCCTGGCCAAGCATTTTGACCGCATCTATAGCAACAAATACATGAAGCCGCAGCATGAATTTGACGCCAGGGCTATCGAAAAACTGAAGTCGTATCACTATCCTGGAAATGTCCGTGAATTACAATACACTATCGAGCGTGCGGTGATCATGGCGGAAGGGGATGTGCTGCAGGCGAAGGAAATCTTCTTCTCTCCGATCGAATCGGCGCCGGTCCAGATGGAAGAGCCGCAGGAACTGAAGCTGAGCACGATCGAAAAGAATGCGATCCTGAAAGTGATTGAAAAGCACAACGGCAATATCTCCAAAGCAGCCAAAGAATTGGGTCTTACGCGAACGGCGTTGTACCGGAGGCTGAGCAAATATGACATATGATCTTCAAACGATACCAGGAAAGGATCCTTATACGGGTGCTTTTTATGTTTCTGACGTTATCGCTGGCTTCCTTTCTGCTGGTAAAAGGCCTTTACCCTTATCTGGCCTCACTGGTGCCTGTGATCATCTACCAGCTGGTGGACTTTTACAACTTTCACCGCAAGGCCCAGCTGGAAGTGGATCAGTTCGTGGAGTCCATCCATTATCGGGATTTCTCGCGGCATTTCGACGTAAAGGAAGCTCCGCTTGAGCTGCAGTCGCTGCGTCAGGGATTTAACGAGATCAATTCGACCTTCAAGCTGATCAGCCGGGAAAAAGAGACCCAGTATCAATACCTGCAGAAGATCCTCGAATTGGTCAACACGGGGATCTTATCGTATGAGCGTGAGACGGGCGAGATCGGCTGGATGAACGAATCTTTCAAGAATATGTTGGGGGTTCCCTATCTGAAAACGATCTCTTCGCTGGAAAGAAGGGACGGCGCGCTCTACCAGGAGATACTGAACCTTCGTCCGGGCGACAGCAAGATCATCTCGCTGACCAATGCGCTGACAAAAGATAAAAGTGTCTTTAAGACACTGATGAGCGCCACTGCTTTTTCAACGGATGGGCGCATTTATAAACTGGTTGCTTTCCAGGATGTTAACGAAGCCCTCGAAGAGACCGAAGCTAAATCCTGGCAGCGTCTGTTGAGCGTGATGACGCACGAGATCATGAACTCTGTCGCGCCGATCTCTTCGCTGGCCGAGACGATGCTATACCGGCTGCAGGAGTCGGCCCGTATACTGTCAAATCAGCCTGGTGCGCTGGAAGATCTGGAGTTGGGGATTGGTACGATCCGCAAGCGGAGTGAAGGGCTGCTCAAATTTGCCGAGACCTATCGGAGCCTTAACAAGATCACGACGCTGAATCTTTCCCGCGTATATGCCCGCGACCTGTTCGAGACCCTGCACGTGCTGATGGAACCGACGTTGTTGCAGAAGAATATCGAGATGGACATCCTGCTCACCGATACCGATCTGATGCTTGAGGTCGATGCGAATCTGATCGAGCAGGTGTTGATCAATCTTGTCGTCAATGCCATCGATGCCGTAAAGGAGAGACCGGAGCCTTTGCTTACACTTTCCGCTTATGCGCAGCCCAATGGCAAGCCGGTGATCAAAGTATCGGATAACGGGCAGGGGATGTCGCCGGAGGTGATGGACAATATCTTTATCCCCTTCTTTAGCACAAAGAAGACGGGCAGCGGGATTGGTTTGTCGCTTTGTAAGCAGATCCTTTTATTGCACAGGGGAACGATCCAGGTGCAGTCTACGGAAGGCGTTGGAAGTTCCTTTTTGTTATTGTTTTAGCATTCCGCGTTTGCCATCGTGGCGGCGGCTTGCTGGCACGCTCAGCCTTCCGCGATCCATTTCTTGAACGAAGCAGAATTCTCCTGGCTGATGATGATCTCTTCATCGACCGGAAGGGTCAGCTCTACACTTATTTTACTGCGTTCCAATGGTTTGAAACGGCGGATGTAATTCGCATTGATGATATACTTTCGGTTTGCCCTGTAGAAAAGATTGTTGTCCAGTTCTTCTTCCAGCTCGCTAAGATTGCTGGTTTCGGCCATGTACTTTCTATTCTCTTTATCAACCAGGAAAATGAGTTTGTGTTCAGTATAAAAATAGCCGGCGTCTTCTACGCGGACGGTCTGAAATTCTGTGCCTTTGCGAACGAGGATACGGGATCTTTTTCTGCGTTCGGCGACCTGCGTTTCTGCAATCGATTTACGTGCTTCGCTATTGGCGGTTGTGTTGAAGAAATCAGCCAATCCGTTGAAGGGAGGCAAGGGGTTTGTTGATAATCGGTGCGTAGTAAAATGATGTTGCAAAGTGTGGTACTTACATAAAGCCTGCTTTAGTCTATCGAGACTAACGGGCTTTAGCAGGAAGTCGATGCTGCTGTATTCAAATGCCTGAGAAATGTATTCATCATAGGCCGTAGTAAAGATGACCGGGCAGGTAACGGGACAGCTTTTAAAGATATTGAAAGAGAGTCCATCCGGGAGTTGCACATCCATTAAAAGCAAGTCTGGCTGCGGGTTTTGGCTGAGCCATCGGACGCCTTCGCTTATGCTTCCGCAGGTTGCTACTACGTTGATCTGTTCGTCAACGGCCTTCAGTCCATCTAAAAGATTTTCGAGAGCGGGCCGTTCATCTTCTACAATGAGGACGTTCATCTGGCGAGATTTTGTTTTATAAAATTAGGCATGTCCTTTTTATTTGTGTTACCGTCTGTACAAATGGAATAAACGAAACGAAAGTTTCTTAAAAATGTTTTGTCATTCAAAAAATGATAATGGGTAATTTGACGATAAAGGAATTTTGTTGTTGTTCGATGATGATGGTTCGTTTGGTAAGCAGGCGGTATCGGCTGTCGAGGTTGATCAGGCCCAGTTGTGTGCCTGGCGTAGGGTTTGATTTTTGCAGTAACGGATTGTGAACAACGATGTAGTCCGATGCCAGGTAAACAGTGATGGATAAGGGATATCGAGGTGTGAAGTTGTTGTGTTTGATGGCGTTCTCGATCAGGGTCTGGAGCGAAATGGGCGGGATCAATATACGTTCGGCGCTGGATTCAGGTATATCGATGACCATGTCTATCGCTTCTTCGTAGCGGATCTTCAACAGGTGGAAATAGTGCCGTATAAAATCGATCTCTTCTATAAGCAGGACAAGGTCTCTTTGTTTGTTCCCGAGAAGGTAGCGGTAGACATGCGCCAGGGTGTCGCTGTAGCGTCTGGCGCTTGCGGGGTCTCTCGAGATCAGGAAGGACAAGGTGTTGAGGGCGTTGAAAATAAAATGCGGGCTGATCTGGCTTTTCAGGGATTCCAGTTCTGCCTGGCATTTTTCGATGGTCAGTTGTTGCAGTCTGGCTTCCTGTCGAACTCTTTCCTGTTGCAGAAAGCAGATCTCGTAGAAGATCGTTATAAAACAGGTGGCGGCGACCAGCATCAGCATAGCGTGGTTTATTGATCCGTCGCCGGGCGGCAGATTGTGTCCGACCAGTTGCCAGAGCCTGAGCAGGGCAAAGGACATACTGCAGGAAAAGGCGATATTGACCAGCAGCAATATTATAATTGTTTTATAGTAGGAATGGTTTGTCAGACCGGATCGTTTGCGGATATTTTGCTGCAGGTAAAAGCAGCCTTGCCATAGGATAAATACGAGGGCTATAAAATAAAGGCAACAGGCGATGAGGGCAGGCCATGCGTGTCCGCCAGGTCTGACCAGACCCGAAAAGAAGGGGATCAGCAGTCCCAGGGCAGGAATACCAAAGCCTTTGACCACTTTGTCGTCTGGTCGATAAGGAAGATCCATAGCAGTTGTTGATCGGACTGGAAAGTCCGTTGTCATGTCATTGGTTTAACGTTATAGCAAAAGGGTGTAGCAGGAACCTGCGTTCCTTGAAATGGGTGTTCGTTGCAGCGAACGGTCGTGTAGTAGAGGGAATGGACGCAAGTAGTTCAATTCTTCTGGAAAAGAAAAGTTAATTTATTGTAAATGCCAAAATCGATGGTTAAAAGACGCGGCGTTTCGTGGTGTATACATAGCATTGCCCGATGTACTGTCGTTCATACTGTTAAAAGGACCATTAAGCCTTCAATTCTCCCGCTTAAGTCAGTTTGACTATCGTTAGCGGAAATTAGTTTCTAATTTAGCATCTATCCATAAACTTATTCCGGGGGAAAGGAATTTTCTCTACAGGCAACTTACCCCGGACCTTTCAAAAAAGTTGTCTATAGAAAGTTTTCTCATGTGACCCGCAGGTGGTTTCTACCACCTGCTCTTTTTTTGTTATCTTCAGAGAAAACTGCTTATGTCCGAAACGACTTCTTCCGTACAGGAGGACGCCGGCTCCTCCGCGCTGCAGACTGCCGGACCTTCTTTATCCCGTACGCTGGGCCCCTTGATGTTGTGGGGATTGGGGGTGGGTTATGTTATCTCCGGAATGTATTTTGGATGGAATCTTGGTCTGGCCGAGGGCGGAACGGCCGGGCTGGCCATTGCCACTGCGGGAGCGATCCTCTTGTATATCACTTTTACTTTTTCTTATACCGAGTTGGCCTGTGCCATTCCAAAGGCTGGGGGTGTCTTTGATTATGCCACCCGCGGGTTGAACCGGGATCTGGGTTTTCTGGCGGGGATGGCGCAGTTGATCGAATTTCTGTTTGCGCCTCCGGCGATTGCCGTTGCTATCGGGGCCTATTTTCATATCTTTTTTCCCGCCATTCCTGTCAATACGATCGCTATTGCGGCCTACCTTCTTTTTACCGGTCTGAATATGTATGGGGTAAAGGCGGCGGCCGGGTTTGAGCTGATCGTGACGATCTTTGCGGTCTTTGAGCTGCTGTTGTTTTCGGGGATCACTTTTCCGCATTTTTCCTGGTCGAATGTCGCGCATAATTCCTTTCCGAATGGATGGAAGGGGGTATGGGCGGCCATTCCTTTTGCCATCTGGTTCTTTCTTGGGCTGGAAGGCGTCGCCAATGTCGCCGAGGAGACGAAGAAGCCGCAGCGTAATATCCTGCTTGGTTTTGGGTCGGCGCTGGTGACGCTGATCCTGCTTTGTATCCTGGTCTTCCTGTCTTCCGTCGGTGTCGCGGGCTGGGAAGCTATCGTATATCCTTCTCCGGGAGCGGCTGCTTCAGATTCTCCGTTGCCGCTGGCGCTTGCCAGGATTACAGGATCGGGGGGCTGGCTTTATCATCTGTTGATCACGATCGGGTTGATGGGGTTGGTCGCTTCCTTTCATGGCATCATCCTGGCTGCGGGGAGGGTGAGTATGGAGTTTGGCAGGGCCAGATCCCTGCCTTCTTTTTTGGGGCGTGTCCATCCCCGCAGGCATACACCTGTGAATGCGCTTTTTGTCAATATGCTGGTTGGGATCATCGCGCTGTTGTCCAATCGTACAGGGGACATCATCACGATCTCCTGTATGGGGGCGCTGACGCTGTATGTCTTTTCGATGATAACCGTTTTGGTTTTGCGCAGGAAGGAGCCTGGGCTGGCGCGGCCTTTTCGCGTACCGTTATATCCTGTCTTCCCTTTAATTGCGCTGGTGACGGCATTTGTCTGTCTGGTTGCCGTTATTGTCCTGAATATTAATTTATCGGTGATCTATTTTTCCATACTTGGCCTTAGTTATATTTGGTTCCATTTCTTTGTAAAACGTGTATCCCATGAGTAATCCTGTTTCTCTTTCAGTCTTGTTGCAACAGTTGGCGGAGCGTCAGACCGAAAAGGTCCGGTTGGCGATAGCGGATGTGGATGGGGTGTTGCGCGGGAAGGTCATCAGCTTTGATAAGTTCCGGTCGATAGCCGAAAAGGGGTTTGGGTTTTGTGATGTGGTTTTTGGATGGGATGCGGCAGATCAGGCCTATGACAATGCGACGTTTACCGGCTGGCATACGGGTTATCCCGATGCGGTCGCGGTGGTTGATCCGGCTACTTTCCGGCTGGTGCCCTGGGAGAATGGTCTGCCGATGCTGCTGGCGGATTTTAGGGTCGCCGGGGAGGCTGGGGGTTCCGCTGGCAGCGGTGCAGGTGTTGGCGAGGCTGCTGCGGCTTCGGCTGCTGGCGGCGGGGAGGCTGCTGCGGGTTCGGCTGCTGGCGGCGGGGAGGCTGTTTTGCCCGTCTGTCCGCGAGGACTGCTGAAAAAGGTGATCGGGGAGGCTGCGGGGCTTGGCTACAAGGCCTTTTTCTCGCAGGAGTTCGAGTGGTTCAACTTTATCGCCAATCCTGCGGCTGCGGCTCCGATACGGACGCTGGCCGATCTGCAGCCGTTGAGCAAGGGGATGTTTGGTTATTCGATCCTGCGGGCGTCGCAGAACAGCGACTATTTTAATGATCTTTTTGACAGCCTTAAGAAATTCGGGGTGCCGCTGGAGGGACTTCATACCGAAACGGGTCCGGGTGTCTATGAGGCGGCAATTACGTACGCTGACGCGCTGGAGGCGGCAGACAGGGCCGTGTTGTTCAAAACGGGCGTAAAGGAGATCGCGCATCGCCATGGTGTGCTGCCTACATTTATGGCAAAGATCAGCGAGGATCTGCCTGGGTGCAGCGGGCATGTCCATCAGAGTCTTTGGTCTGCCGATGGGAAGGCGAATCTTTTTTATGATGGGGCTGCTTCGAATAAGATGAGCGCGTTGATGGAAAGTTATATTGCCGGGCAATTGCATTGTCTGCCGTATATCCTGCCGATGTATGCTCCTACGGTCAATTCCTATAAAAGGCTGGTGGAAGGGGCTTGGGCGCCTACGACGCTGACCTGGGCTGTCGACAACCGGACGACGGCGCTGCGTGCGCTTCCTGGTGGAGCGGCATCCACCCGGCTCGAAACCCGGGTCGTGGGGTCGGACAGCAATCCTTATCTGGCGATGGCGGCTTGCCTGGCGTCGGGACTTTATGGCGTGAAGAATAAACTGAAGCTGACGACCTTTGCTACGGTGGGCAGCGGTTATGCCAACAAGGCGAATGGCGTGCTGCCCCGTAATCTTTGGGAGGCTACTCAGGCGATGAAGGCTTCTCCGCTGGCAGCGGAGCTTTTTGGGGCCGATTTTACCGACCACTTCATCCGGACGCGCGAGTGGGAATGGCGGCAGTTCTCCCGGGTGGTGACGGACTGGGAAGTTAAACGATATCTGGAAATTATTTAACCCTTTATATGACGGACTTTAGCATTGTCAGACAGTATAATTTTCCGACTACGATACGATTTGGAGCGGGGGCGATAAAGGAGCTGCCCGATCATCTGGCGGCGGCAGGATTTAGCAAGCCGTTGCTGGTGACTGATCCTGTGGTGGCGCAGCTTGCTTTTTTCGGCGAGATAAAAAAGAGCCTGGAAGCGAAAGGCATGTCGGTGCGTGTCTTTTCCGATATTCATAAGAACCCCGTTAAATCCGATGTAGAGAAGGGTGGAGAGGCGTTCAGGTCCGGGGGGCGTGACAGCATTATCGGGATTGGCGGCGGCGCGGCGATGGATGTTGCCAGGGCTATTGCGCTACGGATCAATCATCACCGCGATCTGTTTGATTATGATGACCTGATCGGGGGGGATGTTTATGTGACGGAGGATGTACCTTATTTTATCACGGTGCCTACGACCAGCGGGACGGGGAGTGAGGTGGGGAGGAGTGCGATCATTTCCGAAGACGATACCCATCGGAAGCGGATCCTGTTTTCGCCAAAGCTGCTGGCCAAAATCGTTTTTGCAGATCCGCTGCTAACGATGGAGCTGCCGCCCTTCGTGACGGCGGCTACCGGTATGGACGCGTTGACGCACAACCTGGAAGCCTATCTGGCGAAGATGGTTCATCCTATGTGTGAAGGAATTGCGCTGCAGGGGATCGAACTGATCACAACGTCTATCGTCAAGGCTACGCATACGCCTGATGTGGAATCCCGCAGCAAGATGCTGATCGGTTCTTTGATGGGCGCTGTTGCCTTTCAGAAGGGGCTTGGGGTTGTGCATTCGCTGGCGCATCCGATGTCTTCGCTGCTGGACACGCATCATGGATTGGCAAATGCGGTGAACCTTCCTTATGGAATGAGGTTTAACATAGAGGGCAGCGAGGGGAAGTTCCGGAAGATTGCGCGGACGATGGAGCTTGATTTCGAGGGAGGGGCTGCCGGTGAGGTGGTGGTGGATAGGCTTTTTGCGCTGAATAAAGAATTGGATCTGCCGACGCGGCTCAGGGATGCGGGAGTAAAGGCGGAGCATATCGATACCCTGGCGGACCTGGCATTTGCCGACTTTGCGCATCCCAATAACCCTAAACCTGTCAGCCTGGAAGACTTTAAAAAACTATACGAGGAGGCTTTGTAACATGAAGATTGGGCTTACGTATACCGGGACGGAGAAAAAACACGACAATTATGCTCGTTGGATAAAGGGAGATGATCAATCCATCGAGATCGTCCGACTGGCGGCGGAGGAGGACAACCTGGCGGCGCTGGCGGACTGTGATGGGCTCGTTTTATCGGGCGGGGTAGACATCGATCCTGTCTTTTACGATGGGATAATCGAGTATGTAAAGGCGCCTGCCACCGGCTGGCGGCGCGACAGGGATGACTTCGAAATGTCGGCCCTGTTCAATGCTTTTGAAAGGAAGCTGCCCGTCCTGGGTGTTTGCCGCGGCTTACAGCTGATCAATGTGGCTTTAGGCGGATCGCTGGTACAGGATCTTGGCGTTCAGGGCGACGAGATACACGAAAATGTGACGGGGATCGACAAACAGCACACGGTGAACATCTTGCCGGGAACCCTGCTTTCTGCTATCGTCAAAAAGCTAAAGGGAACGGTTAACAGCGCGCATCATCAGTCCATTGACCGGCTTGGCGACAATCTTCGGGTGAACTGCCGGGCGGAAGATGGAACGATCGAAGGAATCGAATGGGCAAACCAGGAGAACCATCCCTTTTTAGTAGGGGTGCAATGGCACCCCGAGCGGATGTATGTCAACCGCCTCGAAGATGGGTTTCTTTACGACAACATCCGGGATCGGTTTATAAAAGCAATAAAAAACAACGAATAGCAATGAAGATCATTAATCCGGCTACGGAAGAAATCATTGAAGATATTACTGAAGATACCCTGGAAACCGTGAAGGCAAAATATGCTGCTGCAAAGAAAGCTCAATCTGCCTGGGCGGCGGTAACGGTGGAAGAAAGGATTGCCTGCATCGCGCGGTTTTACGATCTGCTGGACGGGGAGAAGGAGGTGCTGGCTTCGGCGTTGACCAGCGAGATGGGTAAGCCACTGCAGCAGTCCTACAATGAGCTGAACGGGGCACGGAGCCGGATACGGTTCTTTATCGATCAGTCTGCTCACTATCTGAAAGAAGAGTGGACGGTTTTGGAAGGCGCTACGCGGGAAAAGATAGTGTATGAGCCGCTGGGCGTCATCGCCAATATTTCGGCCTGGAATTATCCCTACCTGGTGGGTGTCAATGTATTTATTCCTGCTTTGATCGGTGGGAATGCCGTGTTGTATAAGCCGTCCGAGTTTGCAACGCTGACGGGCCGGCACATCCAGCGTTTGCTGCACAAGGCGGGTGTGCCTGCGGATGTCTTTCAATTAATCGTGGGTAAGGGTGCTGCGGGGGAGTGGCTGCTGGAGCTGCCGTTGGATGGCTATTTCTTTACCGGCAGTTATAAGACGGGGCGTTCTATCGCGGAAAAGGCGGCGTCAAAGCTCGTTCCGGTGCAGCTGGAGCTGGGGGGGAAAGACCCGTTATACGTAATGGATGATGTGGCGGATATCGAAAAGGTGGCTGCTGCAGCGTTGGAAGGCGTGGTTTACAACAATGGGCAAAGCTGTTGTGCGGTGGAGAGGATCTATGTGCAGGAGGGAGTCTATGACCGTTTTGTAGCAGCTTATGAAAAGCAGGCGCGTGCGCTTGTCGTGGGTGATCCAACCGAGGCCAGGACCGAGATCGGGCCGTTGAGTCGTCCGGCTCAGCTGGATTTTCTGTTGGAGCAGGTCAGCGATGCGGTGGCAAAAGGCGCCGAGCTGTTGTACGGCGGTAAAAAACTGCAACGGAAGGGCTACTACATCGAGCCTGCAGTTTTGACAAATGTGAATCATTCGATGCGGCTGATGAGGGAAGAGTCGTTTGGGCCTGTGGTCGGGATACAGCGCGTTAAGAACGATGAGGAAGCTATTGCGTTGATGGCCGATACCGAATACGGATTGACTGCGGCTGTGTATTCCGATAACTATGACCGGGCGGAGAAGGTGATGCGGCAGTTGAATACCGGTACCGTCTACTGGAATTGCTGTGACAGGGTGAGTGCTACGCTGCCCTGGTCGGGGAGGAAGCATTCAGGTTTGGGGATAACATTGAGCTATCAGGGGATTCGTGCTTTCGTTCAGCCGAAGGCTTATCATATCCGAGGCTAAAGCTCCCCTTTTTTTAGCTTTTAGCAAAAAGAGAGGGCAATAGAAATTGCCCTCGCGTCACGACTTTGGTGACCATTCAAAACTAAAATTATAGAAGAGTTAATAGAATTCGGCAGATAAGATAATTGTCAAAATTACCTTTTTAACCGAATTATACAAGGACTGATGCAGGAAAGTAGGTGAATGTGCGAAAAAATGAGGTTTGCGTAAAGGATACGCATAAGTGACGGCGCCAAAAGGCCCTTACGCAAACGTTTGCAGGGGTGTTTTACGACAGGAACTCCGCAGGATAGGACCTGCACTCGTGCGGGAGTGCGGACTTGCACTTGCTTGGAAGCAGTCGCCGGAGACGGCGCGGGTTCGGAGGCGCCGACAATCAGGCCAGCAATTTATCGGGGTTGGGAATAAAATTCAGGAAGGCTTGAAAATTAGCCTTGTATTTCCGTTTGTCCAGCTTGTAATAGAATGCCCCTTTTTTCGAGTTGGCTTTATCCTTTTCTTTTTGTTTGATAAGAAGTTCTGTCGAGAGGACTTTACGGCTGAAATTCCGGTTGTCGAACTTTGTATCGTAGATGCCTTCGTAGAGGATCTGCAGCTGCGGGATGGTAAACCGGACGGGCAGTAATTCAAACAGGATAGGATGGAGTGCCGCTTTATAACGAAGTTGTCGTTTTGCGATATCTACCATTTTCTTATGATCGAAGATGAGGTCGGGCATCTTTTTGACGGGGAACCATTCGGCGTGGTATTCGTTGCTGAGCTGTGTTTCATACTGGTGGATATCGATCAGCGCGAAGTAGGCGATGCTCAGTGTGCGTTCGACCGGATCGCGGTCTGGCTCTCCAAAGGCGCGCATTTGTTCCATGTATACGCCTTCCAGTCCCGTCAGTTTTTTCAGGATGCGGTTAGCGGCTTGTTCGGGACTTTCGTTCTCCTGGAGGAATCCGCCCATCAGGGACCACTTGCCTTTTTCCGGTTTGAGACCACGTTGCACACATAGCAGTTTGATGTCGTTGCCATCAAAGCCAAAAATGATACAGTCCACGGCTACCAGTATTCGCGTCTCGCCAGGATAACGATTCATGCGGTAATTGGTTAATGTATGAAAAAGTGGGTGAATGTACTGCTTTTCAGCGAACATTCACCCAATTGCGTTACCAGAACTTTATGTAGAGACCCATCAGGATCGCGAGTGTAACGACGATGAGCGCGATCGTGGAAGGTTGTACACGGAACATGCTCTTATCCAGTTGGAAAGCGTTTGGATTGACCTTGGGACCGGCAAGGCTGATGGCGACCATGATCAGCATGGTAAAGACAAAGGCCCAGCCCATACAGATCAGGAAGGGGATTTGCCAGACCGTCTGTGTTGCGCCGTCGACGACCGTCTGTGTCGGGAAAGCCGTGTAGAGGATATTCTCGTGGCCGAGAACGCCGGGCGCCCAATTGTTAAAGAATACCGACAATACAAAGCCTACGACCAGACCTGCGATTGCCGCGGTACCCGTGGTACGTTTCCAGAACATGCCCAGCAGGAACATTGCCAGTACGCCTGGGCTGATAAAGCCGGTGTATTGCTGGATAAAAGTGAAACCGCCTTTGCCGCCGATACCGAGTACGTCTTTCCATGTGAACAGGATGCCGACGATCATTGCGAGGACGACCGAAAGCCGGCCTGTCCAGACCATCTTTGCTTCGTCTGCTTCTTTGTTGATGTACTTCTTGTAGATATCAAGCGTGAAGATGGTTGATATACTGTTGACCTTACCGGCGAGGGAGGATACGATCGCGGCTGTCAGTGCTGCGATGGACAAGCCTTTCAGACCGTTGGGCAGAAATCCAAGTACGGCCGAGTAGGCATAATCCTTTCTTCCGTCGGGCAGGTTGAGGTGTCCGTTCTTATAGAGAACGAAGGCGGCGATGCCGGGAAGCATTACGATGATCGGCATCATCAGCTTCAGGAACCCGGCGAAGAGGATACCTGTCCTTGCGGTGTGGAGGTTAGCGCCAAGTGCGCGCTGGGTGATGTATTGGTTACAGCCCCAGTAGTTGAGGTTGACGATCCACTGACCGGCGAGGTACATCGTGATACCTGGCAGAACGAGGTATTTGTCGATCTCGAGCTGGGGTGAGGCGGGTGTTGGTTTGTGGAAGATCATCCGGAAGTGTTCGGGCGCATCTTTCATCAGTGCGTTGAAACCAGCCAGGGCGCTGTGTCCCAGACCAAAGCTTTCCGATACGACGGTCAGCGCGAGATAGGTCGTGGCGAGACCGCCGATGATCAGTACGCCAACCTGGATAACGTCGGTAAAACCGATGACCTTCATCCCGCCGAGGGTGATCAGCAGTGAGAAGATGGCGAGGCCGATCATGATGGCGTGGAGGTTATCGCCTCCGATCAGACCGTTGATCGCAACAGCGCCGAGGTAGAGGATGGAAGTGAGGTTGACGAAGATATAGAGCAGCAGCCAGAAGATGGCCATGATCAATGCGACCGTATCGTTGTAACGGCGTTTGAGGAACTGGGGCATCGTGTAGATCTTGTTCTTCAGGTAGACCGGAATGAACCAGATAGCAATGATGATCAGGGCCAGCGCGGCGATCCATTCATAGGCGGCTACTGCGATGCCGGCAAAGAAGCCTTCGCCGCTCATCCCGACGAATTGTTCGGCGGAGATATTGGAGGCGATGAGG
>JAATGQ010000246.1 GCA_015654595.1 Chitinophagales bacterium | reverse complement strand
TCCCATACCGAACAGAGAAGTTAAGCCCCTCATGGCCGATGGTACTGCACCACAATGCGGGAGAGTAGGTAGCTGCCATATTTATTTGAAGAAGCCTCATCGAAAGATGGGGCTTTTTTTTGCCCATTCCTCCTATCTTTATACAGCAAATACACCCTGTATGTCTACTGTTCTTATCACCGGAGGAACCGGCCTGATCGGCTCCGCCCTCGCCCGTCTGCTGCTCGAAAAGGGCTATAACGTCAGCATCCTTACCCGGGACCCCGCGGGCGCAAAGCCTTCCGCCGACACCGCCGCGCATTCCACGGCAGTAGACACCGCGCAGCCGCAAACAGCAGCTGCTCTCTCCTACTACCGATGGGACCCCTTCGCAGGGACCATCGACCCACAAGCGATACGACAAGCTGACTATATTATCCACCTGGCCGGCGCCGGTGTAGCAGACAAAAGATGGAACGATAAACGCAAAA
Source organism: Chitinophagales bacterium (assembly GCA_015654595.1). Taxonomy (GTDB): domain Bacteria; phylum Bacteroidota; class Bacteroidia; order Chitinophagales; family Chitinophagaceae; genus Puia. The sequence goes on along the minus strand of JAATGQ010000246.1, from coordinate 32,707 downwards.
AAGAAATCGTGGAAAGCCGGACCAAAAGCGGACAACTGATCGTAAAAGCGCTGCAGGAAACACCCAATGCAGTCAAAGCCGTCGTTAGCTCCTCCGCCATTGGGTGGTATGGCCCCGATCCGGCTCTGCCCAATAAACAGCCTTTCGAAGAATCTGCTCCGGCAGATGATGCCTTCCTGGGCGAGACCTGCCGCCTGTGGGAAGAATCGGTAGCTCCTATAACCACTATGGGTAAACGTCTTGTAGTTATCCGAACGGGCATAGTGTTAACTCCCAAAGGCGGAGCGCTCGCCGAATTTATAAAACCCGTCAAGATGGGTGTCGCCAGTATCCTTGGCAGCGGAAAACAAGTGATCAGCTGGATACATATCGATGACCTCTGCAGACTCTATTTGCATGCCATAGAAAATGAAACGGCCAGCGGACCCCTCAACGGCGTCGCGCCACATCCTATCGACAATAAAACGCTCACCCTGGCGCTTGCCAGACGTATAAAAGGTCGCTACTTCGTCCCTATCTATGTTCCCTCTTTTTTATTGAAACTGATACTCGGTGAAATGAGCATAGAAGTACTCAAAAGCACAACGGTCAGTGCAAAAAAAGTCCGCATTGCCGGCTTCCAGTTTATCTATCCGACGATAGACAACGCGCTCGATCAGCTTGTGCGGCCGCTTTCCCCATAGGGCTGGCTTATAGACGGAAAGCCGATCACTCGATCCCTGATGGCAGCTCGTGCTTCTGATGATAAAAGGAAGAGAATTCTCCGATCACGGCGAAGTTATTCCGGTCAAAGGACAGCCGTGCCAGTCGTAACCCGGCAATGTCGCTCTCCAATACCTTTCGGGCCCAAGGGTTTAAGGTTCCTCCCGGTCCCCCTGCTGTTGCTGCCGGATCATATTGAAAGGCCGGATCGCAAAGAGTTCCCCGCGGGTACATGATCCCGGGCTGACCCTTTCCGCGGATATCCAGGATCTTTGGATGATCGAGACCAAGCGTATGGCCATATTCATGGGCAGCCGTTGTAGAATGATTCAGCAGATTACCCAGTTTGAAATAACCAGTATTGCATCCAAGTCCATCTACCGAAGAAATATCATGCTGAGAATACTCTTCTATCCGGAAGTAATTGAGACGGGGATTTGTATTATGCCAGACGACTGCTGGCTGAAGATCAGGCTCATAACGCCCTTCAATGGAGAACAACACATCGAACCATTCCCCTTTGATCCTGACCTTGCCCTTTGGCTCATTCCAGGCCGTAGCGACATCCTCTGCGATCTGGACAGCCAACTCCGCTCTGGCAGCGCTGCCATAGAAATATAATATAGAATGAATCGTCAGCCGTTGTGCCGAAATATTTAACTCCACCTCGCCCATGATAAAAAAGTAAACAGTAAAACTACTGTTTTTTGCTAATTTCTCAGGGGCTTTCCGCCTTTAAGGACGCTTTGAATTCTTTCCAGTGTTTTCTTTTCTCCGCAAAGACTTAAAAAGGCTTCTCTTTCAAGGTCCAGGATATACTGTTCGTTGACTGATGTCGGCTCGCTGAGATCGCCGCCGCACATCACGTAAGCCAGCTTTTTGGCGACAACCACATCGTGATCGGTCGCATACTGTCCACGCCACATCGAGTGAATACCAGAGTACAACATGCCGAGAGCCGAACGACCTAATACTTTTATATCCTTTCGGGGGACAGGCATCGTATAGCCGTCGTTAAAGAGCTCGATCACGGAAGCCTTTGCCTCAGCGATCCTGCGTCCCTGGTTGATGCTGACAATATCGCGGCCTTTCTTTAAGATCCCGAGTTCGTACGCTTCATAGGCCGAGGTCGAAACCTTGGCGGTTGCGATCGTAAAGAAACGGTTCTTTAAAGTGATCGTCTCTGGCTCTCCGTCGTGCATCTCGTCTGCCGCACGAAGCGTAAACTCCTTGGTGCCGCCGCCGCCGGGGATCAGGCCTACACCCAACTCCACCAGACCGATATAGGATTCGGCAGCAGGGATGACCCTGTCTGCATGCAGGCTCAATTCACAGGCACCGCCAAGCGTCAGGCCATGCGGAGCAACGACAACGGGTACAGCCGAATAACGGGCGCGCATCATCGTCTGCTGGAATTGCCGTATCGCCATATCCAGTTCGTCATAATCCTGTTCGATGGCCAGCATAAAGATCAATCCCACATTGGCGCCGGCGCTGAAATTGCCTCCGTCGCCGGCGATCACCAGCCCTTTGTATTTCTCTTCTGCCAGTGCGATGGATCGCTGTATGCCTTCCAACACCTCGCCCCCGATAGTGCCCATCTTGGTATTCCATTCCAGGCCCAATACATCATCACCGAGGTGATAGGTGCGGCATGCGCTGTTCTTCCAGACAGTGCTCCCGGCGAAGTTTTTCATCACCAGGAAGGCTTCTCCGCCCGGCATAGGCAGATAGCCCTTGCTGGAAAGATCATAGTATAGTTTTCTGCCGTTTTCGACTTTGTAGAAGGTCTTTACCCCCGCAGCAAGCATCGCTTCCACCCAAGGCGCAACAGCGAAGCCGGCTTCCTTCATTTTGGCGATCGTCGCTTCTACACCCAATACATCCCAGCTTTCAAAAGCGCCTATCTCCCAGCCAAATCCCGCCATCATCGCATCATCGACACGATATAACTCGTCGGAGATCTCCGGGATACGGAATGAGATATAAGAAAAGAGACCATAGTGGAATTGCCGGATAAACTCAGCAGCCTTGTCTGCTCCCTGGACCAGCATCTTTAAACGCGTCTTCAGGTCATCCACTGCCTTTGCTGCCTCGACAGAAGAGAATTTTGGTTTTTGGCGCGGGCCATATTCCATTGTTTGAAGATCCAGTGTCAGGATCTCCTTTTCCCCTCCTGCCCCCTTTGTCTTTTTGAAGAAGCCCTGACCGGTCTTGTCGCCAAGCCACTTATTGGCGACGATCTTGTCCAGCCATGGGGGGATGACGAATACATCCCGCTGTTCATCTGCAGGACAGTTCTCGGCAACACCCTTTGCGACCTTGACCAGCGTATCGATCCCCACCACATCCGCAGTCCGGAATGTCGCCGATTTCGGGCGGCCGATCAAAGGCCCGGTAAGCGCCTCCACTTCATCGATCGTCAATCCCATTTTCTCTACCAGTCTAAAGATGGCCATGATGCCATATACACCAATACGGTTAGCAATAAACGCCGGCGTATCCTTACAAAGAACCGTTGTCTTGCCCAGGTAAAGATCGCCGTAGTGCAACAGGAAGTCAACTACGCCAGGATCGGTATAGGCCGTTGGGATGATCTCCAGCAGCCGCAGATACCGGGGGGGGTTGAAGAAGTGAGTGCCGCAGAAATGTTTTTTGAAATCGTCACTCCGGCCTTCCGCCATTAAATGGATCGGAATGCCGGACGTATTGGAAGTGATCAGCGTACCGGGTTTGCGATACTTTTCCACTTCGGTAAAGATCTGTTGTTTGACATCCAGCCGTTCGATTACCACTTCAATCACCCAGTCACAGGACGCGATATCCTTCATATTATCCGTGAAGTTGCCAGTGGTAATGCGTTGAACTACCTCCTTTGTGTACACTGGCGAGGGATTGGATTTAACAGCAGCAGCCAGCGCATCGTTGACGATCCTGTTCTTGACCGCCGGATGATCCAGCGTTAGCTTTTTTGCGGCTTCCGCCTCTGTCAGTTCCTTTGGGGCTATATCTAATAATAAGGTGGGTATACCAATGCCGGCAAAATGACAAGCAATCCTCGAACCCATTACTCCACTACCCAATACAGCGACTTTCTTTATAATCCGATTCATATGGTGGTCTGATTAGTTAGCTAAACAACTATCTGTATCGAAGATAATAAAAAATTCAGAAGGACCCAAAAAACAACAAGCCGGGCATTTACGCACCGGCTTGTGTCAAAGGTCCTCTAAAAAAAAGCATTACAATATCTTGCTGAGTCTGTCGATCTCATAATTATCAGCCTTATTTACCAGCTCATGTCTTGACTTGATCTGTGCTTCCATCAGCTGTCTGGGATGGCTGTCCCCTGTAATATAACTTACAGTGAGGTATACACCTTTCTCGATGATCAGCTTGTTGGCGCAGATATCCGTCATGACAACCCTGTCCTGTTCTTCGAAAGAAGGAGGACATTCATATTTGCTCTTGATGGAATTGAAAAGTATGCTGTTGGTCTTCTCCGTAAAAGAGAGGAAGCTCAACTGGGAGTAGTAAAAGAATCCATTGATGAAATGGAATTGTATCAGCACTTTCTGACGCAGCAGTTTAGTGCGATAGAAAAGGATCTTGTGATCTTTGAAATCATTGATGTCCTTTACCTGGAAGGAAGGCATTCCTATCTTCCAGATCACTTTGCGTGGAGAAGCGCCAAATTGTATATCGTGCGGTGCTATTAAAGTCTTGCTCAGATAAGGATCAAAGTGTTCCTGTGATAAAAGATTATGAGCAAAATCGAGATAGTATTGATTGATGAAACTACGGTAGAAACTTTCTCTTTCCTGATAGAATGAACTATAGCGGTTATACGGCAGGATCTTGTATTGAAGGGTTTGTTTCATAGCACACTTGGGTTATAGTAGCGAAATGATATTAGATTTAAATTAAATACAAAGAGTAGCCAATGTGAATGTAAAACATCCTAATAATCCTGCATGATTGAATTTTATCGATTACATCCTACATAAGGCTTTTCCTGGGGAACGGATGTTATGTTTACATTTATATCAACAGAGCAATTCTTTTGTTGCGAACCATAAAAATATATCAGTAAGACCTAAACGCCAAAGCATATTCGCTAAGTATCCGGCGATAGTAATATAAATGTTAACACCTATTTTAAGTGTCTTATATCGTCTAACGAATATTATTTTTCTATAATTCCTTGCAACAGGGTGACATTTTGCAGATGGCCTGCGCAGGTACCCAGGATCGTTATACTGTCGCCTATTCTTAAGGAGAGCCGTTGGCGATTATACAGGGTATCGAGCGTGCAGTCTACGGGAGGGATACCTGGCTGGCGGCTTTCCAGCGTGGCAACGTAATTACCGAGTTTGTTTTTACCCACTTTCCTTAGCAGTCCGCTTACGGACAGCACCTTATATAAATAAAGACTGTCTGCCAGAGATTCATTCTTCTCAAAAGCGATGGCCAGATCGGCTGCGGAGATAGAAAGGGCTGGGGCTGTTCTGTCCTGATCATAGCGATTGGCGCCTTTCAGCCAATAATAGGCCAGGCCTGCCAGGAGGAAAAAAAGAAGCACAAATCCGTATAACGTGCGCCTTTGCATGTAGATATATACCTGTACATACGATAAACCCGAAGGGAAGGATTTGGCCTAAAAAAGAACCGGCATGGGATTTTCCATGCCGGTTTTTGGGTAGTTTGAAAATTCGTCGTTCTGGCATCAGCTGACGCCGGATCCGGGTTCGACTGTGTTGTCTGGATTGACAAAATGGAGCTTCCCGCCTTTGTCTTCAGCCATAAGGATCATTCCATTGCTCTCGATTCCTCTCATCTTCCGGGGGGCGAGATTGGCGACAACAACCACTTGACGGCCGATGATCTCTTCGGGTGTAAAATGAAGTGCAATCCCCGAGACGATCGTCCGCTGCTCGCTCCCCAGGTCCACCAGGAGTTTGAGCAGTTTGTCGGCTTTTTCGACCTTCTCTGCAGTAAGGATCTTGCCTACGCGCAGGTCCAGCCTGGCGAAGTCATCGTATACGATCGTCGCTTTGGCTGGCGTCTCTTCTTTTGTGTGGGCGCTGGTTTCCGTCTTTGCGCCAGATCCGGCCGTGCTGCTGGCAGCCTTGCTGCTTTGAGGACCGGCTCCTGGTTTTGCTGCTGAGTCTTGCGGATTAGCGCCTTCCGCTGCCACTACAGCTGCATTCTCCGCTTCTTTAGCGGCCTTTGCTGCCTGTAGCTTTTCGATCTGGGCCTTTACCTCGCTGTCTTCGATCTTTCGGAACAGCAGTTCAGGCGCCCGCAGGTTATATCCAACGCTCAGCAGGTTTATCTTACCTGCATTCTCCCAATCCAGCATCTTTTCCACCACCTTCATCATGTGCAGCATCTTCTTTGCTGTAAAGGGCAGGAAGGGATGGATCAGGATCGCCAGGTTGGCCGTCACCTGCAAACAAATATGAAGGCAGTTGTCGATCAACTGCTGGTTTTCGGGCGTCTCCCCCAAGGTCTTGACGACGATCCAAGGCTCCTTCTTCTGCATATATCCATTGGCGGCTGAGGATAGGGCCATTACTTCGAACTGAGCTTCGCGGAAGCGATATTCTTCCAGCAGCTGTTCCACTTTTTTCTTTGCGGCGCCGATTGTTTCGAGCATGTTCTTGTCTGCCTCATCCATTCTAGCCGTATGGAGCGGAGGAACTTTGCCATTACAGAGTTTGTGCATCAACACAAACGTACGGTTGACGAAGTTGCCAAAGTTGTCCACGGGACCGCTCTTGACCGCATCCTGAAATCCTTTCCAGGTAAACTCGCTGTCTTTGGTTTCAGGAGAGATCGTTGTCAGATAGTAGCGAAGGCTATCCACGAGTGGCTCTCCGCCATTTTCCTTACGGACAAAATCGTCTATATAATCCTGCATTTCCAACTTCCAGCCGCGGCTGGTGCTCATTTTTTCTCCTTCCAGGTTGACAAACTCGTTGGCGGGAACATTGTCCGGCAGGATATTCCCATGCAGCTTCAGCATGATGGGGAATATGATACAATGGAAGACAATATTGTCTTTGCCGATAAAGTGAACCAGCTTGGTTTCTTTGTCGTTCCAATACGGTTCCCAGTCTTTCCCGGTATTGATACCCCACTGACGGGTTGCGCTGATATAACCGATCGGCGCATCAAACCAAACATACAGTACTTTGCCTTCTGCGTCCGGCAGAGGAACTTTTACTCCCCAATCCAGGTCACGGGTTACTGCTCTTGGCTGTAGTCCGCCATCGATCCAGCTGCGGCATTGTCCGACGACGCTGGCGCGCCAGTCGTCTGTGTGATCCTGGAGGATCCATTCCCGCAAAAAGGTTTCGTGTCTGTCGAGAGGCAGATACCAATGCGAAGTCTTTTTCCTGACGGGAGGACGGCCGCTCAGGGTGCTGTGCGGATTGATCAGCATTTCCGGACTCAATGAAGTGCCGCAATTTTCACACTGGTCGCCGTATGCCCTGGGATTGCCGCATACGGGGCAGGTACCGACGATAAACCGGTCTGCCAGGAATGTTTTGGCTTCTTCGTCATAGTATTGCTCGCTTTCCTTGACTTCCAGTTCGCCACGGCTGTTGAGGGAGGTAAAGAACTCTTGCGCGGTTTCATGGTGCAGGGGTTCGCTTGTCCGGTGGTAGATATCGAAAGAGATACCCAGTTCGGCAAAGTTTTCGCGGATCAGTTCATGATATTTGTCGATGATAGCCCGCGGCGTCGTTCCTTCCTTCATCGCCTGGATAGGGATGGCTGTGCCATGCTCGTCGCTTCCGCAAATAAAAGCCACATCCCTTTTCTGAGCGCGGAGGTAGCGGACATAAATGTCCGCCGGAAGATAGGCGCCCGCCAGATGGCCAATGTGTTTTAGTCCATTGGCATAAGGTAGAGCTGCCGTGATCAGGTATCTTTTCGGTTGATTCGTCATAATGGTATAAGCCCGCCATGGGGCGAGAACCTTTTTTATTGGGGGCAAATTTACGCCGTTTGGGCCACTTGGGCAAAGTGGCCTGCTTCCGCTATTCCTGTATAGTAAATTCTATTGCCGCATTGCGTTTGTAATCGGTAGAGAGAAAAAGGTCATAGGTCTTCCCATGCACCGTCACTTCCATCAGCGCGGTATTAGGAGGCAGCTTACCCAGGTTTTCTGCGAACAGGACGAGCTTGTTGACCGGGAGGCTTTTATCGATAGGAACCAGCAAAGCCTTTGGCTGTGCCGTCAGCATAAGATGCTGCAATAACAGTTCGTCGTTGACAAAGAGGCTGACCGAATCGCCGTCGATCTCGCCGTTGTCGTATAGCATGATCCGCACAGTGTCGGTTCCTTTGACGGGTATATGGGATATGACCGGAGTCTCTCTATCCTGTAAGATCTTTAACGCTTTTAGTTGTAGAGAGTCTTTTTTCTTGTGTACAAGGGTCACGACAGGCAGTGGAATAAATGGCGGCGCTTTCTTTTCCAGCCTTATCGACAGGTCTGCCGCTTTGCCCGTCCTTTCATTGCTCCTGGTTTGCCAATGTCCTTCCAGCATATCCCGATGACCCGGCACCCTGCGGTAGTAGAGGACATGAAAGCCGTTCCTGCTGATCTGGTCACCCTTTGGGATACCCGCGGGCTGCTCCATACCCATAACGCTGTCTTCACGAAAGGTTAGTATAGAATCTTTGCGGTAGAATCTGCCGCTTACAACGATATGCCGTATATAATGGGCTTCTGGAAAATACCAGTGCAGGACACCGGCAAAAGAAGAATCGCTTTCCGTGATCGTCAGCACCAGCCTTTGCCGGATGTCCGACTCGTTGTCGGTGGCCGTCCCTGTCCATTGTCCGGTCAGATCCTGCGCCCAAACTCTTTCCCCCCATCCTGACAATAACAATAAGATTGCCAATAAACAACGCATGTGCTAAAAGTAGTAATTTTAAAGCGACGACAATATTAAGTCAAATGTTAAGATGAACCGAAAAAACTTTCTCTCTTCGCTGTTGACGCTGACAGCAGCCGTACCTACGCTTGGAGCGGTTGCCAGCGCTTCTGCTCCTGCCGGGCAAAATGCCAAAACCGCTGGTCCTGGAGATACTTCCGTTACGGGCTCCGGGAAAACCGCCGGTAACGGCTTACTGCAAACTGCCGGGGCGCCGCTTCCGCTGATCGTCCCCCCTTACCTCAAACCGGGCAGTGTCGTCGGGATCACCTGTCCCGCAGGCGATATCACGCTGAAAGAAATACAACCCGCCCTGCAGCAGCTCAACAACTGGGGTTTCGAGGCAAAGGTCGGTGACACGGTCGGAAAAAAAGACAGGATCTTTGGCGGAACAGACGCCGAACGCCTGGCCGACCTGCAAAACATGATCAACGATCCCGGGCTTGGCGCCATCCTTTGCGCAAGAGGCGGCTACGGCGCCGTCCATATCATCGACCAGCTTGACTTCAATCCACTTCGACAACACCCCAAATGGATCATCGGCTTCAGTGATATCACGGTTATTCTCTGCCATATTCATGCCCAATTGAATATAGCATCTATCCACTCGAAGATGTGCAACAGCTTTCCGGAGGATTTCGCAAAGGCCGAACCCGTTCAGCTGCAATCTATCCTCTCTATAAAACAGGCTCTCGCGGGGGAACCGATCTCCTATCCGGTAACACCGACGGCTATCAACAGAACCGGTTTTGCCGAAGGACCCCTGGTTGGCGGAAATCTTAAAACACTGGAAACCCTTGCCGGTACGCGATCCGATATCGATACGGCCGGAAAGATCCTCTTTGTGGAAGATACGGGTGAATACCTCTATAGCATCGATCGGATGTTCTATCATCTTCAGCGGACCGGTAAGCTGGATCGTCTTGCCGGCCTTGTCGTCGGCGGCTTCAAAGTTAAACCCGATGATCCGGGGGAAGAGTTCGGGAAAACGGTCTATGAGATCATTTCAGAAAGGGTTAAAGCCTATGATTATCCCGTTGTCTTCAACTTTCCTGTCGGTCATCAAAAGGACAACTTTGCTTTGAAGTATGGCATTACACATTCCCTAACCGTAAAGGAAGACCTCGTAACACTCAGCGAAAAAACTATTGCATGATCACGTTCCCCCCTTATTTAAAACCAGGCGATACTATCGCCATCACCTGTCCTGCGGGGTATATGCCGCTGGAAAAAGCGCAAGCCTGTATCGATACATTGAAAAATTGGGGTTATACTGTTATTGCCGATTCTACTTTGGGCAGTAATTCCGAAAACTATTTCTCCGGTACAGATGAAGAGCGGCTCGCCGCTCTCCAAACAGCCTTGGATTCTCCCTCCATACAAGCCATCCTTTTCGGACGCGGCGGCTATGGCCTCGGCCGCATCATCGATCGCATCGATTTCGGTCGATTTGAAAGACAGCCAAAATGGCTCATCGGTTTTAGCGATATCACGGTGCTGCATGCGCATATCTACCGCAACTATAAAATAGCCACGCTGCACGCACCGATGGCTGGCGCCTTCAATGACGGCGGGAGCCAGACTGACGCCGTGTTTTCCCTCGATCGTGCGCTGAAAGGCGAGTTGATCCATGTTACTGCGGAGCCCCATCCCTTCAATCGGCCTGGCATAGTCGAAGGGCGTCTTGTCGGCGGCAATCTTGCGTTGCTGGCTCATCTTACCGGTACCCCTTCACAATTGAAGACTAAAGGAAAGATCCTCTTTCTGGAAGACGTCGGAGAATATCTGTATAACCTTGACCGTATGCTCTGGCAGTTGAAACGCAGCGGCCAGCTGGACCGGCTCGCAGGGCTTGTAGTCGGCGGTTTCACCGATATGAAGGATACTACCCGGCCTTTTGGTCAGCAGGCGGCTGAAATCATCCGCGATATCGTGAGCGAATACGATTATCCCGTCGCTTATGACTTCCCCGTCAGTCATAGCGCTCCCAATTATGCGCTGAAAGTAGGGGGGCGGTACAATTTTGGTGTCGGCGAAACGGTCTCTTTACAAGAAATTGCATAAAATAACAACGCCCGAGACAGCGCTCGGGCGGTTGCAGGAAGAAGATCCTTATTTTCTTTGTGATCCCAATCGAAAAGAGTCTTAGGGCGTAACTACTTCATATGCGTCTTGTCCATCCTGGGAGATCGGCGCATAGTAAGTATTGTTGTAGACCAGCAGCGTTTCTCCGTTGACATCCTGTTCTACAGCGCCAACAGGCAATTGGGTGATCACGGCGCCGGCTGGGGCAGGAACGACCTGGTAGCCCTGCCCTGTATTGATATAGAAAGCGCCGCCAAAGTAGTAATAGTAGTCATTGCCGACCATGGTTGTCTCAAATCCTTCGGGAAGGCTGCTGACGACGGCGCCTACCGGTGCTGGAACGACTGAATATCCACTGTTCGAAGGAACGTAATAGCAGCCGTCATCATAGTAATAGCGCTGGTTGTTCAGCGAGAAATAAATGGCGCTTGCCGTCAGGGCTGACAGGAAAAAACCTATCGGGTGAAAGCGCGGTCCCCAGTAATATGGGCGGTAAGGATGATAGTAGTAAGGATGGATACCGCGGTAGGAGCCTGTGTGATATACGGTGGCATGGTCATGAACGTTGACCGGCGGACGGTAGCCGGGACCGGATCTTGCATTGACATTTTCATGGACGGTCACATTCTCATGAACATTCACCGTGGTCCGGTTGAAATCATGATTGCCAAAATTACGGTTGCCTCCGTTGATCGTCTCTGCGGGTCTGGACTGCTGCGCTGGGGCAGGAGCCGACGGCCGGGCTGCAGGAGCAGCCGGCGCAGTCCTGGGTGCTGGAGCGCCGCCGCCTCGATTACCACCGCCGCCGGGATTACCATGATTGAATCGCTGGGCCATGCCCACGCCAGGTATACAGGCTGCTGCAATCAACAGCATCGCCGTCATACCCTTAATTTTATTGAAAGAAAGATGATTCATAACGACAAATTAGAAGTGAGCAATTATTTTTTGTGATTTAAGGGGAGGAGTTTTATCCTTTTTGCCCCGGCCGGCGGCGTAAAAGTAAAGATCGCATCAGGCAGGCTGGGGTTGATCTTCCAATCGCTGAGCACCGCTTCATACTGCGGATTGTTTTCCTTGCTGGTGTAGATGACCACAACTTTCAGCGGAAGGCTATACGCGTCGGTAGAGATCCAGAACTGGAAGGTCTTATCAGGCGCCGTTCCGGCGATATGATAGCATTCTTTTCCGTCGACCTTGGTCAGACCCAGATAGACCAGGTTCTTTGATTCACCCAGAATATCGTCGACAAAACTGGGATAGAAAAAGTCTGCAATCGGAAACTCGATACCATAGACTTTGTTGACAGTATCGATCATCGACATCAGCGGCATTGCCGCGTCGACCTGACCATACTGATTCTTGTCCATAGAATAATAACTGAGCGTGTTTCCATTGAAAAAGAAATCCCGGCTGCCCTTATCTCCTTCCGATTTCAGCAACAGCTTGGTCTGACCTTGCAAAAACAACTGTTCCTCGTCGGAATGTTTGACCAGTCCAAGCTCACGGCTATGGATGTCATAGTTGCTTTTGATCGTTACGCTGCAGGAAGTAAGATCGCCGATCACGGCGCTCATTTTGTCAAGGATAGAGACAGCTACGGTGTCTATCCTGCGGGTTGGCGTTTGTGCGGAAAGTTGAGTAGCCGCTAACCCCAGAAGAAAAACAAATAGGAGTTTTTTATACATGGTTCTTCATTTTTGAATTCTGTGCAAGGTTTGAAAAATTAACGACAATGGTTATTTCAAGCCTGGTTATTGAATCGTTAAAGGTAACGTTTTACTCATTATAATTTTCTTATATTTGATGGTGCTGTCCTGCCATTAAGTACTCTTTATAAAAAAAACCTCGGTTTTTGCTTGCCCTGGTCAGCCTTTTTGCCTGCAGCAAGCACCATTCCAACGGTTCCAATACCGCGCCAAATAACTCTTATGTTCCTTTTATTTTCGACTTTTGACCAGGGAACAAGGCCGCATCGTTAAAGACTCGGCCTTTGTCGTGTCGGGACCGGTGATATGACTGCGGATCTAAAGAGAATCGCCGCCCGGATGGGCGGCGATCGATCCATGTGTAGTATTGTATAATTGCCTAGCGTACGGGCTGTTCATGCCGCACGCTTCCCATAGCCTGTTCTACATTGATTCCTAGTGCCTGTGCAATCGCCATACCCAGGCCGATATCCGCCCGGAAAAAATGACATAACTGCCGGTTGATAATGTCCGCTCTCTTAGGTCCGGCGATGCCGCTCATTGCCGCAACGACGTTCGAAACAAGATTCTTTTTATCCTCTGCGCTCAATACTTCCCGCCAAAAGATACCAGGCTGGCTATAGTGGTCGTTTTCTCCTTCTCCATTGCGATCATACCAGTCTGCTGTAAGGCTTTCCAGTTCCATTGGACGTCCCCGGTAGGCTTCGTCCGGGCGGATATTGTCAAAACTATTGGGGAAATAATTCGGATTGCTCTCGCCGTTGCCGTCTACTCGCATCGCGCCATCCCGCTCGTAGTTGTTTACCGCATAAGGGCAGCGGTTTACAGGGATCTGTTCGTAGTTAACCCCAAGCCGGTAACGATGCGCATCCGGGTAGGAAAGCAGTCTTCCCTGTAACATTTTATCGGGGCTATAGCTGATGCCGTCTACCACATGCGCCGGCGCAAAGGCCGCCTGTTCTACTTCCGCGAAGTAATTCCTTGGATTTTCGTTCAATTCCAACACGCCTACGTCGATCAACGGAAACTCCTTCTGAGACCAGGTCTTTGTCAGGTCAAAGGGATTGTATCTGTAAGTCTTTGCTTCTTCTATCGTCATCACCTGTATCTTCATCTGCCACCTTGGAAAATTGCCATTGTCGATGGCCTCCAGCAGGTCGCGCTGCGCAAAATCCGGGTCTTCCCCCTTCATTCTGATCGCTTCCTCATTAGTAAAGTTCTTTATCCCCTGCTCTGTCTTGAAGTGAAATTTTACCCAGACCTGTTCGTTCTTGTCGTTGATCATGCTGAACGTATGGCTGCCAAAGCCGTGCATATGCCGGTAGCCATAAGGCGTGCCTCTGTCGCTCATCAGGAACATGACCTGGTGCAGACTCTCCGGGTTCAGACTCCAGAAATCCCAGGTCATCGTCGGACTCTTCGTATTGGTGCGCGGGTCTCTTTTCTGGGTATGGATAAAGTCGGAAAACTTCTTGGGATCCTTGATAAAAAAGACCGGTGTGTTGTTCCCTACCAGATCCCAGTTGCCGTCTTCTGTATAGAATTTCAACGCAAAACCACGTGGATCCCGTTCTGTATCAGCAGACCCCTTTTCTCCGCCGACGGTAGAAAATCGCAGGATCAACCGCGTTTTCTTGCCGATCTGGTTAAAGATCTTTGCACGGGTATATTTCGATATGTCGTGAGTGACAGTAAATGTTCCGTATGCTGCGCTGCCTTTGGCGTGCACGACCCGTTCGGGTATCCGTTCCCGGTTGAAATGAGCCATCTTTTCATGCAGGATGAAGTCCTGCAGTAACAAGGGCCCGCGGGGGCCTGCGCTTTGCGTGTCCTCGTGATGATAATAGGGAATGCCGGATGCTGTCGTTAACTTCTTTTCTTCGCTCATGGTTAAACTATTTTAGTCGTGAACAATCGGTTGAGAGCGTAAAGATCAACTTTTTTGTCAATTGATAAGATTGATTAATTTTATGATCAGATAGACTTAATCTATATCATAATATGACCTTTGTACAACTGGAATATATTGTTTCGGTGGACACGTACCGCCATTTCGCCACTGCGGCCAGCCATTGTTTTGTTACGCAGCCTACGCTGAGCATGCAGGTGCAGAAACTCGAAGAAGAGCTTGGACTAAAGATCTTTGACCGCAGTAAGCAGCCCGTTATCCCGACCGAAGCGGGACGGGAGGTGATTGAACAAGCGCGAAAAATTTTGGCCGAGAAACAGATCATCGGGGAGATTGTCCAAACCAAAAAGGGCGTCCTTACCGGTGAGCTGAGGATTGGTATCATTCCGACGCTGGCGCCTTATCTGCTGCCGCTGTTTATTCAGTCTTTTACGACTAAATATCCTCAGATAAAGCTTGTTGTGAACGAACTGACCACCGAAATGGTCATTGCCCGTCTCCGGGAAGGGCGGATCGACGTGGGGATCCTGGTAACTCCCTTACAGGAGAACGGGATCAGGGAGACGGTCTTGTTTTATGAAGAGCTGCTCGTCTATGTATCCCGTAAGAATGCAGCCTATAAAAAGAACTATATGCTGGCCCAGGACATCGACCCCGGCAAGCTCTGGCTGCTCGAAGAAGGTCATTGCTTCCGGTCCCAGATCGTGAAACTTTGCGAGCTTAGAAAAGCCAGCAGGGAAGGCAGTCACTTTGACTACGAGGCTGGAAGTCTGGAAACCCTCAGGCGGATGGTAGAATTAAATGACGGTATTACGATCCTGCCTGAACTGGCTGCAGCCGATCTGAGCGCTCGCCAGCAGCAGCTGATCCGCCATTTTAAACGTCCTGCCCCGATGCGGGAGGTGAGCCTGGTGGTCCATCGGGATTTTGTGAAACAGCGCCTGGTCCTGGCCCTTCAGCAGGAAATTATTCGTTCTATCCCCGAAAAAGTCAGGCAGAATAAAAATCAAAATGTCGTACCAATCTAGTAGCTTGCAACCAGTATGGCGATCAAAAGGGTTATAATTAACGTTTTAGGTGAAAAGAACTTTCTGGCTTTACAAGCCCGATCCTTTCAATTCCTTCTGCATACAGGAATTTTAAAGAGAGGCAAATTTGCGGAAGAATATCAGGACGTCTATTTCCTGGACAAGATCATTCATCAGGGCGATTGGTGTCTGGATATTGGCGCGCATCTGGGATATTTTACCCTTGAACTGAGCCGGCTGGTGGGACCAGGCGGAAAGATCTTTGCGATAGAACCGATGGGACTCTTTCACAGTACCCTGCAGCGCCTGCTGCGCAGCAAAAATAAGTCCAATGTCACTCTTTATAAAGTGGCTTTGGGCGGCAGTGGTGAATATGTCGAAATGGGGATTCCGCAGATGGGAGACGCTAAAAAGTTTGCCCATGCCCGTATAAAGGCGGGAGACGCTAATAAGCACCTGGACTTTGTCAATTCCGAAAAAGTAAAGAACGAGTCAGGAGATGCTCTTTTTGCACAGCTGCCTCGTCTGGACTATATCAAATGTGACGTCGAAGGTTATGAATACGAGGTATTTCATTCGATGCGTAGAACGCTGGCGACACACCACCCTGTACTGCTCTGCGAGTTTTTTGACAGAGCAAAATTGATCAGCTTTGTAGAAATGCTTGCTCCTATGGGCTATCGGGTGTTTCATCTGGACAATGGACTGCTGTATCCTTCGACTGTATATGGAGAAGGACAGATCCCGCCTAAGAACTATTACTTTATTCCCCCGCAACAGGAGCAACGGATGCGACTTTATCTCCATGCCTGAGGCGGGGATGAAGTACCCGCGTGGAAGTAAGCGGCTGCAATATTCATTTATTAAAGGCTTAGCAGCGAGTCCAGTTTCTGTTGATACACAGGGAATCCTGGAAGATCCTTGTGTTTACCGCCGATGATAGTAACAAACTCGTCTCCCGTCTTCAGCAGCGGCTTTAGTCTTTCCGAATTATGGTAGGGAACCGTTTCATCCTCCGAACCGCTAAAGATGGTGATCGGCGCCGTTACGGCCGGAAGGTAATTGTAGGTTGGAAATTGATTATGCAGCATCATCCCGACCGGGTAGAGGAAAAGATATCTCCGGAAAAGAGAGGTCATCGAATAATATGGGCTTTGCAGGATGAGTCGTTTGCAGTCTCTTACCGAAGCCAGCTGAGCGGCCACGCCTGTTCCAAGACTTTGGCCGTAGAGGATGATCTGGCTGGGTTTCCATCTGCTTCTGGCCAGCTTGTAAAAGACGAGCGACAAAGTATTCACCCGTTTTTCCGAGAACTCGCCGGTACTCTTTCCGAACCCGGGGTAGTCCATCAGCCAGCATTCATAGCCTTTGGATGTAAAGTCTTTTGCAAGACCCGCATAGTCGGGGATACTGCCTCCATTGCCGTGAAAATACAAGACGACGCCTTTCGCCGTACTGTCCTTGGGCCGGCCGGCAGCGGAGAATTCCACTATATTGATATTCGTATGCTCGTCATAATTGAGGTTCAGCTCTGTAAAAGGCTGGCTGAACGAATAGATCGTTTTGCTATCGGCCACTGTCGGATGCAGCATGAGCTTGTCCTGTCCGTAATACCAGGCTATTCCAACGACACAATAGAGGAGGACCAGCACTTTCATCCACCGAAAGACAATTTTCTTCATAGTTGCTTATTCAGGCGGCAAGCTACAAAAATATCGTGAGGGTGAAGAGTGGCTGCCTGTCCGTCTTCCTGACCAAGGCCAGGAATGGCAGACAGACATCCGCCGATCTGTTATCGTTTTGGTGTCGGTTTTGGCGGTTGGAATGGCCGAAGGGAGATTGACTACTGGGGCCGCGGCGTAAAGCTCAGGTCAACGAGTCTATTCGATGTACATCCGCTTGAGATTGAAGTTGGGGACGGGAGAGACGATCAGCGGGAATTTCTCGATCGTCACATTGGACGGGTCGAGACCAAAGCCGCGTTCTTCGGAAAGGCTCAACTCTTTTAACCAGAAGTACAGTTTCATGACCACTCGTTCGTGGAAGGGAAGTTCGTTGTCCTGGCTAAGATATTTTTCCATTACGATGAACTGGAAATCGCCTACAACGTTGTTTCGTTCGAGCGACTCGTAGCGGCTTGTGATGTTTACTTCCCGGTTGTTGACCAGGTCTTCCACCACTTTGCGGAACATGAGGTTGATCTTTGGCTCGATCCTGAAACCGAGTCGGAATTCAACACGGATAATATCGTTGGGAATGATGTGTTCTACGGAGTATTCTGCCGTATAGGGATCGTCGAGCGTGTCGACGTGTACGAACCAGTAAATGTCCGCCCTTTTCGGTTTCTTATTGAGGATAGAATAAATGATCTTATGCTCGATCTCCTTTGGATTGTTGGCGCTGGTCATGTACACGAGATGGGTCGCGTATTTGCCAACCGTCCGGTCGTTGCTAAGCTCCTGTATCTGCGGGATATAATGTTCCATCCGCACAAATTCCACGTAGCGGTTCTTGATCTTGCGGGCACGGAACCATACATACATGACGGCAAACAATCCACCGCCGACGATCAGCGTCACAAAGCCGCCGTGGGGGAACTTGTCCAGGTTGGCGAAAAGGAAACAAAGTTCGAGGCTGAGATAAAGAGTAAGGTAGAGATAGATCAGGACGGATTTGGTCCTTCTGGAAATAAGATAATTCGCAAACAGGATGGAGGTAGCCAGCATACAGAGCGTGATGGCCAGACCGTAAGCCGCCTCCATGTGGGCACTGCTCTGGAAGTAGAGAGTGATCCCGCAGCAGCCGATAAAGAGCATGAAGTTGATGGCGGGGATATAAGACTGGCCGCGTTCTTCGGTGGGATAACTTATCCGCAGTTTGGGCCACAGGTTAAGGCGTATGCTCTCGCTGATCAGCGTAAAGGAGCCCGTGATCAGTGCCTGGCTGGCGATGATGGCGGCGGCCGTAGCGATGATGATACCTGGGACTACGAACCAGGCCGGCATAATATTATAAAAAGGGTTGCCTAGATTCGTATCGAAGATCCGTCCATTGTATTGCGCCAGCAGCCAGGCGCCCTGACCAAGATAGTTCAGGATCAGGCAGGTCTTTACAAATATCCAGGAGATGCGGATATTACCCCGGCCGCAGTGGCCGAGATCCGAGTATAGGGCTTCCGCCCCTGTCGTACAAAGGAAGACTGCTCCTAGTATCCAGAATCCCTTGGGATAGGTGGTCAGCAGGTGGATAGCATAGTGCGGACTGAGGGCCTTAAAGATACCCAGATCGTCCAGCAGATGACTGGAGCCCAGTAACGCAAGCATCGAAAACCAGATGAACATTATCGGGCCGAATAGCTTCCCGATACTTTCGGTCCCGAACTGCTGCAGGAAGAAAAGGACGACCAGGATCCCCAATACGATATAGACGATCGTAGTCTGGTCGATATACCGCATGGCCGGCATCTGCCGCAAGCCTTCAATAGCTGAAGTGACCGAGATCGGTGGGGTTATCATCCCATCGGCCAGCAGCGCTGCACCGCCGATCATTGCCGGAACGACAAGCCAGCGTTTCTGCCGCCTGACCAGTGCATACAAGGAGAAAATGCCGCCTTCCCCGTTGTTGTCGGCTTTCAATGTTAGCCATACGTACTTGACCGTGGTTTGTAACGTCAGAGTCCAGATGATACAGGACAAGGAGCCCAATATCAAGTCTTCCTGAATTACTCTTCCGTGGATGATAGCATTTAGAACGTAAAGGGGGGAAGTTCCGATGTCGCCGTAAATGATTCCTAATGCTATGACGAGATTTGCTAGACTTACTTTGTTGATCTGTTTGCTCACAAACTGACTGAACTGTTTAGATTCTGCCTTCGGCCGGGCGAACTACCTGTCCGCCCTTGTTCGTTGTCAAAGGGCAATGCAGGCAAAGGTATCACTAAAATAAATGAAATGTCAACCCTTTTTTAATCTAAAAGGCCAATTTTAATCCGATTTCATACCCCTTCCGGCGTCCTTTTTGCACTAACCGAACTTTAACGAGCGGCTGCGGAGCCTCACCGAAACTTTTGATTATCTTAGGATCTTAATTAACATTTGTAGGAGAAAATATGAACAGAACCCTGTCATCCCTGCTGCTTGCCCTGTACCTACTGACATCCGCCCTGGCAAAAGCGCAGGTTCAGCAAATCGTGTATTCTGATCCTGAACGGAAGACGGCCGGCGTACGGCTTTTGAGATCATCGGAAAGATCAACGGTAACATATTGGTTTTCAAGAGTAACAACTCCAATAACGCGGTCAGTATTTACGACAACGATATGAAGCTGTTGCAAAGAGTGCCGCTTTCCTTTATGCCCGATCGCACCATCAACGTCGATTTTGTTGCTTACTCCGACCACTGCTGGCTGATTTATGAATATCAGAAAAAAAGCATCGTCCACAGCGCTGCTGTTAAGCTGGATGGCAATGCCCAGGTGATCGGCCAGCCCATCGAGCTCGATACGACCCAGATAGGGTTTGCCAACAGCAATAAGATCTATACGGTCGTCGCCAGCGAAGACAAGCAGCGGATCATGGTCTTTAAGATCAATAGCAAAAATTCCCATAATTTCCTGTTCACCACCCTGCTTTTCAATTCCAACATGGAATCTATCGACCGGCATCGGCTTTATCTGGCGATGGAAGACAAGAATGAGCTGTTTACCGATTTCTATCTTGACAACGAGGGGCAGCTGGAGTTCGCCAAGTATGAGCGCAGCGGGGGCAACGACTATGTGATGCATGTCCAGGTCGTCTCCAAGGCGCCGTCAGCCGATTCTTTTTCGGTAAAGGATCTTGGTATCGGGGAGCGGATCCTCGATGAGATCAAGATGAAGGTCGACAATAACAACAAGCGGTATATCCTTTCCGGATTTTATTTCAAACAGCGGCGCGGCAATGTCGAAGGGCTTTATGCCGCTATCTGGGATAAGGCGACCGACAGTAAGATAGCCGAGAAAGAAACCCCATTCAGCGACGAGCTGCGCGCTTCGGCCAAAAGCTCCGACGCTAATCTGAAGTCCGCGTTCAACGACTATTATATCAAAAACATAATCACCAAACGGGATGGGGGATACCTGATGGTTTGCGAGGCGGAATACACGACCAACCGCGGCAATCCTTATAACCGTTGGGATTATTATGGAAGCCCCTATGGCTATGGTTATCCTTATGGCTATGGTTATTATAATCCCTATTCTCCCTGGAACAGATATGGGCCCTATGGCAATGCCACCCGCTTCCACGCAGAAGATATCATGGTCCTTTCCTTTGATCGGGAAAGCAACATTCAGTGGAATAGCGTTATCCCTAAAACTCAGTACGACGACGACAACGACTTGCTGATCTCCCATCAGCTGGTTAATACAGGCGGAGAGCTGCATTTCCTTTTCAACCAGTATGAGCGCCGGAATTTACTGCTTAATGACCAGAGCATTTCTCCGGAAGGGCATGTCACCCGCTACCCGACGCTCAGAAACCTGGATCGCGGCTACGATTTTATGCCCCGCCATGGAAAACAGATCAGCAGTAGTGAAACTATTATTCCTTGTTTTAATAGGAATTATCTTTGCTTTGCAAAAGCTAACTTTTAAACAATAGATTTCTAACTGGTGATTGGCATTTTCAGACAGAAAAACCCGGTAAACGCTCTGCTGCTGTTGTTCTATGCGATGGTGTTGAAGCTGCCCTTGTTCCTGCATCCCGTAGCGCCCTCCCTTCACCCGGAAGATAATTACCTTTACAGGCTTATCCTCCATGGACTGGATTCCGTCTTTCATGCCACGCCCGTCTTTTATTCCGGACTGACCTTTACGCTGCTTGTGGGGCAGGCGATCCTCTTAAACAGTATTTCCAATCATCATAAGATCCTGCCCAAGTCCAACTTCCTGCCGGGTTTGTGTTATATTATGATCACCTCGTTGTTGCCGGACTGGGGGCATTTTTCGGCGCCTCTGCTGATCAACATGATCATGATATGGGTCTGGCATCGGATGATGGAACTTTACAATAGCCCGCGCCCGGGTACGGCGATCTTCAATATTGGTATCTGGACGGGTATTGTTTCATTGTTGTATATCCCGGCGATGAGCTTTTTGCTGCTGGTGCTGGCCGCTTTACTGACGATGCGTCCCTTCCGTATCCGGGAATGGTTTGTCGGACTGCTGGGCTTTACGTTCCCTTATTACTTTCTGTTCCTCTTTCTATACCTCTCCGGTCACTGGAAGCTGGCCGATATCATACCGCATATCGTTTTTACCGTTCCGGCCATCCCAGGCTCTATCTGGATCTCGCTTGGTTTTGCCTGGGTTTTGCTGCCTTTTGTCATCGGAGGCTATTATGTACAGACCAATCTCAGCAAATTCCTGATACAGGTCCGGAAGAGCTGGAGTCTGTTGTTGCTGTATTTGTTGGTTGCCGTCGTCATTATCCTGATCAACCGTGTCAACTCCTATGAGAACTGGATAATTATGGCGGTCCCCTTTGCTTCTTTTCACGCCTGCGCGTACTATTATCCTTCGAGATCCCTCTGGCCCAATGTATTACATTGGCTCATAATCATTTATATCCTGTCAATGAATTACTTCCTTTTTTAACAGCAATATTTGCAACTGCTGGCAATACTAGTCGGGGACGACTACAAAAATTCGTAACTTTGCCCCTTAAAAATTTAGTCGTCTATGAAATTTGGCGTAGTTGTTTTCCCCGGTTCCAACTGTGATCGTGATATGCAGGGCGCTTTGCAGGAAGACCTGGGGCAGGAAGTTATCATGCTCTGGCACAAGGATACCGACCTGAGTGCATTCAGCAAAGAGGATTGCATCGTTCTTCCCGGGGGATTTTCCTATGGCGATTACCTTCGTTGCGGCGCAATTGCCCGCTTCAGTCCCATCATGCAAAGCGTAACAAAGTTTGCAGCCGATGGCGGGAAGGTGCTGGGCGTGTGCAATGGCTTCCAGGTGCTTTGCGAATCCCATCTGCTGCCCGGTGCGCTGCTGCGTAATGCCAATCAGCAGTTTATCTCTAAAAATGTTTTCCTTCGCGGGGAAGGGGACAATGGCCAGGCGCTGAAAATTCCGATCGCGCACGGTGAAGGCCGTTTCTATGCGGACGAAAAGACGCTGGATCAGCTGGAAAAGAATAACCAGGTCATTTATCGCTATTCTGACGAGAATGGAAAGATCGTTTCGGATGCCAATCCCAACGGCTCTCTACGCAATATTGCCGGGATCTGCAACGAGAACCGCAATGTCTTTGGCATGATGCCGCATCCTGAGCGCGCCTGCAGCGAGGCGCTGGGGAATGTCGATGGGAAAAGTATTATAAAAGCACTCTTCCAGCTAAAACTGGTTTCTGCAAGCAAAAAAGAGGCTTTGGCCAATTTTTAGTTTTCTGTAACATTTGAAATCAGATCTTTACCAATATAGTTAATAAAGGAATATGAAAAAATTAGCATTTCTGATGGTTCTTGCCCTTTCGGGCGGAGCGATCATGGCACAGTCCGGCAGCGCTACCCAGGTCCATTGGAACTATTCTGCCAAAAAGATCGGCGACAAGACATACGAGGTTCATATGGTTGCCTCTATTGGCGGCGGCTGGCATATGTATTCCCAGAAAGCCGGCGAAGGTCCTGTTCCAACCTCTTTTACCTATACCAAGAGCCCGTTGATCACGCTTGATGGGGAGACGAAAGAAGTAGGTAAAATGAAGACGGTTCACGAAGCCGCCTTCAACAGCGATGTTCATTACTACGAGAATACCGTTGAGTTTGTACAGGTCGTCAAGCTGAAAAGCAATGCCAAGACAAATATCGCGGGTAAAGTTGAGTTCATGGTTTGTAATGATCATGAATGTCTGCCTCCTACTGATGTCGATTTCAAGGTTGCCATCGGCGGATAATGTTAAAAGGCTGATCCGTCAGCTATCCGACGTAAGAAAAATATAAAAAACGGGTTCTTTGTATGAAGAACTCGTTTTCATTTAAGGCCCTGCCACTTATCGCTTTTCCAGTCATGAACAGAAACTCCCAACACTACCCCCTTTTTTCCGGTGAGAATCGCCGGTTTGCTTTTTTCCGGCTGCTGAGTCCGCCCGTCCTGCTTCTTGCAGCGACGCTCCTTTTCTCGTTGATCCAGCAAAGTGCTGTCGCCCAGACCGATAGCGCACAAAGCCCTGTCGGTTGGGAATTCAGTTCTGACCGCGGACCCGATGGGAAGAACACCCTGATCGTGACCGCGCATATAAAGCCCGGCTACGAATTGTACTCCACTACAATGCCCGATACGCTGGGTAATTCCCGGATTACGCTGGACAGCGGTGCGGCGGCGGCTATCATCGATATCGAGGAGAAAGGCGATCTGAAGACGGTAAAAGACCCTACATTTAATAATGCTCTTGCCCGGGTCTTCACCGGGTCCGTTAAATGGCTCGTAAATCTGCAGTCCAAGGAAGGTATGTCCGGGGACCTTAAAGGGAAGATCACCTTTATGGCGACAAATACAAAGGATTCTTCTTTTGCAGGCCCCATTGAGGTTCCGTTCCGGTTTGCGCATAATGCCGATGGGTCTTTTACGGCAAAGTCTGCTACCCTCAGTGAATCGACAGCTGGCGCCAGCAGCCTGAAAAAGACGACGATCGACCTGGCTCATCCTGTGAACGATTGCGGAGGCACCGGTGCAGAAGGGGCCAAGAGCCTGATCAGCATCTTCTTCCTCGGGATACTTGGCGGTCTGGTTGGTCTGATCATGCCTTGTACCTTCCCGATGATCCCGCTGACCGTTTCTTTTTTCACCAAGCGGGCTGCTTCCCGAAAAAAAGGAATTGCCAACGCCTTTCTTTATGGGTTCTTTATCTTTTTGATCTATACATTGATCAGCGTCCCGTTCTACTTTATAAAGGGCAGCAACAACGCCAATGTTCTCAACACGATCTCGACAAGCGTCGGGCTCAATATCTTCTTTGCCGTCGTGTTTGTAGCTTTTGCGCTTTCTTTCTTTGGTTTATATGAGATCACCCTTCCGGGCAGTCTCTCCAATTCCGTTGATTCCAAGGCGAATATGGGCAGTATCGGCGGTATCTTCTTTATGGCTTTGACGCTGGCCATCGTTTCGTTCTCCTGTACAGGCCCCATTCTCGGGACCTTCCTGGTGGGAGCGTTGTCCAGCGGCGGAGCGGTTCCGCTGACGGTCGCCATGGCGGGTTTTGGGCTGGCGCTGGGTTTGCCGTTTGCGTTGTTTGCGCTTTTCCCGAGCTGGCTCCAGTCTTTACCCCGCTCGGGCAGCTGGATGGATACCGTTAAAAAAGTCTTTGGCTTTGTGGAGCTGGCATTGGCGCTTAAATATCTTTCCAATGCTGATCTTGTTACCCACTGGGGATTATTAAAGCGGGAAACTTTCTTTGGTATCTGGATATTGATAGGGTTGGCCTTGTCTGCTTATCTGTTTGGCATCATCAAATTCGGTCATGATTCAGGGCCGGTTAAACCGAGTAAGGGGCGCATTGGCTTTGGCTTGTTGTTCCTGGCGTTTGTGATCTATCTCGCTCCCGGTCTGACCAATGGACATAGTGCTAATCGGGCTCTTGTCAGCGGATTCCCGCCCCCGCTGTCATACAGCTTATATAAGGACCATGTAAAAGAGGTCGAGCCCGATATGATCAACGACTACGAGAAGGCGCTTGCATTGGCGAAGGCGCAGCACAAACCTTTGTTGATCGACTTTACAGGATGGGCATGCGTCAATTGCCGGAAGATGGAAGAGAATGTGTGGCCGGAGCGCGCGGTTAAAGACCTGATCAAAAAAGATTATATCCTGGTTTCTCTCTATGTTGACGATCGGAAGAAACTGGCAGATGACGAACAATTTATTTTTACGGGCAGCGATGGTAGTAAAAAAGAGATCCGAACTGTTGGAGATAAATATGCAACGCTGCAGTCGGAGAATTTCAAGGTGGCGTCGCAGCCGTACTATGTGATCATTAACCCTGACGAGAAGCTGCTGACGCATCCGGTAGCGTATACACCCAATGCGCAGCAATACGCCGACTGGCTCAAATGCGGGCTGGACGCGTATAAGAAGCAATAAGGCGGGAGCTTATCTATAAACAGAAATGCCACTCATTCGAGTGGCATTTCTGTTTTGTTTGATCTGACAATTAGGCGTCATTCTGTCCCGGCCTTCCGGTCAACTTAAGGGCAAGTTCTTAACACCAGATGGGGGGCCAGAATGACTATAAGTTTATCGGAGTATCATTAGTAAGCGGGGCGAAGTTAATACAAAAAAAAGTTCCCGCTCATGATGAGCAGGAACCTTTAATAATGTTTTAATGGATCTTTTCACACACTGAAGTTAGACGGTTCTATCCGTTCCCCGTACCAAAAGTTAGTTAAAGATTATTAAAATCGTCCATCGTATTTTTCGTACCTGCGAGTGGACTACCATCTTTAATCCTTGTTAGTAAAATTCATTACAAGGCGATCTTTTTTTCAGTCATCATTTTACGCAGGTTGATCAAGCCATAGCGCATACGTCCAAGTGCGGTGTTGATACTGCAATTCGTCAGGGCAGCGATCTCCTTGAAGGAAAGATCTGCATAGTGACGAAGAATGATCACTTCGCGCTGATCTTCCGGCAACAGATCCAGCATTTGCCTTACTCTGTCGTGGCTTTGACGCTTCATCATCTTGGTGTCGGCGCCTTCTTCCGTGAAGTGGATCACTTCGAAGATATCCCGGTCATCGCTTGTCTTGATGGCAGGAGTACGCTTTACCTTACGGAAATGGTCGACACAGAGGTTGTGGGCAATACGCATCGCCCAGGGAAGGAATTTGCCTTCTTCTGTGTAGCGGCCGCCGCGAATAGTGTCGATGATTTTGATCAGGACATCCTGGAAAATATCTTCAGCCAGATATTTGTCTTTAACCAGGAAAAGAATGGAGGTGTACAGCTTGTCTTTGTGACGAACGATCAACGCTTCTAACGCGTGTAAATCTCCGTCGCGGAATTGGTGAATAAGCTCGTGGTCAGTTTTTTTGCGTAGCAATGTCATAAACTTCTACGGGTTTTAAAGGTGATAGGATATATTTTGGATTTTAAAGATGGTTCGGTTTTTCTGTGTAGAAGTATTTGTCTATAGGCTGTTTTTTGTCGCTGTTGTTTAAATACTGTTAAAACACGTTATTCACAAAATCTCTTTCCATGTGCACAAAATAAACTTGCTCGATTTCAGTTTAAAGATATACATTTTTTGGAAATAACAGCATTTTGGGAAATTTTTTGTTCTTTAATTCTCCAAACTTACCAGTTTCCGATAAAGGAATCACCTAGTTTGTCTTTTAGCCCCCGTTTGCTGGTTAAAATCGATATCCTGCTATCCCTCTTTAATTGAAGTGAACAATTTAATGTAGGTTTGTTATTATACTATATGCCTACAAAATTGTCAGCTGCACCTGTGTCGTCCGCCAAAGATAAGGCCGACTCCATATATATTAAAGGAGCAAGGGTGCATAACCTGAAAAATATTGATGTTTCCATTCCCCGTAACAAACTGGTGGTAGTCACCGGCGTATCCGGGTCGGGAAAATCCTCATTGACCATCGACACGCTTTTTGCAGAGGGACAGCGTCGTTATGCGGAAAGTCTAAGCGCCTACGCCCGCCAGTTTATGGCGCGGATGGACAAACCAGACGTCGATTATATAAAAGGGCTCTGCCCGGCGATTGCCATTGAGCAGAAAGTAATTACGCGCACTCCCCGTTCCACGGTGGGGAGCATGACAGAAGTCTATGATTATCTGCGGCTCCTGTTTGCCCGTACAGGAAAGACCTATTCGCCCATCTCGGGACGGGTGGTCAAAAAAGACGATGTTTCTGATGTCGTCGAAGCCATTTCCAATCTGGCCGCCGGCGACAGGGTGTTGCTGCTTACGCCGTTCAAACAGCATCGCAACCGGGACTCCCGCGAAGAGTTGAATATCCTCGTTCAAAAAGGGTTTTCAAGACTTTATATAGCGTCAGAGGCCGGTGTCGGGGAAACCCTCCGGATCGAAGAGCTGCTTGAAATGGATGATAAGGCGCTGGCCGCAAAGCTCCCCTCTCCGGATGGGGCTGCCGTAAAGGCAAAAGCATCGGCAAAGGCCAAGGCTCCTGCAAAAGGAAAGGCCAAGACCGCAAAAGAGGGCGCAGCTGCAGACACTGCAGTTGAAAGTGTGGGGGCTGATTCCCGTGGGGCGGCTATTGCGACCCCCGGCGTTTATATCCTGGTCGATCGGCTTGTCGTCAAGGACTTTGATGAGGACGACAAACACCGGATTGCGGATTCCGTAGGAACCGCCTTTTATGAAGGAGAAGGGGAAATGCAGCTGGAGGTCAACGGCGCTCAGAGGCTGTCTTTCTCCAATCGTTTTGAGCTGGATGGTATCGTTTTCGAAGAGCCGGTGCCCAATCTTTTTTCGTTCAATAACCCTTTTGGCGCCTGTCCTGTTTGCGAAGGGTTCAGCCAGGTATTGGGCATCGACGCCGACCTCGTTATACCGGATAAAAGACTTAGCGTATATGAGGGCGCCGTTGCTCCCTGGAAGGGGGACAAGCTTAGCGCCTGGAAGGATCAGTTTGTAAGGGCTGCAAAACGCTTTGACTTTCCTATCCATAAGCCCATCCTTGACCTGACCAAACAGCAGTACAAGACTCTTTGGGAAGGCAATGAGCATGTTCAGGGGATCAACGACTTCTTTGCTGAAGTCGAACGCAATCTCTATAAAGTGCAATACCGCGTTCTCCTTTCGAGATACCGCGGCCGCACCGAATGTCCGGAATGTAAAGGTTACCGTCTGCGTAAAGAAGCGCTCTATGTAAAAGTAGGCGGCAAACACATCGGCGAGCTTTGCGAAATTCCGGTCAAAGACCTGGCGCAATGGTTTAATGAACTACAGCTGACAGAACACGAACAGGCTATTGCAAAGCGCATCCTGATCGAGATCCGTCACCGGCTGGCTACGCTGCTGGACGTAGGTTTAGGTTATCTGACGCTGGCCCGTCTGGCCAATACCCTTAGCGGAGGTGAAAGTCAGCGTATCCAGCTGACCCGCAGCCTTGGCAGTAACCTGACCAATTCCTTATATATCCTTGACGAGCCCTCTATCGGGCTTCACTCCCGCGATACGCAGAAGCTGATCCGGGTGTTAAAGGAATTGCGCGACCTTGGCAATACCGTGGTGGTCGTCGAACACGACGAGATGATGATGCGGGAAGCCGACTATATCATCGATATGGGGCCGCTGGCCAGCCACCTGGGCGGCGAAGTCGTCGCTGCCGGGGACTACGAGGCGTTGATAAAAGACAAGGACAGCCTGACCGGAAAATATCTGAAGGGAGATCTCACCATTGCACCTCCGGCGGTTACGCGTAAATGGAAGCAGTCGCTGGTCATCGAGGGCGCCCGCCAGAATAACCTGAAAGATCTGACGGTAGAAGTCCCGCTGGGCGTACTTTGTGCTGTGTCGGGCGTAAGCGGCAGCGGTAAAACAACGCTGATCAAACAGATCCTTTACCCTGCATTGATGAAGATAAAAGGCGAACCGGGTGATAAGGTAGGGTTGCACAAAGCGATAAAAGGGGATATTGATCTGCTGTCCCAGATAGAGATGGTCGACCAGAATCCGATCGGGAAATCCTCCCGCAGCAATCCGGTTACCTATATCAAAGCCTATGACGAGATCCGTGATCTGTATGCTCGTCAGCCATTGAGCAAGATGCGCGGCTTTCAGCCCAAGCATTTTTCCTTCAATGTCGACGGCGGCCGCTGTGATACCTGTAAAGGAGAAGGCGAACAGGTTGTAGAAATGCAATTCCTGGCCGACGTCCATCTGACGTGCGAAGTCTGCGGAGGACGCCGGTTTAAAGACGAGGTCCTCGAAGTACACTATCGCGAGAAGAATATCTACCAGGTCCTGGAAATGAGCGTCGACGAAGCGCTGGATTTCTTTAAGGATGAGAAGGATATTCTGCAAAAGATAAAACCGCTCAGCGATGTCGGCCTGGGTTATGTAAAGCTGGGACAATCATCCGATACCCTCTCCGGCGGGGAAGCGCAGCGTGTCAAACTGGCCTCCTTCCTTGGGAAAGGCCGTGCGCAGGGGCATATCCTCTTTATTTTCGACGAACCGACGACAGGTTTGCACTTTCACGATATCCGCAAGCTGCTGGCTTCTTTTAACGCGCTGATCGAACAGGGACATTCCATCCTGGTCGTCGAGCACAATACCGATGTGATCCGCAGTGCGGACTGGGTGATCGATCTTGGACCCGAAGCCGGCGATGGCGGCGGCACGCTGGTGTATGCAGGCGTTCCTTCAGGGCTTAAGAAGGTCAAAGAAAGCTATACAGGTAAATTCTTATAAAGTCAAAGAGCCGGGCAATTGCCCGGCTCTTTGTTGATCACAAATCCTGTCGTTGACTAATTCCATCCTCCTCCGAGGCTTCTGTACAATTCCACTTCCGCACTCAATTGCCCTTTCTTGATTGACGCTAATTCCAGTTCGCTTTGTAAAACATTGCTCTGTGCGGTAATTACTTCCAGATAAGTTGCCATACCGTTGCGGAACAGGCTGTTGGCATTGACAATGGCCTGCTGCAAGGTGCTGACGCGGTTAGCGGCTACGACTTGTTGTTCTTTCAGCTTCTGTATCTTACTCAATGCGTCCGATACTTCTCCGACAGCTGTCAGTACAGACTGACGGAATTCGAGAACAGTCTTTTCCCGGTCGACCTTTGCCAGTTCGTATTGCGTTTTGAGCTGCTTCCTTTGGAACAAAGGCTGGGTCAGTCCGCCGCCTACGATACCGAAAAGGGATCCGGGTATATTAAACCAATTGCTGGCTTTAAAGGAGTTGAGACCTCCCTGCGCGGTGATGACCAGCGAAGGGTAGAGGTTGGCCTTGGTGATACCGACATTGGCATTGGCGATAACCAGTGCCAGTTCGCTGCTGCGCACATCCGGGCGGCGGCTGACCACCGCTGCCGGCACGCCGGCAGAGAGATTGTTCCGTACCTCGATCGTTCCCAGCGTATTGCTGCGGATGATCGAAGAAGGCATTGCCCCCGTCAGGATGCTCAGTGCATTTTCCTGCAACAGGATGCTTTGCTCATATTGAGGGATCAGCTCTGCAGCTGCCAGCCTTTGCGCTTCAGCCTGCTGGATAGCCAGGGCTGTTACGTCGCCTGCCGTATACTGCAGCCGGATAATGGTGAGTGTGCTGTCGTTGAGCGCTACATTTCTTTTGGCGATCGCGAGCTGCTCATCCAGCATCAGCAGATTATAATAGCCATCGGCAACGCCTTCGACGATATTTGTCTGCAGTGCTTTGCGGGCTTCTATACTTTGCAGGTATTGTCCGCGAGCTTTTGACTGTTGTTCGCCTATCTTGTTCCAGATCGGCAATTCCCAGGACAGACCGACATTTACATTGTAGTCGTCGATTGTCTTGCTGCCCAGGAAGTCATTGGCTGTAATGCCGTTCAAGCTGTTGTCCGAAGGTCTGTTCAACTGAGCCGAAGCGTTGAAGTTCACATCGGGCCAGTATCCCAGCTTCGATTGTCCCAATACCAGCTGTGCAGACTGGATATTCTTAAGCGCGACCTGCATGTCATAGTTATGGGCGATGGCGCTGTCGATCAGACGCTGAAGCGTCGTATCGGTAAAGAAGGTTTTCCAGGGCACATTGGCGATGCTGGAAGTGTCGGTTGTCTGGACGTTGCGGAACTGCGCAGGAACATCCGTCTGAGGCGTTACCGTATCTTTCGATACCTTACAGGCCGCTGCTCCCGCAAACAACAAGACAAAGGCGCTTATTTTTAAAATTGATGATGTCATGTTCTAATTATTTTACCTGTTGCAAATCTCCGCTGGTTATTCAGCCAAAGAAGGTGATTTTACATACTTTTTACCAAAAGCCTTTTCTTGCAGATGCTGGAAGATGATAAACAGCACCGGTACGATAAACACACCGAGCAGTACTCCTGTCAGCATCCCGCCGACCGCACCGGTACCGATACTACGGTTACCAAGCGCTGCGGCGCCTTTTGCGCGCATCAGTGGCAGAAGGCCTACGATAAAGGCAAAGGAGGTCATCAGGATCGGACGAAGACGAAGTCTTGCCGCTTCCATAGCTGAATCCCAGAGTTCCATACCTGCATGTCTTCTTTGTACCGCATATTCGACGATCAGGATGGCGTTCTTGGCCAGCAGACCTACCAGCATGAT
This sequence comes from Chitinophagales bacterium, assembly GCA_015654595.1. GTDB lineage: Bacteria > Bacteroidota > Bacteroidia > Chitinophagales > Chitinophagaceae > Puia. Next base: position 1,029 of record JAATGQ010000246.1, on the reverse strand, counting down.
CAGGCTCACCTGAACATAGATATTGTTGTCGATGCCAAAGATCTGCAGGAAGGCAAATACCCCGAATACACCCGCTGGGATCGATAACACGATAGCAAACGGCAGGATATAGCTTTCATACTGGGCAGCCAATAAGAAGTAGATGAACACCAGGCTCAGGATAAAGATGAAGATGATCTGAGACCCTGCGGCCTTTTCTTCGCGGGTAATACCCGTATATTCATAACCCCATCCCTTTGGCAATACTTCTGCAGCCGTCTCTTCGATAGCCCTGATCGCATCACCCGTGCTGTATCCTGGTTTTGGCACCCCGTTGATCGTCGCGGAATTATAAAGGTTGTTATGGCTCACTGTTTCCGGACCATATACCTTTCTCAGGGTGACCAGCTGATTGACCGGAACCATCTGGTTCTGGTTGTTCTTGACATAGATGCCTGTGAGAGAAGCTTCGTTGGTCCGGTAAGGAATATCGGCCTGCGCCATTACGCGGTAGTATTTACCAAAGCGGTTGAAATCGCTGACAAAGCTACTACCGTAGTAGATCTGCATCGTCTGCATCAGGTCAGATACCGACACACCCAGCTGTTTAGCCTTGTTGTTGTCGACATCGATCATATACTGCGGATTACCGGATGCAAAGGTCGTAAAGGCGTAAGCTATCTCCTTGCGTTTCATCAGGGCTCCGATGAACTGGCCTGTCATAGCGTTCAGGCGGTCCATCGATCCGTTGGTCTGGTCCTGCAACGCAAATTCGAAACCGGCTACGTTACCAAAACCCTGAATAGTAGGGAAGGTAAAGAAGAAGGCATGGGCATCTTTTACCTGCTGGGCAACTTTCATTGTCATAAGCCCGGTAATCGTGCTGATGTCTTTTACAGGTCCCCGATCGTCAAGGTTCTTCATCCGGACGAAACCTGCACCATAGGGAGAGGCATTCGCATTTGTGATAAAGTTCAAACCTTCTACCGTATATCTTCTGTCAGTAACCGGATCGGCCTTGATAATGCTGTCGATCTCCGCAATAGCCTT
>JAATGQ010000051.1 GCA_015654595.1 Chitinophagales bacterium | reverse complement strand
CTTGATGGATATACCGGCTTCTTGCTGCTTAAGAATGGAGATGATCTGTGTCTCCGTAAATCGTACTTTTTTCATAATTGCGCCATTTAAGTTAGAGATTTTTCTCTAAACCTGGTGGGCGACTTTTGGGGAAGCTTACAACCTGAGCATTGACGAGACGGCGCTGTCTAAAGACGAGCTGTATACTATCATTACCAACAAGGCGGCCAGAGGTCGAAAAGGCGCCATTGTAGCAATGATCAAAGGAACGCAGGCAGAGCAGGTCATTGAGGTACTGAAACGTCTGCCAGGCCGACTAAGAAAGGCCGTTCAGGAAGTGACCCTGGATATGGCTGCGGGCATAAAGATGATTGTCAGACGCTGCTTCCCGCACGCCCATCAGGTCATCGACAGATTGCAAAGCAACATACTTGATTTTGCGTAGTTAAATCTTATTTTGTCGAATAATGAATTTACTCTCTTGGCAAAATGTACATCCACATGCTTGCCTTTCTGAAAACCTGAAATGTATCGTTGTTTGCTTTCTTTGAAATAGAGTCCCCTACAATAATAAAATCATGAGGATAGTCTTCTGACCATTGTTTCGGCGTTCTTTCCACATGGAATGTAAACCCGTAATAATTGTTTGAATCTAACCCGAATTGAGCTCCAAAAAAACTCTTTCCTTCTACAAGCCTCCTGACTACCCCATTAATAGGAGAATCTATCGTCTTCTTATAATTCTGAAACTCGTAATAAATCTTCCCGGATTTCGGTATTAAGTTCACCACTATAAAGAAGAAAACCACGAAGCCAAGACCTGGCAAAATGCTTTTTAATTTCATTATTGACTTTTTCGGTTTTTCACGTTCGAGGGCGACCTTTATAAATGAGTTCGAATTTTGCGGTCAAAAGAAAGCCTTTGGTCTGGGCTCCCCTTTAGGGATTACCTTCAATGCCTTCCGGTAATCCCTCTAAGGAGAGAAATTCCTTGGTTTGGGTTCGACACTTGGAGAGTCGTCCCCCCGCAAACACAAGCACAAGAGTGCCCAACCCAAAGGCTTGGCATTTTTTATTTCCCGACGGCGTGGCCAACTCGTTCGCCTATATGAATGACCGTTCAACAAAAATCACGCTGTCGTCGAGAAACGTTACCGCCATCACTCCCCAACAACATCCTTTCGAGCGCTTCGCGCCCACCCACATTACCGCTTCAAAAGCCGCTTCTCCACGATTGCCATCAGTTCATCCCTATAGGCACGGCTGACCGGTATGGTCTTATCACCAAGCATGACCAAATTTCCCTCGATGGCCGTGATGCTTGAAAAATTCACGAGGAAAGACTGATGCGTCCGGACAAAATCCACGGAAGGAAGCTGATCCTCTAATCCTGTCAATGTCAAATAAGCGATCAACATTCGGTCATCCAAATGAATATGTACGTAATTGCCGGCGCTTTCGACATACCGTATATCTTTCAGCTGTAATTTCTCGATCCGCTTTTCCCAGCGAACAAAGATATAGTCCGCTACACCATGTGTATCCTCCAAACTTTTTAGATGATGATATTCTTTTGCCTTTTCCACCGCGGCGGAAAACCTGCTATACGCGATAGGCTTTAATAGATAATCAATAATATCCAAAGCGTAACCGTCAAGAGCGTACTCGGGAAATGCAGTCGTAAGAATGACCATGGGTTTTCTGGTCAACGATCTTACAAATGCAAGACCGTTCACATCCGGCATTTCTATATCCACGAACAGCAAGTCGATATCGTTCCGTTCCAGATAAACCGACGCCTTCCCGGCATTCTCAAACGCCTCGACGAATACCAGCATAGCAGTCTTCTCCACGAATTCCTGTATAATCTTGCGCGCAACAGGCTCGTCGTCCACAATCGCACAACGGATATTTTTCATAAATTAATGATCAGTATTACCAGATATTTTCCTTCTTCCGAATGTATAGTCAGCGTGTATCTGCCTTTATACAGCAGGTCCAGCCGTCTTGTAACATTGGTAAGGCCGATACCGCTTTTCCGCGGGTGATCCTTATAGGCATTTTGACATTCAAAGGTAATTTGTCTGCCCGTTTGCCTCAGCGAGATGTCAATCCGATTGTCCACTGAATCTCTTGCAGCATATTTGAATGCATTCTCCATAAAGGGTACGAACAGCAGGGGTGCGATCATCGTGGATCTATCAGCGACCTCGATCGTCAAACGGATCACAAAACCCTCGTTGCTCCGCGCCTGCTGCAGAGCCACATAATTTTCGAGATAGACTATTTCCTTGCCGATCTCGATCGTATCGCTGTTCGCTTCATACAAATTGTACCGAAGGAGATCGGAGAACTGCACCACCATATCCCTGGCCTTTCTGTTTTCGTTATCGATCGTTCCATAGATGGTATTCAACCCATTGAAAAGAAAGTGCGGATTTATCTGCGCCCGCAAATATTTCAATTCCGTCTCCAATTGGGCAATTTGAATGTTGTCGACCTGTTGTCTTTGCTCAGCCCATTGCTGCGTAAAATAAAGCAATGTCGAATTCAATACAAAGCAAAAAGCATAAAATCCGTTCCAAACCATATAGGACGAAACGGAACCGCCATATTCAGGATAAACGATGCCGCTCCAAAACGCCTGGTTCACACTCTCCAAAAAGGTATACGCAGCTATCAGCAAGATCAATCCGCCAGCATACATTACATATGCCTTCTTTTCGAAAAACTTTGGGATCAGCACAGCGGTATGGCCATAAACCAGCACACCCATGAGCAGCATATAAATGCTTAATGGCATCAGTGCGAAGACAAGCCCTTTTTTTTCAATATAATCCTGAGTGAACAACACCATAAAAACGGCATACATTACCCAAAATAGGAGGTGAAATGGATATCGTTTCCCCCGAAAGGCCTTCCGTATGGGCTTATCGTTGACCATCATGGTCCAAAGCTATGGAATAAAGATATCAAAGAAAGGCAGGATATTGAAGATGCACCACTGCTTTGCTGCATAACGATGCAAATAGGCTATTTGCGTAGAAAAAGCTTCCAGGTGTCACAATTCTTCATCAAAAAAAGCGCAAAGCCCTACCTTAATCTAATAAAAATACGAAACCAGATGGGAACTACCCACCTCCATATCGACACCCGGCTGGGCAGCAGCCGCGAACGCATATCGTCGGTGGATCTCCTTCGGGGGTGTGTGATGGTCCTAATGGCCATCGATCACGTGCGGGTATATTCAGGCATCCCGGCCGGCAGATCGACCGCCCCCTACTTTTTTACCAGGTGGGTCACTCATTTTTGCGTCCCGACCTTCGTCTTCTTCGCGGGCGTTTCCGCCTTCCTGTATGGCCAGAAAAACAGCCAGAAGCTCCCGGCCTATCTATTAACCAGAGGTCTGTTGCTCGTAGTTCTTGAACTGACCGTGCTACGGTTTTTCTGGACCTTTAATTTCCACTACAGTGATTTCATACTGGCAGGTGTCATCTGGATGCTAGGATGGTGCATGATCCTGTTGTCTTTTTGTGTCCGTTTTCCGCCAACAATAAACGCAGCGGCAGGCGTTATCCTCATTTTGTTTCAGCAGGTATTCAAATCCGTACCGTCCCTATTGCCAGCCAGCTGGCAGCCATCCTTCGATTGGTTTTGGGCATTCCTCTATCCAACCGGCCACGAAGGTCATGCAGGCATTTCAATCTTATATGTGCTGATACCCTGGATCGGCGTTATGATGATCGGATTCGCTTTTGGCCCCCTTCTCTTACTCGAATCCGCGAAACGGAAAAAGCTATGCTTATGGATCGGCTCATTGGCGACAGCCACATTTGCCATCACCGCCACGGCCGGATATCTGTGGAAACCTATCCAAAATGGGCGACCGATACTATACAACCTGCTCGATCAGCAAAAATATCCGCCATCCGCCTTGTACTTGTTGATGACGCTCGGCCCTGTCATCTTCTGTATACCATTTGCGGAAAAGGCAAAAGGAAAAATTGCGGAGGTATTCCTACTCCTCGGCCGGGTACCCTTGTTCTATTACCTAGCGCATATACCGCTAATCCATTTGCTGGCGCTTGGTGTAAATTTAATCAGAACAGGTCATGCACATCAGCCATGGTATGACTACGCTCCTTTTACGGAAATAGACCCGGCAAACCGTTGGCCCTTACCACTTCTTTACCTTGTCTTTCTGATCGCCGAAATTTTGCTGTATTTTTTGTGTCGGGCTTATGCTCGCTATAAGCAGAACAGACCTCAATTAAAAATTCTGAAATATCTGTAACTCAACCTTCCCACTATGAATATCCAGCTAACGGTACCTTTTTTCATGGTTATGGACATGACAAGATCACTCCGCTTTTATGCCGACGAACTCGGATTCAAACTCACAAAGCAATGGACCCCAAGGGGAACCATCGAATGGTGCTGGCTGGATCGGGAGGCCGTCTCCATCATGCTCCAGCAGCCAAGGCAACCAAACGCAGAGCAAAAAGGCCTTTTAGGCGCTGGCGTAACGATAACTTACCAATGCGCGGACGCTCTGGCTCTGTACTCCGAATTCACGGCCAAAGGCGTTTACATGCCCGAACCCTTTGTCGGAAATAATCTGTGGGTGGTCAGCGTGAAAGACCCCGATGGCTACCGCCTTGAATTCGCAAGTCCCACGGAGGTCGCCGAAGGAACCACCTTATCTCAATGGAACAAATCACACAACTAGATGTCAAACTTTATGGAGATATTATTATTTGATAAAACGATCCATAGTCGGGACAGCTTCATTACAAATGCTCATGAAGAATATAAATCGCTCGAAAGACTTGGGCGTGACAGATCAATTCCTCTTGGGTGGAGAAATATAAATGTCAGGCATGCTCTATTCAGCGCATTAGCTGGCCGGCTCCCACAGCTCGATCTTGTTGCCTTCAGGGTCCTGAATATGGACGAACTTGCCAAAATGTTCGTATGACTCGATTTTGTCCAGCACCGTCACGCCTTCCTTTTTCAATTCTTCGACGAGCGCTTCGATATTTTCGACCCTGTAATTGATCATAAAATCTTTCGAAGAGGGTTCGAAGTATTTGGTCTTTTCTGGAAAAGGACTCCATGCTGTAGACCCTTTCTTTGATGAGTCATCATCCTGCCGCCATTCGAATTTTGCGCCGTATTGTGTTACGTCAAAACCGAGATGGGTTTTGTACCATTCTTTGACTTTCTCGGGATCCTGGCATTTGAAGAAAATACCGCCGATGCCTGTTACTCGTTTCATTTTTGGTGCTTTAGTTGGCTTTGTTAAAATTGTATTGAATGCGAAACCAAAACCGAATGATGCTGCAAGCGCTAAAACCAGGATGGTCGTTTTTGTCATTGGTTAGTGTTTAACAATTATAATATTTTTTCTTTATTTTTTCAATCGGGTTTTTAACTTAATTGGCGTTAGGCGAGGATTGCAATCGTAAAAGTAACCTCTTCTCGTTTTCGGCCATCTGCATGTATGGGTGAATCCCATGCGCCCATAGGAGCGTCAGAACGTATGTGTCATAACCAGGACGAACAAGAGCTGGCGAGGGGTGTTTCTGACCCAGGACAGGAATATAAGAATCATTGTAGATCTGTACGTATTGTTTGCCCCACCAAAGCAGTAGTGGGAGGGAATTGACCAGCACCATGCTGTTTTTATGGCTGCTGAGGGCTGAATATGGGCTTTTCGCAATTCCATATAAGTACAGCCCTTAAAAGGATTCGAACCTAAGCCAGGTCAATTTACCCCCTGCTAATGTCTGATTTTAATCTGGTCAGCTCGCCCAGCAGCCTTGTTTCCTGTATAAGGTGCACCATTCCCAGGTTTTCTGCCAGCCGGACGATCTCAAAGTTCAGGGTTTCGATCTCGGTTTGACGTTTATTGTTGATGTCCTGCAAGGTAGATATCAGCTGGCCGTCCGACAGGCGGCTGATCAGCAAAAGACTTGCGACGACGTCCTCAGGGCGGAGCTTGACGTCCAGTGCATTGGCGACGGCGGTACATTCTTTTATGACCCGATGACCGATCGTCAAAGCAGCCTCATTTCTTTGAAATATTCCATTGTCGACATTCAACAAAGGACAGACAGAGTTGAAGACGGCGTTAGTAATTGCCTTTTTCCATATAACCGGCTGTATATCGGGTTCCTGCCTGAAGGGGAAGTCGGTCGAAGAAAGCTGCTCTACAATAGTAGACAGCTGACTCCCGGCGCTTTTGATCACACCTATGGCTGATGGCGCCACTGGCTTAAACCGGATAGTCGTTTGATCGATCTGCTGGCTTGTGGCAAACAAAACGCAGCGATAGATCTCGGTGTAGTTGGCATCGAGGAAGGGCTGTTCTATGCTTAGGCCGTTTTGGAGCAGGATAATGGGGCGCTGGCGCGCTTTTGTGATAAGCTTTTCGGCAAGCTGAGCGTTACCGTAAGACTTGTTTGTCAGTACGACGGTCCCGTCCAGGTGGTTAAGGTTACTAAGCGTATCGACCCTGATGGCTGCTGATCGGTTAGTCCCGTCCGGGAGCAAGACCTGAAGGTTTTCTTCATGAGCTGGCTCTCCGTCTATGGTGCCCCGGATAAGGATGACTTCTTCTCCCTTCAACTGAAGGAATACAGCCAGCGCTTTACCGATGGCGCCGGCTCCGATGATATAGATAATGTCTTTCATTTCAAACATAATATTCGTAAAAAAGCAAATTCAAAAGTGAAACACATTTTGAATATTTAACTGTAGCAGATTTTTGTTTTGGAAAATAGACTGTAGCAGTTAAATTTGTTATATGAAAGAGCCTGCTTATATAACCCTCGCCAATAAAATAGCCAGCATGATCGATGGTGGCATTTACAAACCTGAGGATAAGCTGCCTTCGATCCGCAGTCTTCACAAAGACAGCGGGCTGAGTACGGGAACCATCCTTCAGGCCTTTAATCACTTGCTGGACAAAGGGCTTATCTCTTCGCAGGAGAAGTCGGGTTACTATGTCAGTCATCATTCGGGTAAGACCTTGCCTGTACCGCAGGCTTTGCCGGTATCGTTGTCTGAACGTAGTGTTCATATCGATCAACTGCTTCAGAAGTTAAGGAGGGATAGTACGAAAAGAAGTTTTGTATCCTTTGCAAATGCGGTTCCTGATAGCCGCTTGTTGCCCTTTAATTCCATCAAACGTGCTATACAGGAGATTTCCCGTGATGTCAGCGGGGACTATCTGAAGCTGGAAGAACGGAAAGGCAATCTTGCGCTTCGGGAAGAGATTGCCCGCAGATCCTTTCTCTGGGGAGGATCGACGCATGCCGACGAATTGGTAATCACCAATGGTTGCACCGAGGCGATCATGTGTTGTCTGAGGGCGGTGACAAAACCGGGTGACACTGTGTTGGTGCAGGATCCCTGTTTTTATGGTATTATGCAGGTGCTGGAATGTCTTGGTCTTAAAGTCGCCACGATCCCTTCGCATCCTGAGACGGCCATTGAGATCAGGGATCTTAAAGACGCCTGTCGCCGATTGAATATCAAGGCCTGTATATTGGTGACCAATTTCAATAATCCCGATGGAGCGCTTATCGATACCGAAAAGAAGAAGCAGATTGCGACATTTGCTAACCAGGAGCAGATACCGATCATAGAAGACGATCTATATGGAGAGTTGTTTTTCTATGGCAGTCATCCGGACACGATCAAGGCTTATGACAAAGGGGGATGGGTCATGTACTGTAATTCTTTTACAAAGACCCTGGTGCCTGGTTTGCGTATTGGCTGGTGTGCGGCGGGACGTTTTGCCTATGATGTGGCGCGGATCAAATCGATGCATAATGGGGCTACTTCCAATTTCAGTCAGCGTGTGGTACAGCAGCTGATCAGCTCTGGCTCTTATGACCGGCATCTGAGAAAGTTCAGGCTGGAGCTGCACAAGAATCTGCTGCGTATGACCAGTCTTATCGAGCAGCATTTTCCGGAAGGAACCAGGATTACAAGACCCAAAGGCGGTATTGTCATTTGGGTCGAGCTGCCCGAATGTCTGAATACAGTGAGGTTACAGGACATCGTCTTTGAGAAGGATATCGCTTATGCCCCTGGCGAAATATTTTCCAACAGCGGTAATTATCAGCATCATCTCCGGATCAGCTATGGCTGTTACTGGGAGCCAAGGATCGAGAAGGCGCTGATAAGGCTGGGTGCGTTGTTTAGCAAGGAAGTGGCTGTGCCTGTATAGACCTATTATTCTCTTTTGCGGGGTCGTACCCGTTTGGCGCTCTCCCAGGCAAAGACCAACGCAGATATGATGACGCCGATGAGTACGACCAGCGCCGGATTGTGCAGCCAGAACGTAAAAAGGGCTCAATGACGTCGTGTTTTGGCATCTTTTCGATGATACAGCCCCCCATACCCCAAAAGAAGCCATTGGCGATGTTGTACCGTGGACAATGTATTCCCGCTTGCTATTTCCATGTGTACTGGGCTATTGGCTGCAACATCAGGTTTTATGAAGGATCTATTAGATTGAGTATGATCCAGAAGGCTCATCTTTTCCCGTGTTGCATGAAAAATTGATAGACTTGCTGCGATCCTTTTCCGAGGAAGATTGGAGCAGGCCTACTATTGCCGGACCATGGGCGGTGAAAGACATTGCGACGCATCTGCTGGATGTAAACCTGCGTACGTTGTCTTTTCAGGAGGGGTATCGTGTACTCCCGAGGCGACGGGGCTGAAAGTAATGCTGGCTGACGATCAGGAGCTCGCTGGTGTGGTGCTGAAGCTTGTAGCTGTTATGGCCTGATGCGGGGAGGGCATCGAATTGCGTTGTATCTTAGCAATATGGCTGTAACAAAAAGAAAGGTGTTTGCCATTTCCGGCAGCACTCGTTCCGGTTCGAGTAATCATCGTCTGCTTCAAACGCTGGCTGTGCTGACAGCCGACCGGCTGGACTGGTCTGTTTATCCTTCAGTAGCCGATCTGCCTCATTTTGTTCCCGGGGATGAGGTGCCTGCAGCAGTGACTGAGTTTCGTCAACAGCTGTTGGCTGCCGATGGCGTCGTGATCTGTACGCCGGAATATGCGCATGGTGTTCCAGGTTCCTTAAAAAATGCGATCGACTGGACTGTTTCGAACAGCGATTTTTCGGGTCGCCCGACTGTGCTGATCACCGCCAGTACCGACGGAAAGAGCAGTCATGCTTCTTTGCTGGAAACGTTGACCGTCATCGAGGCGGGTAATGTGCAGGATTTGCAGTTAATAATTTCTTTTATTCGCAGTAAGATCAATGACAAGGGGGAGATTACCGATGGGGAGACGTTGGAGGCGGTAAAGAAATTGATGGAAGATTTTATTTCGACGATTGGATAGCATTTTGCCGGCACTTGTGGCCATTACCTGCTTTTGGGAGCGGCCGTCGCTTCTTGTCTTTGGTATTTTTCGGGAGCTCAGGCTACCTGCAGCGATGTCTCAAGGGAGATGTTTATCGTTTTTTTGTGGTTTAAGGGGAAGCTGAATTATATCAAAATCAGAGAAATTGCAGGTCGCGATGAAAAATGTTTAAAATTCACTTAAAAACCCTACCTTTGCTGCCCCAACGGGATCGGGAAGTAGCGCAGGCCGGTAGCGCACCTGGTTTGGGACCAGGGGGTCGCAGGTTCGAATCCTGTCTTCCCGACCAAACTGGACAAGGCAGCAGAAATGCTGCCTTGTTTGTTTTTGTCATCTTCTGGAATGCTGTT
>JAATGQ010000089.1 GCA_015654595.1 Chitinophagales bacterium | reverse complement strand
TGCAGATAGGGGTCGTTCCATGCGCAAAGCGCATTATCGGTAGTGAGCTCCTGCATGTTCCACCACAAACGAAGAAAGTCCGTTTCCCCGACATCCGAGATACCGGCGACGCTGATGTCGCTTACTCCAGTCCCCGCACTGCTGATAAGGGCATAGGACCCATACACTTTTGCCAGGACTTGTTTGTATCCGGCACGGGTGCTGTATTGAACATCGGCCGTATTGGTATTGGCCGGCTTTCGGTCAAGGTTTTTTGTACAGGAGGTCAGCGAAACCACGACGAGCGTGAAGAGCAGACCTGGCAAGAAGAGACTATTTTTCATATAAGTTTTGTTGATCGTTAGAATTGAAGGTTTGCTCCCAGTACATAAGTGCGGGGTCTTGGGTAGAAAGAATTGTCTATGCCGCCATAGAGCTCGGGATCCTGTCCCTTATATTTGGTAATGGTAAACACGTTCTGGCAATTGGCATTGATCCGGAGATTTGCCATCTTTGTAAACACATGGCCGATGTTGTAAGCCAAGCCCAGGTTATCCATCTTCAGGAAGGACGCGTTCTGGACATAGTAGTCGGATTGGGTATTGCTGTAGGCAAAAGGCGTCTTCAGCACATCGGACAATGTATTGGCCAGGTAACCCAGCGGGTTGAAGAGGTTGGAAGTAACCGCGCTGGTGGACAATCCGTTGTACATATAGTTGCCGATATTGGCCCGGAGCACGGTGCTGATCGTCCATTTTTTGTAGCGGAGGTCCGTGCTGAAGCCGAGGATATAGGGCGGGAAAGGTGATTTGTAGTGATAGAGGTCCTGGGTGTTGATGATTCCGTCGTGGTTGACATCTTTGTAGACCCCTTCGATGGCTTTGCCATTCTTGTCGTATTCCTGGTGGTAGACATAGAAGGCCAGTGCGGAATAGCCAACGGAGTTGATCTGTACGTTGTTGGTCTGCACCGCGCCCACATAAGCCGTATCATGGGTTGCTGTCAGCTTGGTGATCTTGTTGAAGTTATAGGCCACGTTGAAGTTGACGTTCCAGTTCCAGTCTTTTTCACGGACGGGGTTGGCGCTGATCGCAAATTCAGCTCCTTTGTTGATCATATCGCCTACGTTGATCAGAAGGGTGCTGCTGAAGTTGGAGCCCGCGGGAATGGGAAAGACGTTCAGCATATTCGTCGTCTTCTTATAATAGAGATCGATGGCGCCGGTGATCCGGTTGTTGAATAAGCCGTAGTCAACGCCGGCATTCCAGGACGCGGTCTGTTCCCATTTGATAAAGGCGTCATAGGCCGCAGGGGAAGCCATGTTGTACCAGGTACCGCCAAACTGGTACATGGAGGTGTTATCGCTGAGACTGTAGACAGGCAGGTAAGAGTAATTGGCGATGCCATCCTGGTTGCCGGTTACACCATAACTCAGACGCAGGTTGAGGTTGGAGAGTACGTGCGAATAACGAAGGAACTCTTCCTGTGACAACCGCCAGGTCGCGGCTATGGCAGGGAAGGTGCCCCAGCGTCCCGAGGATTCAAATCGGCTGGAGCCATCCGACCTGATCGAAGCAGACAAAATGTATTTATTGTCGAACGTATAGATCAGACGTCCATAGTAAGAGAGCAGGGTATTTTCCTGCCGGTCCGTCGGATAAAGCGGAAGCGTTCCCGGAATGGTATCGCCATTGGCGCGGATACTGGGGTACTTCCAGTTAGTCGTCAGGTTATTGTAATAGCCGTATCCCCCGATGACGTTGATATTGCTTTTGATCGACGGGATGTCGCGGACATAATTGAGATAGAACTCGCTGACGACGTTCTGGAACGTTCCTTTGTATTGGTTGTTCTGTCCGGAATCCAGGTAATTCTGTGCGGCGTAGGCGGGAACCTGTATGATCCCATTGCCGTGAGCTACGTCATAGCCAAGGTTCAGGTTGGCGTGGAGACCCGGTACCCAGGGCAGGCTATAGTCGAGGGCCAGATTACCGAAACTGCGCTGAACCGTTGCATGATTATTATACTGGTCAAGCAGCGCAACGGGGTTCCGGGGCGCGAGCTTGTTGAGCGTGGTGGCGCCCGCGTCGACCGTTTGCCATTCATAAAAGTTGCCATAAGGCGACTTTGCATGGACCGGTTGTGTCGGATCAAAATAGAGCGCCGAGCTGATGGCTGCCCCGGAATTGGCGAACTGCGATTGGAGGACGGCCCCGTGCAGGTTCAACTCTACTTTTAGCGCGTCGTTCAGGAAATGCGGCGTCAGTGCGATGCTGCCGCTGTAACGCTGCAGATTGTCCGTTTTTACAATGCCTTCCTGGTTGAGATAACCAGCCGAGATCCGGTAGGGGATGGCGCCCATGGTTCCTGCTATATTTATATTATTGTCGGTGCTGACGGCGGTCTGGAAGATCTGTTTCTGCCAGTCCGTGCTGGCACTGCCCATCAGCTCCTTGAAGGGAGTACCGTTGTAAGTGCCCGTGCCAAGGCTGTCCACCAGTTTACGGAACTGGGCGGCGGACATCACCTTTTCTTCTTTGATCAGTTTACCGGCCGAGACCTGGGTGCTGAAGTTGAAGACGGGAGGGCCTTTCTTTCCTTTTTTGGTCGTTATGAGGATAACGCCGTTGGAGGCGCGGGAGCCATAGATCGCCGTGGCTGCTGCGTCCTTTAGCACCGTAAAGGAAGCGATGTCGTTGGGGTTTACCAGGCTCAGGGCGTTGGAGGCGCCTGCAATCCCGTTACCGCTGAAGGGAAGACCATCGACGACGACCAGCGGGTCATTGCTCGCGTTGGTGGAGACAATGCCGCGGATACGGATGACGCTGCCCGATCCGGGGGAACCGCCATTCGAGGTGATCGAAACGCCGGGGACTTTACCGGCGATCAGCTGTTCCGGGGTGGTGATCTGGCCGGTCTGGAAGTCTTTTTCGGAGACAACGGCAAGGGAGCCGGTGAGGTCTTTTCGTTTCGCCGTTCCATATCCTATAACGATCACGTCATTAAGAGCGCTTGTGGAAGGGTGCAGCGAAATGACCAGGGTCGACTGTACAGGCACGCGGACCGTGTCATAGCCTATATACGTGATGAGCAGGGCGGCGTCCGCGGACGCTGAAAGAGTAAATTGTCCTTTGATGTCTGAAACTGTTCCTTTCTCCGTACCAATGACAACGATGGAGGCGCCTTCTATCGGGACGCCTTTGTCGGTAGTGACGGAACCTTTGACGATCAGGGGAGAAGTCTGGGCCCATCCTGACCAATGCAGGAGGGTTAGCAATACGCAAGCAATCAGGCGCAAAGTTTCGGCAGAGAATCTTTTCATATAACAAGAATGAAGGACAAAGAAACCCTTAGGCCGAAAAAGGGGCAATTTTTACAAGTCGAATATGGAAAATATTGGACCTTTTGCTCCAGATGCAAGAGCCAATTATTTAATCTTCAAATAGTTGTAAACGTATTTGAAAAAAAATAATATAGACGTTTTTCTGGGATTTTAAACGCTTTTTATATCCATTATGCGGGCTTCGAACTCGTCATTCGGGACGATCGACCGGTTTTTGATCCGGGTTTTGTAGGCATAGATCGTGTTGACGGAGTACTCGAGGATCTGGGCAATTTTATCGTTGTCCGTGATGCCCATACGGATGAGGGCGAAGATCCGGAGGTCGATATTCAACAGTTCGTTTTCCTTCAGCCGGACCTGGTCTTCTTCTTTAAAGAGGGTATTGAATCGGCTGACGAAGTGGGGGAAGATGCGCAGGAAGACCGTATCAAAACTTCTAAGCAGTTCTTCTTTTTCCTTTTTGAGCTGAATGTTATTAACAATAAACTTTATGTCATCGAACTTGCGGTCGGCTATTTTCTGGTCGAGGTTCTTTTTTAGCCTTTCCAGTTTTACAAAGAATTCGGAGTCGAGACTGAAGAAATAGCCGATATATTCCTCTTTGATCTTGTTGGCTTCTTCCAGCTTGTCGTTGATCAGGCGCTGGTTGGCGTGGGCTTCGGTGATGATCTGCTGGGCCTTCTGCAGTTTTTTAACCTGTCTGCGGATGATGACGATCAGGGCGGCGAGAAGCAGACCGAGGGCGGTGACGATCGTGGCATAGAGGACGAGCTGCCGGCGTTGGGCTTCGACGGCATTGATCCTTTCTCCTTCGATCAGCGACAGGATGCTGCTGACCTGTACTTTTCTCTGGCGGGCGCCATAGAACTCGGCGTTGGCTATGGCCGTCTCGATGCATAGTGAGGCGTGCCGGACGTCTCCTTTCTTATACAGCAGGTCGGCGAGGTTAAAGATGGCAAAGGTTTCTTTTGTGGACGCATGGATATCGGCGATGGCGGCGGTCAGCATCAGGTCGATAGCTTCTTCGCTTTGTCCTTTCCCATTGTAGATGCCGCTGAGTGTCGAGGCGGTGAGCGCCAGCTGATGGTCGGTGAGTTGTTTGCCATCCAGCAGCTGACGGAGGTAGCCTGCGGCTTTATCCGTATTGGCGCGCTTGAATTCCAGCAGGCCGCTGTAATAGGTTAGTTCGAAGGAGTTAGGCGGATAAAAGGCCAGGGCCGAGTCCATAAATTTGTTGCCGATGGTGTCGTAGCCCAGCGAGTGATGAGCCCCGTCGTAATCATAGTTGGCAAGGTCATAATAATAGCGGCCCATCAGCGTATACCAGGTGGCCTTCAGGCTGTCGGGTTCCCGCGCGATATCGATGACGCGGAGGGAGTCATAGGTTTCACGGAAGAGACCGGAAGATAAGAGGATAAAGCAAAGCTGCAGACGGGCTTCCGTGATCAGCCGGCGGTCGTTGAGCGACCAGGCGATCTGTTGCAGCTGACCGGCGTACCGGTAGGCGGAGTCGTAGTTGAAGAGCCGGTATTCATTGTAGAGTTGCTTTAGCAGCGTGAATTGTTCTGCAGGTGTATGCGGCTGGCGATAGAGCTGTGCCCGCAGCTGGTCGATCTGTGTCGTCTTTTGGACATCGTAGGCGGGGGCTTTATCGATGGCTTCGGTCAACCGGTTGAGGAGGCTGTCGGTGCTGGCATAGGCTCCGGAAGCAAAAGCAATCGCAAACAAAAAACTGCAAACTAGCCGCATCATATCGCTGAATCGTGATTTTAGGGCGGAAAGATAATTAAAAGAAACAGGAAGAGACGTCGAATATTGTTTATATTATAAATTATATGATGTGATTTTTTCTTCCTGGTAATCAATTTGTTTCACAGCGGGTGAGGGGGTGCCGGTCAGATTATTTTCGATATTGGATTTTTACAAATTGGGTTGTTCACGGCTGCCGGCTTTCTTTGGTTTTTTAACCATTAAAGCTTGTATATGAAAAAGTATCTACACCTTACCTGTGTATGGCTCCTGCTGTTTTTTGTCCGGGCTGCGGCTCAGGACCCTTCTCAATATGGCACTCCTTTCAGCGGGGTGCCCGATCCCCGCGACGCCGCGATCTACCAGGTGAACATGCGGGCCTTTAGTTCGACGCACAATCTGCAAGGCGTCACCAATCGCCTTAACCAGATCAAGGCGCTTGGCGTAAACGTCATTTATCTGATGCCGATCTATCCGGTGGGTACGCTGAAGTCCGTCAACTCTCCCTATTGTATCCGCAACTTCGATTCGGTAGGGACCGAATTCGGGACCCTCACGGATCTGCGCGCGCTCGTCGATGGCGCGCATGCCCGCAATATGGCGGTGATCCTGGATTGGGTGGTGAATCAGACCTCCTGGGATCATCCCTGGATCACCCAGCATCCGAACTGGTATCTGCAGGACGGCAGCGGCAATATCCAAGCGCTGAGTCCTTATACCGATGTGGCGGCGTTGAACTTTTCCAATACCGATATGCGGACGGCGATGATCAGCGCGATGCGGTACTGGGTCTTTACTGCCAATGTGGATGGGTTTCGCTGTGACTTTGCCGACAACCCGCCGATCGACTTCTGGCAGCAGGCGATCACCAATCTGCGGGGGATTACGACGCACCGTCTCCTGATGCTGGCCGAAGGCACCCGTCAAGCCAACTATGGGGCGGGCTTTGATTATAATTTCGGGATGCAGTTCTATGGCACGACGTTAAAGGGCATTTTTGGCGGCGGGGCGGCGACGCTGATTGACAACTCCAACAGCGTAGAGTATACCGGGAGCTCTGGCAATCAGCAGATCGTGCGCTATCTGACGAATCATGACGTGGATGGGTCGGATGGAGCGCCTGTTAATCTGTTTGGCGGCAAGGCTGGAAGCATGGCCGCCTTCGTGGTGATCGCCTATATGAAGGGTGTTCCTTTTATCTACAACGGGACGGAGGTTGCCTTTCCGACGGCGATCACTTTTCCTTTTACATCCGTTACGATCGACTGGACCATCAACCCTGATGTGACGGCCGAGTATACCAAGGTCATTGCGTTCCGGGACAGCAGTAATGCGATCCGGAGAGGGACGCTTGTTTCGTATGACAACAACGATGTGTGTGCGTTCACAAAGACCTCCGGCTCCGAGCAGGTGGTGGTCTTCTCCAATCTCCGGAACAGTACGATCGCGTATTCCCTGCCGGCTGCCTTACAGAATACCACCTGGAAGGACGCGTTTACCGGGGCTGCCGTGACGCTGGGGACGAGTTTGTCGCTCAGCGCTTATCAGTATCGCGTGCTGACGAACAGCAATGTTACGACACCGCCGCCGCCGACCGATACCTTTACGGTTCATTTTTACAAACCCGGCAGCTGGGGCAGTACGATAAAGATCTACTGGTGGTCTGCGCAGCCATCCGGTGTTCTTGCCGATGGGACCTGGCCGGGAGTAAATATGAATAACGACGGCGGAGGCTGGTACTCCTACACCTTTACCAATGTCACCTCTACCAACCTGATCTTTAATGATGGCACGAACCAGACGGGCAATCTCAGCCGGGGTACGAGTGGATGGTATTATAACAACACCTGGTATGACGCCCAGCCCGGTATCAGCAGCGGCACGACCTACTACCAGATCCTGAATCGCTGGCAGGCGAATACCTATCTCTACGATGGCGGGACAGGCAAAGTTCTTTATGGCACCAGTCCATCCGGCAATACCGCCTATCAATGGGCACAGGTCGACGCGGGCAGCGGATATGTATACCTGAAGAACAGATCGACGGGGAATTATCTGTTTGTGGAAAACCAGACGGGTTATGTTCAATGCGGCACGATCCAATCCTCCTGGTACAGCGCGATGTGGAGCCTGCCCACAGCCGCCGCAGGCTGGAACTATATCGAGAATCGCTGGCAGACATCCGAGTGGGTGCATATCGAAGACCTGCTGGGATATGCTGAATACAGCAACCCCCAGTCGGGATGGTATAGTGCCGAGTGGCAGTTTACCAATCCCATCACCGTCAGCAGTACGGAGCCGGGGCTGTCCTCGGCGACGACCAGCCCGGCCGCCGCCGCTCCACTTGCGGCAACAGCGATCAACCTCTATCCGAATCCGACGAAAGACGCCTTTAACCTTGCTTTGCCCGATGGGGTAACAGCCGTGATCTCGATCCGGGATGTCTCCGGCAAAACCCTGTATCAAACCACGCTGACGGGAACGCGGCTTTTGTCTCCCCACCTGCCAACGGGCGTGTATTGGGTAAGTATCCGATCCGCGGACAAGGAGATAGTGAAGGAATTGCTGGTAAAGTAAAAAAATGCTAGATTTAAGACCGGCCCTCCAAAAAGGGCCGGTCTTGCATATGAGAATATCACTACTCCTGATCGCCTGCTGTCTTATCGGCGCCAAGCCGATGTCTCATCCCTCTTCCAAAGGGAAGATCATCTTCTTTGACGATTTTAAAGAAAAGAAACTGGATCGATCCAAATGGAACGTAGAAGTGACGGGCCGGCATTATAACAACGAGCTGCAGGCCTATGTCGATTCCACGGCAACCCTTTTTCAGGAAGACGGAAAACTAGTGTTCCGCCCGATCTATGCCCCGAAATTTAAGACGGCGGATGGACAGTCCTTTGATTTTATTTCGGCCCGTATCAACACCATTGGCAAATTTGATTTTCAATACGGCAGCGCCGAAGCCAGGATACGGATGTCGGATGGCGTAGGACTTTGGCCGGCGTGGTGGATGCTTGGCGAGGGGGCCTGGCCGGCGACGGGCGAAGAAGATATCATGGAGTACATTGGCGACAGACATTGGGCGAGTGCTGCGGTTCATGGACCGGGCTATAGCGGCAATACGCCTTTTGTCAGCCGGTATTATTTTGAAGAAGGCGATGACATCACCCACTGGCATAACTATGCGGTGGATTGGACGCCGGACAGCCTGGTCTTTAAATACGATGGAAAACCCTTTTATCGGGTCAGCAGGGATATGGCGGCAAAGTATGGACCCTGGGCATTCGATAACAAAAAATACCTGATCCTTAACATCGCGGTTGGCGGCGGCTATCCGGCTGCTGTCAACAAAATAAAGGAACCTTATTATGGTCTTTCGGATTCCGCGCTGACGAGCATCAAAAAGCAGGAGGCAAGAATGTGGGTGGATTGGGTAAAGGTGACGCAATATTGAAATGCCAAAGGTTGGATGTCACGTGTTTGCGGTGTCGGGCCGGCGAGCGAGGCAAAATCATCCTGCGCCCGTTTACTGCCGTCGGGCCGCACATCGAAGCGCTGGGTGATGTAAGCCAGTTCACGTCCGCAAAAAAGATCAGCGCGTTCTCAGTACGATTTTACCCTGGAGGTTTCCCTTGGCGGCCCGTTCGTGTGCTAAGCGGGCATCGGCAAGCGCGAACGTGCTGTCTATTGCCACACGAACTGTACCTTCATGGAGCAATTGGGCGACTTCAGCAAGTTGTGCACCGCTTGAACGCACCTGTGTTGCCGACACGGTAACACCCAGCTTGCCCGCTTCCTCGGCTCCTGAGAAACCTAAAGGAAAGATCGGGAACAAAGCACCCCCCGGTTTCAGCGTACGTAAAAACCTGCCTGTTGTAGGTCCGCCGACAGAATCGATGACAAGGTCAACGTCCTTAACAACATCCTCAGCAGCGGTCCTGGTGTAATCAATGAATTCATCAACGCCAAGGTCGCGGAGGAATGCTTCGTGCTTACCGGAGGCTACGGCGATCACATATGCACCTTTCCATTTTGCCAGTTGCACCGCCAGGTGCCCGACACCGCCAGCGGCACCATTGATAAGAACCTTTTTACCTTCTATCGGTACCGGCACATGCTTATTCGGCTGAAGCGGGTTCTGTACATCGTGACCTACTTCGATCATGAACTGCCATGCGGTGAGCAAAGACATCGGCGCTGCTGCCGCGTGAATATGATCGATGCCTCTAGGCTTTAGGGCAACTTCAGAGGCTGGCGCGGTTACGAATTCCGCATAAGCCCGGCTTAGTCCGTAGCTTGGAAAGCGGACCATGGAATATACTTCGTCGCCAATGGCGAATCCATCTACATCATCGGCCACAGCCTCTATAACGCCTGAAATATCCGTGCCGGGAATTATCGGGAAGGGCACTTTTGGCTGCCATTCAGGTGGCAGCATCTTGTAACACTCGCGCAAATACCAGTCCGGAGGATTTAGCCCCACGGCGTGAACCCGGATGCGAACTTCACCGGCCGCCAACTCGGGAATTGGTGCATCCTCATATTGAAGAACTTCCGGGCCTCCAAATTCATGCTGGCGGATAGCTTTCATTGTTTGGTTGTTGTTATTTGCACTTACGTTTATTTCTGATGTGCTCATTTTATTATTTTTTTATGAATTACAAAATTAAGTTCTTTTGTATCCGATTGTCAAGTATGCACTTTTTTGTATCTTACATACTAAAAAGTATCTATTATTGATAATCAGTTATTTATTAATAAAATGAAAATGAAAAATAAATCAGAAATTCCCGAGTGTATCCTAAATTGTGGGGTAGAATATGCGTTCAAACGCATTGGCGGGAAATATAAAGGCCGGATATTGTGGCACCTTGGCTTGCAAACTGTCCTACGTTATGGCGAACTGAGCAGGACTTTACCTGATATTACGACTAAAATGCTTACCCAGACGTTAAGAGAGTTGGAGGACGATAAGTTGATCATCCGGAAGATGTATCATGAAGTACCTCCCAAGGTGGAGTATTCACTGAGCGACACCGGGAAAGAGTTAATTCCGTTTATAGAACATTTACACCTTTGGGGGAAAAAGCAATTGCAGGCGGAAGAACTAGCAAATCAGGATAGGCCTTGATAAGGAATGAACCATGTCTCTATTGATACTTGAAACACCTGAAGCAAGCTATGTTGGGATCCGGCCAAAACCGCTTGTTGGGTTAGGTCGCATCAAGTATATTGAAAAAGCGGACGGCCGGCTTACTCTTTTGATCCATTATGCTAATTCAGGCTAAAGCGAACGACGATGAAAAAAACAATGCCTTTTGATTTCCTGCTGGATGAATTACCGAAAGGTATCATCATCAAACCGGCGATCGGTATGTTCTACGTCTATTTCGATGGCAGGATCGTGCTTATCTTCCGCAAGACCGCGAAGAATCCGCAGCATAACGGCATTTGGATCTCCACCCAAAAGCAATATCATTCCAGCCTGAAGACGGCGATCCCGGCTATCACCGATTTTGACCTGAAAGAAGGATTTAACACATCCTGGCTGTTGCTCAGCGATCAGCATGATGATTTCGAAGATTCGGCGGTCGGCCTTTGCAGACTGGTTGCCGCCAAAGATGGTCGTATCGGAAAAGTCACACCGGCCAGCGCAGCACTGTTTAGGTGACACGAGCCTATAAGCCGGTCTGACTGTTCAATTATCAGTCATGGCCAAGCCGCGAATTAATCGACGTTAATGTTTATCTATAAAACTGCTCACGTTTTGAAAATATTCGGCCGGTCGCTCAAGCTCAATCAGCTCACCTGCCTCATCAATCAATACGAATTCTGCTTGAGGTATCGCCTGCACCATTTCTTCAGAAAGTTGCATTGGTGTACACATATTTTTATTGCCACAGATTACCAGAACAGGATGCTTAATATCCCCCAGCCGGGATAATGCGTCATGTTCAGCGATCATGTCTATCCTTTTTAAACCGATCTCCCTGTCATTTTGCTGCCTGGGGTTTTTGGCCGCCCGCTCAATCCAGCCTGTTACTTGGTCAGCATGCTCACGTGTAAACTTTGGACAAAAGAGGAAAAGAGAAAACCCCGCATACATATCCTCCCAATTCCATTCAGAAGCCATTTTGCGTCGCACTGCAAATTGCCGGTGCATATATTCGTCAAACCGCGCAAATGATGAGGAGAACGTTAATGAACGAACTAAGTGAGGATGGTTAATACCAAGATACTGCGCAATAGCGCCGCCGGTAGAAGCACCAATAACATGTACAGTATTAATTTTAAGCGCTTCAATCAGCGCGGCCATATCTTCCGCCAGTTGTATCGTAGCGTATCCGGTGTCAGCATGGCTGGATCGTCCGGTACCACGTTGATCCGGTAAAATCACATAATATTTTTCGGAGAATAATTGTATCTGTGGTCCCCAGCTTGCACCTACACCTCCTAAGCCTGAAATCATTAATACAGGCGGGTTTGCTGGGTTGCCAAAAAGTTCATAATAGAGCGTTATACCGTTGGTTTCTAAAGTTGCCATATGTTTTTTGACAAAGGACGTCAACTTATAAACTGTATAAATGGATTTATTAAGGAAATGATAGCACTATTTACGGTATTGCCTGCGAAAGTCCGACGCGGAGGTTCCGGTCGTTTTCCGGAAGATGCGCGAAAAGTAAGAATGATCTTCGTAACCTAACAGGTAAGCGATCTGTTTGATATCCATTTCCGTATGATACAACAATCGCTTAGCCTCGCATATCACTTCCTCTCTGATCCAATAACTCACCGGGAATCCGGTCACTTTTTTCGTTGCTTCGTTCAAATAGGTTTCGGAGACATTCAATTTCAAGGCATAGGCAGACGCACTTTTAATGTGTCGTACTTCTGAGGAAAGCAACTGTTTGAAGTCGCCATATAATTGCTCCAGCCGGGGTTGCCTTTTATCATGTTCTGACAGGTTTTTAAAACAGTCGGCTGTCATGGTTAGAAAAGTGCCCAGCAGCCCATTTAAAGCTGAGTAATAAAATAACGTGCTTTTATTGTCTGTATAAAGGTCGTTTAAGAGCATCATGAGATCAAGAAAACGCTTTTGCTGCACAGAAGTGCAAGAGAAAGAACTTTGATTCGCGCGCTGACGCTCAAAAACATCCCGGCAGGGTTGAGGAACAAAGGAATTATCAACCGCGAGCACCCAATAATCAGCTGAAAGGTTATTGATACGACGGTGAACCTGCGAAGGAAGAATATAACAAACGGATGGCGCTGTAAAGGTTACCTCCATAAAGTCGATCATTGTTTCACAACTTCCCCCGACCATCACAAAGAACAAATAATAATTGTCCCGGTGTGCTTGCTCTAAAAGACGAAGCGATGCTCCGCTAATCTTGCCGTGGACAAATCGCCTGATCTCCAGGCCCAAGCCGTTGCTTCTATCCAAATGTGTTACAGGGAAAGTTTTCATGCGACATGACCATTAATGAATAAATTTTTAGAATGAAATTACTACAAAAAAAATCAACCCTCTCGCCTTGCGTTTAGATAACGGAACGCAGTTTGTAACGAATAAGTAAAATATTTCAAAATTCTATTTTTCGATATATACTACCAATAGTATGTAGGCCGTTCGGCAACAAACATCCCGTCATCATTCCTAAATATTTTAAAATCTTCAACCAGTTGAACTTTTTTGTAACCGGACCGGGCGACCTTTGTGTTATGGAAAATATAAAAAGCATAGAAGAAATCATTCTCCTTTACACCAGTGCCTGGAACGAGACCGAACGTAAGGCCATCCGCGAAAAGATCGATCAATGCTGGTCAGCTGAAGGGACATTCACCGATAAGGTAACTGACACCATTACGGGACGGGATGCCATTACCAACCTTATCATCAGTTCGTACAACCAAACAGGTCCGAAGAACTTTAAGGTGCTGGCTGAGCCGGTTACGCACCACCACAGCGGCCGTTTCCGCTGGCTGAATATCCCCCCCGAGGGTTACCCGGCAGAGGGCATGGATTATTTTGAGTTTGACGAACAGAACCTTATTACCCGTATTGTGGGCTTCTTTTAAGCAGGAGGGGGGTAACGATTCCGATACTGTGCTAGGCACAGGACTGGTACTGATGGTGAATATGCTTAAATTCGCAGACCGCCGCCTGTACATGGAAGAATACCTGCCGGCATTTAACCGCGCAATGAAACAGTTAGGCCTGGCGGAAGCCAAAGTATATCTCCTGAGCGACGTATTCACCAGCGTACTGGCTGATGAAGGCGAGGACTGGGACGCCATTCTCATCGTAGAATATACCAGCGCCGAAGCATTTTTAGCCGTGGCGCAAAGCGACATTTACCCGGATATAGCCGAACCCCTGCGGCTTGCCGTGCTCGCCGACCTGAAACTGTACATGACGCGCCGGTTTGCGTTTTAATACTTATCTTAGTACGTGCACCAGTTGATCCTGAACAATTTTGCCCTGCATATCGCGCTTCCCCCTGCCGAACAGGAGCAGGCGCTTACCTTCTTTCAGCTCAGAGAAGTGAAGAAGCGTACCTTGCTGCTGCATCCGGGAGAGACGGACCGTTACGTTTATTTCGTAAAACGCGGCTGCCTGCGCATGTTTTATACGGATAACAGCGGCGAAGACCACATCATCGGTTTTTATCCCGAGAACTGGTGGGTTTGCGATATTGTGAGCTTTTTTAAAGCAAAACCCTCAGCGAATGCCATACAGGCACTGGAAGAAAGCGAAGTATATTATACTTCGTTACCACAGCTGGAAAAACTTTTCCAAACCATCCCAAAGTTTGAGCGCTTTTTCCGTATCCTCAACCAAAATGGCTTTGACCTTTACCAGCGACGCATCACCTCCCAGCTTTACAAAACCGCCGAAGAACGCTACCTTGAATTCCGTAAGCGCTACCCGGGACTCGAGCAACGCATCGCCCAAAAACATATCGCCAGTTATTTAGGCATCACCCCGGCGTTCTTAAGCATGATGCGAAAGGAAAGTGGTGTGTGATTATTTCGCCAGCCCAATGGCGTACCAGAAAATTATTAGGATAAAAAAGTAACCCATTTATCGCTCATTATACAGCAGTAATGTAATGGTGGGTGGTTGGTCAGAATATGCCCATCCAGCCGCTATAGGATCAGTGCAGGATGCCGGATTTTAACGGCGGGACTATCTCAGGCAAGTCTATGCCGTGAAATAAGGTTTCAGCTTAAAATAAAGCCCTGGCCTCTTTCAGCAAAATCTTCAAAAGCAAGACCAGCCTCAAACAGGGCATGAACGAACTGTTCGTGAAGGGCCTGGTGGAAATGGGCGCCGCCGGCCGCAGCGGGAGCTTATACGAAGATTATCACCGCCACCGGCCGATGTTGGGTCCCACTAAGCTGGAAACCTATGCGCCGGTATTTGTCGAAGCCTACCATAAAAGTAAGTAGCTTTGTCTATGCAGAAACAGATCTATCACATCCATTCCATCAGCCAGTATCACCAGCAGCTTGGTTTGCCGGCGCCGAACCACCCGCATTTCAGCGTGGTGGAAATGGATTCAGTCAACACGCCTGAACTGGATGGCCCGGTCAGCCTGATTTATGATTTTTATGTGATCTTTTTAAAACGCGATACGCAGGGCAAATTCAAATACTGTTATGGCGACCGTGAGCTCGCCATCGGAAAAGAAAATGCGGAGCACGATTTTGAGACCAGCAGACTGTTCTTTATGTCGCCGGGCCAGGTGCTGAGTCTTGAAAACCACAACCGCGAAGCGGACGCCATTTCCGGCTGGGCCATCCTCATTCATCCCGATTTTCTGTGGAGCACCAAACTGGCTAAGGCGATCCGCCAGTATGATTTTTTCGACTATAGCGTGAACGAGGCCTTATACCTCGCCCCGCACGAGGAAAAAAAGCTGTTCAGTATCATCGAAAATAAGCAGCAGGAATACCGGACGCCCATCGACCGCTTCAGCCAGCATATCATCATAGCTGAACTGGAGCTGCTGTTCACCTACGCGAAACGGTTCTATAACCGCCAGTTCATCACGCGTAAGATCACCCATCATGGCACACTGGAGAAACTGGAGCATTTACTGGACAGTTATTTTGAAAGCGATCAGTTGAAGAAAAATGGCTTGCCGACTGTTCAGCACATTTCGGACAACCTGAATATCTCGCCCAACTACCTGCGCGGCCTGCTGAAATCTCTGACGGGCCTGAACACCCAGGAGCATATTCATGAAAAACTGATCGACAAAGCGAAAGAAAAGCTGTCGACCACAGAACTTTCCGTGAGAGGGATCGCTTATGCGCTGGGCTTTGAGCATTCCCCATCTTTCAGCAAGCTCTTTAAAAACAAGACGAACCAAACCCGTTACAATTCAGAACAAGATTCAATTAACGATGATACACAAAATATTGATGCTGGGCGCCACGGGCAGAACCGGGCAGCATGCCGTGGCGATGGCGCTTGCGAAAAATTACCAGGTAGTCGCACTGGTCAGGGATCCGGCGAAGCTCAAGCCCAGGGAAGGCTTAACCATCATCAAAGGCCTTCCGGCCAATATCAACGATGTACGCAAAGCCATGAAAGACTGCGATGCAGTGCTGAGCCTGTTAAGCCCTTTGACCCGCGGCAAAGCCATTTCCATCCGGAAGATCGACCGTCCGCATATATTGGAAAACAGTATCCGGAATGTTTTGCAGGTCATACCCATTTTTGGCGTAAAAAGGATCATGATCCTGTCGACGGTGGGCGCCGGCGATTCATGGACATACGCCCCCTGGTATGTCAAACTGCTGGTCAGGCTGACCAATTTCAAAGTAATTTTTGAAGACCATAACGCGCAGGAAGCGCTGGTCCGCTCATCCGCAACGGACTGGACCATTGCCCGGCCCGTTGGCTTAAATGAGAAAAAGGCGGCCGGCGAACTGGTCGTTACTTATGACCATACACTTAAACCTTTCCAGATAAGCCGGCAGCTGCTCGCGAAATTCTTCATCGACGAACTATACGGTGACACCTATGTGCACAAAGCGCCGATGCTGGCTGAAAAATAGGCATTTCAAAAGCCGAAACCTTCCCGATTCCTTCGGCGCACCTCTTCCGCTGTTTTCGGGATAAGCACGTCCAGGTTATAGTGGACCACATCGGCCTGTACCTGCTCGATAAACGGCCGGAAGCGTTGCCTCGATATTATTTACTTCAAACGAATTCAAAAAAATCAGGCACAAAAAAATAAAGCAGTATAAATAAGCGGTTAAGAAATGTTGTAAAAATTTATTTTTGCCGATATGAACCTTCCGGGCTTACGCAAATTTTTATTCCGCATCATCCTGTCAGCTGGTATTTTCAGTAGCTCAACTGCTTTTGCGCAGATCGCATCGGTCAGGCTGGAACTCTATAACCACCAGGTCTGGCTCAAAGCGGGATTAACCGGAACCACAGCGGATACGCTGAACTTTCTTTTTGACAGTGGCGCCGGTACCGCGCTGCTCGACTCTGCGGTGGCACGCCAGCTATTCAAAGATGGCAAGTTCGGCCAGATCACCGGCACTGGGGCCGGGGGCAGCACTCCTATGCAGGTACTGGATAATCAAAGCATTTATTTAGGCGGCGTAAAGGTCGACAGCGTGAAGCTGCTGGTCAATAATCTGGGTAACCTGTCGGCCACCCTGGGAAGAAAACTGGACGGTATTATCGGCTACGACCTGCTTAAAAGATACGTGACCCGGGTAGACCTCGACCAGCAGACCCTGACACTTTACCCGGATATCCGGGACCTGAAAGAAGCAAAGGGCCAGGCGCTCGCTTTTGAATTCAGCCCCGAGATAGGCTTCCTGCCCAGGATCAGCTGCAGCTTTACGACACTGGCAGGTAAAAAATATAGCGGCTGGTTCTTCCTGGACAGCGGTGCGGGACTGACAACGCTGCTGAACACGCCTTTTGTGGACGCCAACAAACTGCTGACCACATCCGGCAAAACCCTGCAGCTCAAAACGGTGGGCATGACCAGCGCCAGCAAGCGTTACCTGGCGCGGATCAGGGACTTCAGCTTCAGCGGCTACGTGTTCAAAGATGTGCCGGTGAGCATGGCCCGGGTTACTGCCGGTGTCAGCGCGCTGGAAGGCTACGCCGGCTTACTGGGCAATGAGTTCCTGTTTCGCTTTAACATGACCTTTGATTAACGGCATGACGCCATCTATTTACAGCCGAACAAGTATTATCAGGCGCCGTTCGACTTTCCTTTATGCGGTTTCGCCCTGAAGCTTGAGCACGGTAGAGTCTATATTGCGGCTATCGATCCCAAGGCCCCTGAAAAAGCGCAGGGCCTGGCTTCGGGCGACCAGGTGGTCACCGTCAATGGAAAGGCTGGCCTCGGCATTGCCGAAATCCGCGAACTGCTGAAGCATCCCGGTAAAATCACCCTGAAAGTGAAACAGCGCCATACGGAAAGGACATTTGAGGTGCCCTTATACCCAAGGATATAGGATCAGCGGATTGTGATTGTGCGATCCGCTGAAAGAAAGTATTGATTTCTTCCATACCTCCGGCAGACGCCCCGGTGGCAATGACCGGGTTGACCTGCAATATCTTGTTTTTCCTGTTTCATCGCTTCAGTTAGTTATTAATGGAAACAAAGGTGGGCAGGCTTGTCGAAAATAAGCAGTGACGATCACAAAACAGCATTAACGCCTTCTGCCGCGGATGCGGCTCAGCGTTTCCCGCGCTATTCCTAAATACGAAGCAAGCTGGGAAAGCGGAACCCTTTGCAGCATTTCGGGTGAATGCCGTTGCAGATAGGCATAACGTTGTTGCGGGTTCATCAGTTTATACAAAGCGGCGTGCTGCTCCTGCCGGGCTGCAATATGTTGCAGGCATTTTCTGCCTAGTACTTCGATCTCAGGATGCCCAACGGATGCTTCGCGCAGCTTCTGCTTATCAAACCGGACTACCGATACAGCCTCGCAGGCCTGGATAGCAAAAGCCGATGGTTCATTCCTGGCGAAACTGGTGATATTGGCAGCAATGTCATTTTCAAAAAAGAACGCGGTATTGATCTCTTTTCCGTCCGTTTCGTAGAACGCCCGGCAATATCCACGGCTTACAAAAAATAACGAATCGCATACTGCTCCCGCTTTTAACAAAAATTCTCCTTTTTTGAATGCTAAAGGCGTAAGTACAGGAAGAAGCGCCTGCCAGCCCTCTTCTGAAAAATCGGTAAGCGAATAAATATAATCCAGTAAAGAATCCATTCTATAATGGGTGCTTTAGTTTCTATTATATATCGGGTTAATAATCACAAAATGTCTTTTACCAATGCATCGCCTTATTTGGCGGCCCCGGTTAAGGAGGCGATCAGCCTTCCGGCGTTGTCATGAAATATCTTTTTTTCCTCTGCCCTGGTAAAGCCCATCCGGTGCACGGCCGCAATGCTTTCTTTAAAGGTGAATATCGGGAAATCGGTGCCGTACAAGAACTGGCTGATGCCGACGCTGCGCATCACCCACATCAGCTGCCTGCGGTAAGGCGAATTGCCCATCATGGGGGCAATCGCTGATATATCCATAAAAATATTGTTCCGGTACCAGGGATATTTCTTCCATACGTTGATCGTGATCAGCTCCGCGAAGTGGATGAAACCGGCATGGGCGATAATGAATTTCGTGTCCGGATGGTTAACGGCCAGCATCATCAGTTTGCCCAGTTCGGCAGCATCTTCCGGTTTATAGCTGTCAAAAAGCAGCGCCATATGCAGGGCGCCCGCCCGTTCGGCCAGCGCCGCCACTTCCGGCGACCCGACATCAAAATGCTGGGCGGAAGGGTGCAGCTTGAGGATAGACACGCCCTGCTCTTTCAGCCGCTCCATCTCGGACCAGGCAGCCGTGCTGTCGGCCGGATGGACGGAACAGATAGGAATGAGCTGCGGGTACAGCCGGCACAGCCGGAGCACGCTGTCGTTCCGCCGCCGGGTCTCCGCCAGCTGGCCGGCATGGGCGATGGTGATGATGCCGGCCCTGGCGATCTTATTCGGACGCAGCATAGGCAACAGATCAGTGATCGAATCCGGTGCGCCCAGGTTATTCCGCTCACCGGGAAGCACGGCTACATGGACATGCAGGTCAATGACCGGCCCGGTGTAATGCGACTGCGACCGGGCCAGGACGGAATACAGCAGCAATAAGGAAACAGCGAAGATATCTTTGCGAATCGGGTTCATGCCGATAAATTTAATAAATTGTAACGGAACAGATATCCCCGGCGTCTGAATCGCCAACGGGAACATGGCTTCGGCGTCATGAAGCGCCTGCTATCCTCGAGCTGGAACATTTTGTGGAACAGAGCGTGCTGATGACGACGGGACCCGCGATCAGCAGGATGGATCCCGGCGGGAAGCCCAGGAGGATCAGTTGGCACTGGTGTCCGATGCAAGGGTCAAAAGCAAGAGACGGCTGTTTCTAAATAAAAAAGCGCTTAGAAGATCTAAGCGCTTTTTT
Organism: Chitinophagales bacterium; assembly: GCA_015654595.1. GTDB lineage: Bacteria > Bacteroidota > Bacteroidia > Chitinophagales > Chitinophagaceae > Puia. Next base: position 40 of record JAATGQ010000089.1, on the reverse strand, counting down.
ATTTGTGTCCCCGCGGAGGCTCGAACTCCGGACCCGCTGA
>JAATGQ010000265.1 GCA_015654595.1 Chitinophagales bacterium | reverse complement strand
GCAGGATTACAACTGCTCAAGGCCTCACCAGGCGCTGGGCTTTGTTCCTCCGCTGGAATATATTTAATCCGGTCCCTTTTGATTACTAAAAAAATTGAAAATTCTAATCCCCGGTGGAACGGAATTGAGGGGAGCTTACACATGAGGATTTGCACATTTTTAGCAACCTCAAAAATTTGATTCTCCATTATGCCGATTCAATAATATATTTATAGTACAATTATTATATAAATAACCTAAATAATATCAACCATTTATAAAAATAAGATTTGAACGTGAATTGATACATAAATTAAAACATATGATAATAAATGTTTGTATAAAATTTCTATCCTTGCCGAACTGTAGACGTCAAAGAAGACTAACATGTAAGAAAATGGGCAAATGAATAAAACCAATAAGATTCCATAATTGTAAGCCAATTATGTAGGATCTTTATTAAGATATGCATATATATGATTTCAACACATTATCTCCTTCAGAGTTTGAGCACCTTGTAGCGGATGTCGTCACTGCGAGCGTGAATGCAACTAATAGTACTTCATTCACAGTGATTACCCAGGAAGGTGGTCACGATAAGGGCGTGGATTTTAAACTGGATGATGGTAAAATAATTGGGCAAGCCAAGCGATACCAGGATATTCCGGCATTAAGAAGAAATTTGAAAAAAGAAGTTAAAAAAGTAGTTGAACTTTATCCTGCAAGATATATCCTGATCGTTTCCTTACCCTTGTCTTTTGTATTGCGCAAGGAAATCATGGAAATTTTCCATCCTTTTATAAAATCAGAGGTAGATATTATTGATCAGATTGATCTCAGCAGACTTCTAGAAGAGCATAGAGAAATTTTATTGCGTTATCAAAAGCTTTGGATATCAAGTGTACACATTCTGCAACAATTATTAGCAGAAGCGGTTAGCAAAGCAATAGGCGAGGTAAAATGGAATAGTACTGGAAAAGAGATTGAGTCCATAGCCGATGTTCAAAGCTACTTCGTGCCAACTGCCTATTTTCAGGAAGGGATTGAAATCCTGGAGCAAAGAAATGTGTTGATCGTCACCGGTGATCCCGGGATTGGAAAAACTACATTGGCGAGGGCATTATGCAACTTTTTATTCAGCATAAGAAGGTTCAATCAGTGTATTGTCATCAGGGAATTGATCCTCCTCTATATATTCCTGACAGAACGAAAAGAAGTATCTTTTTTCTTGACGACTTCCTTGGAAGCAATATCTGGCAACAGTCCGGAATTAATGATATTAGCCATTTCGTAAGGTTCATTGATGATGTTTTTGACGGAGGTCATTTGTTGATTATGACTACTCGTGAATATATTTATCAACAGCAAAAGAAATTTACACCGCGCCTGAATTCGTTGGACGACTTTAAAACTGTTATAGCGCTATCTGGCTTTTCTCCCGCTGAGAAATTTGATATACTGCTTAAAAATCTAAACAAAGCACCGCTGTCTTTAATCGCATATGAATCTTTGAAAAGAAATGCGATTTCAATTATAGATTCTCCGGGCTATAATCCCAAACTGATTGCCGAGTTTATCAGAACAAAACACAAGGATATTGAAAGTGACTATGACTGGGGAACTGCATTGTATAATTTTATTCATTCGCCTAATTCTTATTGGGAGTCAAATTTTCTGGAATTGACTGTCGGTAGTCAATTATTCCTGCTTTGTCTTTTTATTTCAAACGATCCTGCCTTACATCATTCATTGCTGGATACATTCAAATCGGTCAGCAGGTTTCGTCAGATTTCGGCACCGGGGTTTGAGGCTGATGTGTTCGTAAAAGCAGTTTCGGAATTGAACGATACTTTTATCAATGTGGAAATAGATACTAAAACGGGCGAAATGGCGTATTCCTTTTCAAGCACGCTAATAAAGGATTTTTTGTTGCATTACCTTCGTTTGAATGATCATAATATAGATTACTTGATAAGGGGAGCCATCAATAGTAATCAATTGTTTTATGCCTTTACTACTCGTGAACAAGATCGCCTGGAAATTGACTTCACAGAGACTCCTTTACACGGGGAAAAGATTCTACTAAATTATAGACTGCAGGAGTTGTTTATAGAAAAAATAATCACACAGTTTGATCAGTTGACAGAAACGCGTATTCGAAAAACAAATTGGGACAATGGAGAGGTAACTTTTGATAGAAAAAACAATAAGGATAACCGAGTTGCCAGATTAAAAAAGCTAATTGAATGCTTTGATATTGGGTTATCTAGAAACTGGAAAATTAAGCAATTTGTATTGAAGCAAGTGGAGAAGTTTGCAATTTGGGAAGAAGATAATCATATTTATCTTCATGATGACGAGTTCGCTGAAATTCCTGGTCTTATTTGTCTCATCTATAAAGAAATAAAGACGCCGCTGAAGGAAATCTTTGATTCATTTTTTTATGAAATAAGATGTACAAGTCACTTCTTAAATTTTTATGAACTTAGGAAGATATATAAAAAGGAGTTTGATCGGTATATTGTAGAAAATCATAAAGATCTTATTGAAAGATTGGAGCATGTAGTTTATAACGATATTACTGCTCATAAGGGGTTTTGGGAGCAGATGGGGTATGCATTTTCGTACTATGCATTGAATGATCTGTTTGACTATATTATTTTAGATGTATTCAGAAATTATAATCTTACACTTACAGATCGGAAATGGAATACATGGGTAAAGACAGCAGGTTTAAGTCCCAGGAAGATGAAGAAGGATAAATTATTACCCCTTTCTCCCAGGCATAACGGAGTGTCCCATATTGATAGCATTGCCATAGCCGAAAAAATGAAAGCGTTCATGCCGGCTGGCAAATTAGTAACACTTAATCAGCAGATAATACATGAGTGGATTACATTGAATTTTCCTGAACAACGTAGTCAGCTGGAAGTGCTTTTTGCTTCTAGGAAATATTTATACAAATTAGCAAAATTTTATTATCATTTAAACCCTCTCATAACCCATTGCTTGAAATTGCAGTTGGACATTCCTCAAGAGAAAGAGCAATTCATTATTGGATTTGCTGAAGCAATCCTTCGGGACTTTTCTAGTCCTGAAAAGGAAGCTATAAAACAATTTGCCGTTATTTCGGAAGCAAAAAACTGGACGTACTTCAATGCAAGACAGTTTGCTGAATTTGCTAGACTTCACCCTTGCGAAAAAAACCTTTTTCAGAGGATGATTAAATCTGGAGGACTGGCCGAGAATAATAATTGGTATTGCTTTGTTTTTAAAGACATGGTAAGCCTTTTCGTTGCTGAACACTTTAAGTCCTCTGACGCTAAAGTTAACCAATATCTATCTCCATTCAAGCCGGATGGTATTATGGATTTTCCATCTGTCATTCCCTACCTGGCAGCAATTGACAGGACAGACTTTCATAAATATTATACGTATCTACATGTCCGCCGATTTGTAAAGGCTGTAGATAGTCCCGACAGAGAGATGTTGCTAAGGCAATACTTCGATTATTATAAGACACATTTTACTTGTAGAACATTCAGAGGGAAAACACAATGCTCGCTTGTATTTAATGACAATCAGAAAACAAGCGATCTGTTTACATATTGCAATGTCCGCTTATCAGAACGTATACTTAAAAACTTTCCCCACGAGTCACCCTATTTCAGAAATGAAGCTAATGACAGACGATGTGCAAACCTGCTGAAATATATGGAGACGAAACTTATGGATTATTATAACATACCGATGTCATATATCAAAGGCAAAAGATTCTGGCAACTTCTGGCCAAAACAGATCTTGCTGAACTGGTGCAGGAAGAGGTGAATGAGCTAAAGCTATATCTACAAAACTGTCAGAGATCTAATAGACCATCCAGGTAACACACAAAAAGAGGTCATCGAGAGATGACCTCTTTTTGTGATCCCGCTGGGACTCGAACCCAGGACCCATACATTAAAAGTGTATTGCTCTACCAACTGAGCTACGGAATCCTACCCGTTTTACGAGTGTTTCATCGTTTTTGGGAGTGCAAAAATAGGTCAAAAACTATTTCCACCAAATTTTTATCTGATTATTTTTCAAAGAGAAAGAGAGAATTTTGAGGGTGGGAGAGAGGAAATAAATGAAAGGCACGCCGCTATTCGATGACGGCAAATGCGAAGCTGGCGAAATCAGACGAAAGATCGTAATGAAATTTACAAGAATTCGTGATATAACACGACACAAAGCGGCGGATCGAACACAATCCCTTGATAAACAACTCTAAGACCGCGGCATGAGATTGGCCTGACCAAGAGCTATGAAAAATCTATTCTTATTGATCGCCCTTTTCACAGGCTTGACCGCAGCAGGGCAGGAGCTAATGGGTCAACAGTTGGTAATGGGCAGAGTCGACACATTGCATTCCGTAATTTTGAATGAAAAGCGCACGATCTGGATCAGTCTGCCACGCAGCTACCACAGCTCTCCGAAGACACAGGAAGGACCTGCCGTGCAAGAACCCGTCAGCCACGAACCCGCCAGTCAAGGACCCGCCCTGCAAAAACGCGCCGTCCACGAACCGCTGCAGCGCTACCCGGTCGTCTATCTACTCGACGGCAATAACCACTTTGCTTCCGTTTCGGCCATGTTGCGGCAGCTTTCGCCGCAGGACGGCAACCAGGTCTTTCCCGATATGATCGTCGTTGGCATCCTGAATACAGAAAGAAACAGGGATTTTACGCCCTATCGCTCCAACTGGTGGCTGTATCCGACAACGCAGGACTTTGGCTTTAACGGCGGCAACGATCGGTTTGCAGCATTCCTGGAGAAGGAATTGATCCCTTACATCGATTCGCTCTATCCGACGGCGCCTTACCGGCTGTTGATCGGGCACTCCCTCGCCGGTCTGGCAGTAACGAATATCATGATCGGTCATACGCCGATGTTTAATGCGTATATCGCAATTGACCCGTCTATGTGGTTTGACGGCCGGAAGTTCTTACAACAACATGTACAGCCCGATCTTATACAAAAGAGGTTTCCCGGTACAAAATTCTATCTGGGCATCGCCAACTCGGTCCAAAAAGATTTGGATACGACAACGATCTTAAAAGACACGACAGCCGCCACCTTTCACATGCGGTCGATCTTTAAATTCAGGGACATGGTACTGCAGAACGCAAACGACAGCTTATGCTTCGCCTGGAAGTATTATGATCAGGATACGCACATGAGCGCGCCGCTGATCACGATCTATGACGGATTGCGGTTTATTTTCGACTATTACCCGATCGAAGTCGACGCCCGGTACTATGATCCAAAAGATAACAGGGACCCGGCAGCGCTTTTCCGATCCCATTTCAAGAAAGTATCCCAGCAGATCGGTTATACGATGCTGCCGCCGGAAAACCTGGTAAATCTGTTTGCCAACTCTTTTGATGATGTGCAGCTGGATAAAAAAGTACTGAGTCTGCGTCTGCTCAACGTACAGAACTACCCGAAGAGCTTCGACGCGAATGACGCGATAGGGGATGTGTATGCTGCACAATCCAATGTGAAAGAGGCACGGCGCTTTTATGAACAGGCATTATTGATCAGAGAAAATGCGGCGACCAGGGCAAAGCTGCTGAAATTGCGGGAGGTGCAATGAAGACACGCGCGCTAACGATCCGCGGCCGCAATAAAGAGCGCCAACCAGGGCAAAGCTGCCAAATTGAGCGGGGCACCATAAAGTGTGGCAATCAAGCAAAGCCGCGGGAGCTCGCGCGCGTAAAGATCCGCACGCAACAAAGAGTCCCAACCAGAGCAAAGCTGCCGAAATGGGACGGGGCACCATAGAGTGTGGCAATCAAGCAAAGCCGCGGGAGCTCGCGCGCGTAAAGATCCGCACGCAACAAAGAGTCCCAACCAGGGCAAAACTGCCGAAATGGGACGGGACGCCATAGAGTGCGGCAATCGAGCAAAGCCGCGGAAGCTCGCGCGTGTAAGAGCCGCGGGCGAAGAAAGACCCCGCGGGTAGCGGCGGGAGGAAGAACCAAGCGCCTGGATTGGCGGCATAGGGAGTACGCACCTGACGAGCCGCCACGCGAAAAGCGACAGACCCGGAGAAGCCGGCACAGGCACGACAACGCAGCTCAAATGCGGGCTGGTGGCCGCGATAAGAGAAAACCCCAGCGCGGAGACATCGTTTTTTGGCGGAATGAATGGAGACGGAAAATGCTATATTAGCATAAGCATTAAATCCTTATCCATGGATGGCGAGTTCAAAGTGCAGCTGAAACATTACGACCCTGTTCAGATCGTCAGGATATTTACCGAATACTACGGAGACCGGCTACAGGATGCTTATTCAAAAAGTGCCTACAGAAAGTCGGGGATTCTGAAGAAGAACGATTTTTGCGCGGGCTATCAAACGAATGATTCACTATTCCTGGTCTATAATAGAGAAGGAAACACATTAAAGATTTATGTCGAGCCTGTCAACCAACAGGACCTGAATAATCTTAAAGACACCATTAACAAGTATTTTAAGGGCGTAACAGAAATGTTGGATGACGAGTCCATCAAATGGTCCAAACCGCAAGCCAACATTCTCGTCGAAAAATGTCCGCTCACCGGTACGGTGAAAACGAGATGGGATCAGGTAAAGGAAATCTTTGAAAATCAACGGGAGAAATTATTTTTGGTGCCAATAGGCTCTGTCCTCGCGTCCTTTCTGGCCATTCATTGGAGCATTCTGGAGAAAAGTGAGGGGGCTAAAGATTTGAAAAAAGCCGTAATTTCAACACTGGAAGCCTATATCGGACTGGTCTTACTCTTGCTGGTCCAATTATTGTTCACAGGTAACAAGCGGCAATTCACTTTCAAATTTTAAGCCTATGACCGATCACGCGTTCAATGGGAATGAGGATATCTTTGTGCAGCAACTGACGGCAAAGCTGAACACGCTTCGCAATGTGCAACTGGAGAAATCTACTGCAGAAGATGGGCCGGATTTAAAAGTAGTGAATCATCATTCAGGCAAACAGCTCTTCATCGAATTTAAGAACGCAAAAGAATATGGCGAGCTGCCGATCTCCAGTATTCTACCGATTGCAAAACTTGCCAAACAGAATGGTAAGACGCAAAAGATCCTTCTCGTTAGCTTCTCTCATCTTTCGGATCTTCTCTCTTCCAAGCTAAAAGAATTGAATGTACAGGCCCTGACTCAGCCGACGGTAGACCAGGTTGTCGAACAGGTCCGGATGGCGTTGGCTTGACATGCGTGAGCACCCGCCGGGAAGAGGCGGGACGCAAAGATGCAGGTCAGCGTGGTGAATGCCTGCTGGGGCGTATCGTATGAACGTCGGGGATTTGCGGTCGTTTGCGCGGCCATGCTAAAATTTTTGTAAGGCGTCTGTCCTATTTTTTAAGTAGCTTGCCGTGGTGAAACGCCTGCACTGTCCTATCTTTAATTTTTCATATTCCGCTATATATTAAGACCTGGTAAATCGGGTATTGTACCTATTGAACATGCCAAATCTGCTTAGCGACGCTGCCTTACTGAATGCCATCCGAAACGATGACGCTTCGGCATTTAAGGAGCTTTACGACAGATACTGGCAGCGCATCTATCTCAAGGCCTGTCAGCGGGTCGATAAAGATACCGCAAAGGACATGGTACAGGAGGTCATGACCACTCTATGGCGAAGGCGAAAAGAGGTCGATCTTTCTGAGGAAGGCGCTGTCGGCCGTTATCTTTTCACGGCCATTAAATATCGTGTCATCAGCCAATACGCATATAGCCATCTCGAATTAAAGAACAGCCATCTGCTCGAGGGGCTGGATGAGCATATCACGGCTCAATCACTGGAGGTAAAAGAGCTGAGCGCTTTTATCGACCAGGAGGTCAGCCGCCTGCCCAGCCGGATGCAACAGGTATTCCGGATGAGCCGCGAGGAAGAACTCTCCATCGCCGACATCGCCCAAAGCCTGAACGTTTCGGAGCAAACGGTTAAAAACCAGCTTACCGAAGCCCTCAAACGTCTCAGAACCTCGCTTTCTGCACAAGACAGCAGCGGTAGGACCTTTGTCCTCTTTCTGCTTCTGTACTTCTGCCTCAACTAAACCATTGGTTGTTTTAAGCCAATCAATATTGAGTTCACACACACCACCCTCGCCAACGGGGAGAGCTAATCTTTATCAAACACTTTCCTTCCCTGCAGCAGACCGCATATTCCGGCCGCAGGGCGGCGCGCCAAACCCCGGCCCAAGCCTGGGCCCTGGGCTGAAAAATGCTGCGGCCAGCACTGGCGCCAAACCCCGGCCAACGCCTGTGCCGAAAAATGCTGCGGCCACCACCGCGCCTCAAACCCCGGCCAGCACCGGCGCCCAAACCCTGGGCGGCGCCTGCGCCTAAAAATGCCGCCGCCGCAGCCGCCTCCGGCCGAAAATCCGCACCAGCACCGCCGACTCAAAAAAATATTTTAAAACCGACTAGTACTAAACAGTCATTTCTCCTATAACGTCAAAAACAGGATCGATTTGGAACACCAAAGAATCAGACAACTACTCCTCCAATACCTGCGCGGGCAGGTCGGAGAACAGGAAAAGAATAAGATAGACGAATGGTACGCCTCCTTTGATCAGGAAGAGCCAGCCAGCCTTCCGGAAGAAGAAGCCGCCGCCATCCATCGGGAAATATGGGCAACTATCGAACCTGTCACCCGCGAAGCAGACGAAGCACACGAAGCAGACGCAGGGCTGCACGACGGCCAGGATCTACCAGGCGGACGCCAGCCAGGCAGACAGCTGTCGCCGGGCATAATACGCCAGCCAAGCGGAATACCCCAGTCTGGCATATTACCCCAGCCCGGCATAATACCCCAACCGGGCGGGACACCCCAGCCAGTCGGAATACGCCAGCCGAGCATAATACCCCAGCCGGGCGGGACACCCCAGCCGAGCATAATGCCCCAGCCGGGCAGAACAACACCACCGGCCGGATCGCCCCTCAGGCTGGTTGGCGGGGAAACCGGGCGCCGCCGTCGCCTCCCGATCCGACCGCTGCGAGCAGCCGCCGTCATCTTATTACTCGCCGGAGCAGCCGGCGCCGCCTATTATTTATATCAGAAACAGTCCTGCGCCTCCTGTGGACTGGCTTCGACGGAGATAAAAACCAGCGTAGGGGAGAAAAAGTGGGTTACGCTTTCCGACAGCAGCCGCGTGCTGCTGGATGCCGCCTCTACCATCCGCGTTTATACCGATTTCTCCCGCGAGAGAAGGATTGAAGTCGAAGACGGCGAAGCCTTCTTTGACGTAAAGAAAGATGACCACGCGCCTTTTATCGTGCAAAGCAGCGGAGTAACCACTACCGTACTGGGCACCTCTTTTACCGTTGCCGCCTACAAAGAGTTGAATAATGTCAGCATTGGCGTCGTCAGCGGGAAGGTAAAGGTGGCGGGCGCTGCCGGGACCGTTCCCGCATTAACGGCCAATGAGCAGGCTGTCTACGACAAGAAGGCGAAAATATTCAGGATAGCGCCGCTGGACGAGGCTATGACAGCCTGGCAACAAGGACGTCTCGTGCTGAATGACCTTTCATTCGACGAAATGGCCGCCATCGTAAGGAAGAATTTTGGTATCACGATCACTGCCGGCCAGGACGCGATAAAGAGCACCCGCTATACGACCGAATTGCTGTCCAGCATGTCTGCTGCGGATGTTGTGGAGATCCTGGCCGCTATCCATAGTCTCAAAACAGAACACAAAGAAAATAAAGTCTATTTCTATCACTAACTTAATTTAAATCGCCGGTTGTCGAGGGAGCCGGGAACGCTGCCTCGTCGATGAAAAGCCAGTTTAAACCAAACTAAAGCTAAAATAAAGTATGAAAAAAACGCTTGCCATGAATGCAAGTAGGTTAAAAAAGCTATCCTACCTGCTATTCTTTTTGCTAACGACCTGCATTGCCGTCCTGCCTACCTACGCTGGCGACGGCCAGATTTTAAAGGCTACAACAGTTACCGTCACCATCAGGAGCGGTTCTCTGGAGTCTGCTATCAAAGAACTCAGAAAAGCTACCAAGGTCATTTTTGCGTACGATAAACAACTGTTGAACGACTACAAGGTCGGCAGTTGCTCGTTCACCCGCGAATCGCTGGAAACCGTGCTACAGCAGCTGCTTGGCGGAAAATCGCTTGGATTCGAAGAGGTCAACAAGGTGATCGTTATCCGCAAAAAGGTCGAACCCCGTTCAGTAAGGTCAATGTTATCAGCTTCTACGGCCGAGATCATCGTTTCCGGTATCGTCACCGATGAAAACAACAAGCCAATGAACGGCGTATCGGTTGCGCTCAATGGCACGACAACGATGACCTCCACCGACGCCAACGGCCGCTTCGAGATCCTGGTGACAGGCGACAGCGCCGTACTGGTCTTCAGCTCTATCGGCTATGCCCAGCAAGAGGTGCATGTCAACGGTCAGCACGTGATCAATATCCGCATGAAACCCGGTCTTGGAAAAGATCTCGAAGAAGTGGCCGTAGTAGCCTTCGGCCGGCAGCGAAAGATCTCCCTCGTCGGCGCCCAATCCTCCATCAACGTAGAAAATCTCAAACAGCCCACCGCCGATCTTTCTTCCATGCTGGCGGGGCAGATCGCCGGCGTCGTCGGCGTACAGCGTACCGGTGAGCCAGGTAAGACCTCGGCCGACGTATGGATCCGGGGTATCTCTACCTTTGGAGACGGGAACAGCGCCAACCCCCTGATCCTCGTAGACGGAGTAGAACGCGACCTCAATAACATCGACCCCGAAGACGTGGAATCCTTTACCGTTCTTAAAGACGCCTCCGGAACGGCCGTATACGGTGTCCGCGGCGCAAATGGCGTTGTCCTCGTAAAGACCAAGTCGGGCAAGGTGGGCAAACCCCAGGTCTATGTAGACTACAATGAAGGCTTCAATACCTTCACCCGCATTCCGAAAATGCTGGACGGCATCAACTACATGAAGCTCGCCAACGAAGCGCTGACCACGCGCAACCAGGCGCCCATGTATTCCCAGGACTATATCGACAAGACAGCCTCCGGTCTCGATCCTCTTGTATACCCCAATGTCGACTGGCTGCATGCCGTGATGAACAAGACGGGCCATATCCGCCGGGCGAATGTGAACGTCAGCGGCGGCGTACAGAGCGCACAATATTACGTATCGCTGTCGGCTTATGACGAAAGCAGCTTTATGAAGACCGACCAGCTGGCAAGCTATAACGAATCGCTCAAATACAACCGCTATAACTTTACCAGCAACCTGAATGTCAAGATCACACAGACAACCAAGCTGGATCTTGGTCTGAAAGGATATTTCTCTACAGTAAATGGTCCTGCACAAAGCGCTCAGACCGTTTTCCAAAGCGCGATGGACGCAGCTCCCGTCATCTATCCCGTCATGTATCCCGGCGGCCTGGTTCCCGGCATCTCTCCAAACGGCGGTTTCCGGAATCCCTATGCCGATCTGACGACACGTGGTTTTACCAGCACCAATGTCAACGAAGTGAACTCTAACCTTCGCCTTACGCAGGACCTTGCCGCTTTAACCCCCGGTCTTACGATCACGGCGATGGCCGCTTTCGATGCGCATAACGAGAAGACCATCACCCGTAACAAGCGGCTGGATACCTGGTTTGTGGATGTCAACCAGCCCTATAATGCCGACGGTTCGCTCAATCTGAACAAAACCTATATCTCCAGTAATCCTTACCTGGATTACGAAAGAGGGAACACGGGAACCCGTCTCTTCTACACGGAAGGCGCTGTCAATTATGACAGAAGCTTTGGCAGACATCGGGTCAGCGGTCTCGCACTCGCTTATGCCAGCAGCAAGAACGATGATTTTGCGGCAGATTATCTGACGAGTCTTGACGAACGCTATGTAGGCCTGGCCGGCAGAGTTACCTATTCCTACGACGATCGCTATTTTGCAGAATTCAACCTCGGTTACAACGGTTCCGAACTCTTCAGCCCCAGCAAGCGATATGGTACTTTCCCCGCCGGCGGTGTGGGCTGGGTGGTGTCGAATGAAAAATTCTGGGGCGGGCTTTCCAACGCCGTTCAGTTTCTGAAATTCAGATACTCCAATGGTATCGTCGGCCTCGGCACGGTCAGTGATGCGGCCCTCCGCTTCCTGTATCTGGACAAGCTCAATGACGGGTCAACCGGCTATTCTTATGGAAACTTCACCGGCGTGAGCGGGATTGCTATCAGCCGTTACGGTTCCAATGTAGGTTGGGCTACTTCCTACAAACAGGATCTTGGCATGGAGATCAAAGTGCTGAATAATAAACTGTCCCTGATCGTGGATGGATTTAAGGAACATCGTCATGGGATCTTCCTGCAGCGCGCCAGCAACGTGGACTTTATGGGACTTCCTACGCAGCAATATGGTAACCTCGGGGTCGTAGACAACAAGGGTTTCGACGGATCGCTGGAATATACGACCAAGATCGGCCGTGTAACCTTCTCTATGAGAGGTAATATCACCTGGAACAAGGACGTTTTGGTCAAGAACGACATGCCTCCCCAGGACTATCCCTGGATGAACAAGACAGGACATAATATCCTGGCGCAGTTTGGTTACGTTGCCGATGGGCTGTTCAAGGATCAGCAGGATATCGACGCACACCCCGTACCTGGTGGTGACAAATCCAATATCCTTCCTGGTGATATCAAATACAAAGATCTCAACGGAGACGGTATTATCGACTACCATGATCAGAAGTTCATCAGCAGAGGTGACGTGCCTACTACCGTTTATGGCTTTGGCTTCAGCGCAAGCTATCGTGGGTTCAACCTGGCGATCTTCTTCCAGGGACTGGCTGATGCAAAACGCTATATCAGCGGGGATGCGATCACTCCTTTCACCGCCGAACAAAGCAACGTATTTGCTGCTGCGATGGACCGGTGGACGACCGAGAATCCCAATCCAAAGGCCATGTACCCGCGTCTGGCTTATGGCAACGCAGCCAATTTCAACAACTATCAAACCAGCAGCTGGTGGGTAAAGGATATCAGCTTTATCCGTCTCAAGACAGCCCAGCTGTCCTATAATCTGCCGCCAACCATTCTGAGCCGCTATGGCGTAAAGAATATGGCCGTTTATGCGCAGGGGTTAAACCTGTTGACGTTCAGCAAATTCAAGCTTTGGGATCCGGAATTGAATACCAACAATGGGAATACCTATCCCAACGTAAGGACCGTGACCATGGGCGTAAATCTCAAGTTTTAATTCGAAATGGTTTCCATCATGAAAAAGATCATCTATACGATATTGCTTTTGTCTCCGCTGGCCTTCACCTCCTGTAAAAAATACCTGGCCCAGGTTCCGGATGACAACATTACACTGGAGTCGACTTTTAAGTCCTGGCCGACGGCCAATGAGTTCCTGGCCAACGTCTACAGCCATGTTCCCGACGAATATGGCCAGCGGGATGCTGGCGGGGCTTCCAATGCAGGTGTCTGGACCTGCGCCAGCGATGAGGCCGAGATCACCTGGCAGGACCGGGTGGCCAACAACCTCAATAATGGCAGCTGGGATGCTTCTACAGGCATCGTGGAATCCTACTGGCAGAACTATTACCAGGGGATCCGCTCCGCGAGCATCTTCCTGCAATACGCTGACAAGATCGAAGGTATTTCACAGGATGAGATCAACAGGCATAAGGCCGAAGCCCGTGCCCTGAGAGCGATCTTTTACTTCTACCTGATGCGTATATATGGCCCGGTGGTACTGATGGGGGAGACTCCCGTCGATGTAGACGCCAACCTGCAGGTTCCCCGCAATTCATTCGACGAGTGTACCAATTACGTTGCCAACGAGCTGCAGACTGCGGCGCAGGTTCTGCCCACGGTCTATAGTGACAACAATGCCGACGGCGGTCGTATTACCAAAGGCGTGGCTCTGGCTATCCGGGCACAGGCGCTGATGTATGACGCCAGCCCTTTGTTCAACGGCAATACCGATTACGCCGCTCTGAAGAACAAAGACGGCAAGCAGCTGATCAACCAGACTTACGACGCTTCAAAATGGGCGACAGCGGCAAGCGCCTACCATGATTTTATTGCCGAATTTGTGCCTTCCGTATATGACCTGAATGTCGAGTACACCAGCAGCGGCGCTGTCGACGCCTATATGTCCTGTAAGGATGCCATCATCAAGGATTGGAACAAGGAAGCCATCTTCGTCCGTGTCGCCAACTCGGTTGGCCCCTGGCAGTATGCGCTGACGCCTTTCCACAACGGCGCTCCGGGCGGTAACGATTCAAGAGGCGGAACGGCGATCGACGTCACCCAGAACCAGGTGGATGCCTTCTTTACTGCCAACGGCAGAAGCATCGACGATCCCCTGTCCGGTTATCAGAGCAGCGGTTATGTCAACTTCAAAGCGCCGCTGGATGACCAGACCCGTTCGATCTATGCTCCCTGGACAAACCGGGAACCCCGTTTCTACGTCAACGTGACCTATAGCGGCGCTCTT
>JAATGQ010000044.1 GCA_015654595.1 Chitinophagales bacterium | reverse complement strand
TAGGCCGCGGCGTCGGGACCGTTCACCTGGTTCTCGGCTTCAGCATTCATCAGCAGCACATCGGCATATCGCATCAGCGGGATATTGATATTATAACTCGCGCCGGAACGAACCGTCCAGGGGCAATACTCGCGACGGATCTTGCCGGGATACATCAACCAGGGATTGGTAAGGACTGCTCTGACGCGCGGAGCAGTACCGGTAAAATGATAATTGGCGCAATTCCAGTCCCGGCGCAGATCCAAGGATGCTTTTGGCGTCGTAGTACTGGTCGGATCAACGCCATAGCTATCGAATAATTTTTGCGTAACGCAGGTCCATGCTGCAGACAAATAGGACGAGGTATCAGTGACGACATAGGAGCTCTGGATACCGACAAAATTGCCGTAATCATTGGACTTGGCGTTGCTGGCGCCGGCCGCTGCACCATAAGAACCTGCCTCCCAGATCATTTCCTTTATATCGTATTTGTCCTGGCAGAGGTTGACAAAGAGCTGGCTATAGCTGGGATTCAGACTATGGGCGCCGGAATTGATCACCTTATTGGTATAGGTCAGCACATCCTGGTAGCGCGCCGCGTCGTTGAGCGGACTGCCGGCCATATACAGGAAGACCCTTGCCAGCATCGCATCCACGGCGTCCACGGTTACCAGGTCGTCATAGCCAAGACTGGCTTCGGTTTGCTTCTGCAGCAAGGTCTCTGCCTGCTGCATATCGGCTACGATCTGGGTATAGATATCCTTTTGCGCTGTTGCGGGTATGTTGACATTATCGATACTGGGCTGATGCAGGATCAGCGGGACGCTGCCCCAATTGGTGGTGAGGATGAAATAGCAATAGGCCCTAAGAAAAAGCGCCTGTCCCTGTATCAGGTTACGCTGGCTGCTGTCCATCGCCGGCTTGTTGACGTTGTCCAGCAGGTTATTGGCATTGCCGATCAGCAGGTAAAGATACTGCCAGGTACCCGCGATATAGGCGTTTGTCGCATCGTAGGTATAGGTCGCGGCGCGGTTGGCTGCGTTGGCGTTGTTCTGGTTGCTGATCAGCTCGTCTGTTGCCGATCCGAATTCGTAGTTGAGGTATTGCCCCCATATATTCTGATGCGACAGCAGTCCGTAACAGCCCGTCAACGCCTGTTGCAGCTCAGCGGCGGTGTTATAATAGTTTACTGGTGTATAGAAATCGGAAGGCGTCGTATCCAGCGCCTTCTTACAGGACGACAGGCCTGCGAGGGTCAACGTGACGGCCAAGGCCAGATAAATTCTTTTCATATCGGAAAAATATCGTGATTAGAAATTAAAGTTCGCGCCCAATACGGCAGAAAAAGAATGCGGATAAGCGCCATAATCAAAGCCTGGCGTCAGATTGCTGTTTCGGGAAGAAGCTTCGGGATCGGGGCCGGAATACTTTGTCCAGGTCAGCAGGTTCTGTGCAGAGGCATAGATCCGGATGCTCTTAACTTTGATCTTTTGCAGGGTTGCCACAGGCACGTTGTAGCCAAGCGAAACGGTTCTTAACTTCAGATAAGACCCGTCTTCGATAACCCGGGAAGAATAAGCCGCGTTCACCATGCCCAGAGAGCGGAAGACGGTGTTGCTCGGGTTATTGGGCTCCCACCGTTTGGCGTAGCTCGCCAACTGGTTCAGGTTGGGGTTGGTCGTGATCCCCCCTTCGAAGACATAACGGTTGGCGTTGATCTCCTGGTTACCATAAGACCACTGCAAAAGAATATTGAGATCGAAATTCTTGTAATGGAAATTATTGGTAAAGCCGCCGATATGGATGGGAAGCCCGCGTCCGATGATCGTGTAATCTTTGGCATCTGCCACCCCGTCGCCATTGATATCTTTATATTTGATATCGCCCGGCTGGATCGTGCTGCGGGTGGCGCCGTTCGTCGCAATATTCGGTTTGAGCAGGTAACTCCCATTGGGCATCCGGTCGAAATCACTGTACTGATATACGCCGTCGGATTTGAGCCCATACATCTCCCCTACCGAACGATGGACTGCGGCAATGTACGGCGAAAGGGAAGCAAAGCGGGTGTCGAAGAAGGTCCCAGACCCTGACAACAGCGCCGTCTGATTACCCGTCAACGCAAGGATCTTGTTCTGGTTAAAGCTGATATTAAAACTGGTGCTCCACGAAAAGTCCTTGTGCTGAATATTCATGGTGGTGAAAGCCAGCTCAAGGCCCTGGTTGCGCAGCTCGCCGACATTCTCATAGCCTGTAGCGGGATTGACGCCAAAGAAGTAAGGCAGACTGGCGTTCAGCAACAGGTTATGCGTCGTCTTGCGATAGACATCCGCAGTGAAATTAACACGGTTTTTGAAGAGCGACAGATCCAGGCCGATGTCCGTCTGCAGCGTCGTTTCCCATTTCAGATCATAGTTGCCTGCGGCAGTGATCGCAGAGCCCACAGAAGGCGCGAGGTTATCATAGGAGTACCAGTTGGTCGTGCCGGGAAAACCAATGGTTGGCAGATAAGCAAAGTCGCTGACCCGGTTGTTGCCCGAGGCGCCATAGCTTGCCCGCAGCTTGCCATCCGTCAGCCAGTCGAAGTTCTTCATAAAGTCTTCGCTGCTGAAGCGCCAGCCGACGGAACCCGCAGGAAAATAGCCCCAGCGGTTGGCAGGCGCGAACTTCGAGGAACCGTCCGCACGCATCGAAGCGCTGAAAAGATACTTTGATTGATAATCATAATTGATGATACCGACACCGGAATACATCTTCCAGCGGCTGCTGCTGGACACTGCACTCAGATCACCCGAGGGCGCCAGGTCGATCCCGTCCAGCCCCAGATCTTCATTGGGCAGATTGGTGCCATAAAAGGAGCGGACAGAACTGGTGTTGCCGTATTCGGAGAAATCGCCGATGATCGTGATATGATGGTCGTCGTGGATACGCTTGTCAAAAGTCAGGATATTCTCGTTCATCCATGTCGCATTGCCCACATGCGAGATAGTACCGTTGACGCCGATGATCGAGGCATTGTACTGACTGGCAGACTGGGTCTGCGAGTTATTGAACACATCCGTCTCCGTCGTGAGGTTGGTAATGCCAGCCGTGACGCGTAACCTGATCGCCGGCGTAAACGTATACTCCGCATACGCATTCGAGATCAGCGAAGTGGTCTTGATATACGTAAGCTGATTCTTGAGGTTGACCAGCGGGTTCACCCGATAGTCCTGCGCGGAATTCCCAAGCAGTGCGGGGTCGTTCAAGGAACCAAGCAGGTTGGTCGAACTGTCGCTGCTGCCCAGTCCTACAGTAGGGCGGTAGCCCCAGACGGCGTAAAGAAGATTAGAAGACGCATAATAGGTATTGGTCCCCGATGTGGTGTTGGAGATCTGCTGCCCGCTGGCTACGCTATAGGCATAGTTGGTATTGATCCCAACCTTTAATCGGGAAGTAACCGTCTGGTCAAGCGTGATCCTGCCCTGGTAGCGTTTGAACCCGCTTCGGATGATGATCCCTTTCTGATCGAGCAGGTTCCCCGTAATGGAATAAAGCGTCTTGTCGTTGCCTCCGCGCAAAGCCAGGTCATGATTCTCTGAAAGCCCGGTCTGGTAAATATAATCCTGAAGATCTACGGCCTTGCGCCCCTTGTAATTGTCGAGCGTAACGCCATGCGACAGGTAGATCGAATCGGCATAGACGGGGTTAACCTCCTGGATATACTTTACAAAATCATAGGGATCCATCATCTTCATCTTTTTGGGTATCTTCTGAGCCCCCGCATATACGTTGTAGGAGAGGACAGGTTGACCGATCTTGCCGTGTTTGGTGGTGATCAGCACTACCCCATTGGAGCCTCGCGCTCCATAGCGGGCGGTCGCGGAGGCGTCTTTCAACACATCGATCGACTCGATGTCCGCGGGGTCAAGGGAGTTGGCGTTGGCATTTTCAAGCGGAAAACCGTCGATGACATACAGGGGTGAATTATCCTGGGTGATCGACCCCATCCCCCGGATCACGATATTCGCATTACTGCCGGGCTGTCCGTCGTTGCTGGTGACCATTACCCCGGCGACCCGGCCCGCCAAAGCGTCGTCAAACGACTTTACGGGGGCTTTGCTGAAGTCGCTGATGTTCACCGAAGCAACCGAACCCGTGAGATCCCTGCGTTTCGATGTGCCATAACCGACCACGACCACGTCGTTCAACCCGCCGGCTTTTTGCTTCAGGACAACGGCTATGTCCGCTCGGGTGCCCACAGGCAGTACCTGCGTTTCGTAATTGACATAAGAAATGACCAGGACAGCTCCATCCGGGACGTTGATCCGGAACTGCCCCAGCGAGTCGGTGACCGTCCCTCCCGATTGTCCCTTGACGGAAACCGAAACCCGTTCCATCGGAAGCCCCGATTCCGTTTTGACGGTACCGGTAACGGGTCGGGATTGCGCCCAGCCAAAAACGGGCGACAGCAGAAAGAAGAGGAAGATAAATCTTGACAAGCTCATAGCAATAGTTTTGGGTGGTTGAATTCTCTCCTGCAAATCTGTTGATAATTAGTGGTTTTAATTTTTTCTCCGGGGGTGACAATCCTAAACCAGAGGGGTGAAAATCCTATTTTAGCTATATTTGAAAGATAGGACTGATTAGAACAATATACGGAAGGCTTACATGGTTTGCCCTGTTGGGGGTAATGTCAATAGGCGTAAGAGCCCAGGGGTTGGTGTTCGACCACCTGGATGTTGCCAATGGATTATCCCAGCGATCGGTATTGGCAATTGCCCAGGACGGCCAGGGATTTATCTGGCTGGCGACCCGCAACGGCCTGAACCGGTACGATGGTCATGCTTTCCGCATCTATAAGAACAGTCCCGGACAGTCCGGAAGTCTTGCGAACAACTATGTCAACACCCTCCTCTGCGATTCCCGGCATATATTATGGATAGGAACAAACGGCGGTCTTGACCGGTATGACCCTGTCAACGATTCGTTTCAACATGTGACACCAGATCTCCTTCCCTCGCGGACGGTCAACGCCATTACCCGAGACCGGGCTGGTAACCTCTGGATCGGGACACCCGCCGGCTTAGGCTGGATCGGAGCCCCGAAAAGCATCCCCCCACCCCCGCTTTCCGGCGTCGACGTAAAGGTGATCTATGAGGATCGTAAAGGGACGATATGGATAGGCACCTCGGAAGGGGCAATAAGACTGACCCGGCAACAGGGTAAATGGGAAAGCCGGGTATACAAACACACCAATCAGCCTGGCAGCCTCAGCAACGACTACGCTTCTTCTTTTTTGGAGGATGGGCAGGGGCGGCTCTGGGTCGGTACACACAGCGGCATGGACCTGTATCATCCCGAAACAGGCACTTTTTCGGCAATCATCCCTGGGCTTTCGATCCGAAAGATCATCCTTGACAGGAAGGGTCGGATATGGGTTGGCGCACTCGAAGGTCTGACGATCTATGATCCGGTGACGACCACGGCCGCCAATTACCGGGAGAACCCGGAAAACAGCAAAGGACTTAGCCACAACTCTATTTACAGCCTCTTTCAGGACGCCGGCGCTTCGGTCTGGATCGGCACCTACTTTGGCGGGGCCAATATTGTCAACGGATACGCGACACCTTTCACCGTGTATAAGAACAGCACCTTCCGATCCAGTATCAGCAACAATGTCGTCAGCGGTCTCACCGAAGGGGCTAACGGTCTTTTGTATATCGGGACGGAAGGCGGCGGGATGAACGTGCTGAACAGGAAAACAGGTTTGTTTACCATATACAGGAACCAGGCGGGAAATCCAGCCAGTCTGGGTTCTAATCTTGTCAAGATCATCTATGGGGATAAGGCAGGGCGTCTTTGGGTGGGTACGCACGACGGCGGGCTTCAGCGGTTTGATGCCGATCGCCGACAGTTTATCCGCTACCCCGCCCGGCAAAATGGAGTAGACCTGCCAGAATCCGAGGTGGACGCTATCGTAGAAGATCGCAATGGAAGACTTTGGGTAGGCAGTCAATCGGGTTTGAGGGTGCTGGAAGGCGCCGAAGTCCATGAAGTCACCGGTGACATTGCCGCCGTGCTGAAAAAGAGAGCCATCCACACGCTGACGGAAGATGACCAGGGCAATTTGTGGGTCGGCACGACTTCCGGCCTGTATGTCTTTTCTTCCGAAGGGAAATCGCTCTCCCTGCTACAGCCATCCGGCGGACTAAGCAGCTCCTATATTAATTGCGTTCAACAGGACTCGCACCACCGGATGTGGATCGGCAAATACTATGGCGGGCTGGCGATGTATGACCCGCAGACGAAACAGGTAACGACCTATACAGAAAAGGACGGACTTGCCAACAGCAATGTGCTGGGCGTACTCGAAGATGGCAAAGGATATATCTGGATCAGCACCGACAACGGACTATGCCGGCTGGACATTGGCCTTCGTCAATTCCTGACCTATACAGCCAGCGATGGTCTGGCAGAAAACGGATTCAACTATAATTCCTATTATAAAGACCGCGAAGGAAAAATGTGGTTTGGCGGATACAGCGGCCTGACCAGCTTCTTTCCCGACAGTATCGAAACCAATAACTATATAGCGCCTGTGGTCTTCACAGGTCTGAAATTGTTTAATAACCCCGCACCGCTGCACGGCGACAGGATCATCTTTCATCATGATGAAAATGTGTTCACGCTGGAGTTTGCACTGCTGAACTATACCAAGTCGGATAAGAACAGGTATGTGTACCGGCTTATTGGCTTCGACAAACAGTGGAACGAAGTAAGCGCTTCCTCCGCGACCTATACCAACCTGCCGGCAGGCGATTATACCTTCGAAGTCAAAGGCGCCAACAACGACGGGGTCTGGAGCGCACCCGCGGCAATGCAAATCCGGATACTTCCTCCCTGGTGGGCCACATGGTGGGCCTATATACTCTATGTGTTGCTGCTGGGGGGCGTGGTGTTCTTCATCAGCCGCTTTTTTTTCTTAAGGGCCTTACTCCGGAGGGATTACGAACTCCATCAGATCAAACTCAACTTTTTTACCAATGTCTCTCATGAGATCCGGACACACCTTACCCTTATCTCCGGGCCGGTAGAGAAGATGCTGGGAATGAAGACAGAAGAGCATTTATTTCATCAACAATTGCAGTATATACGTACGAGCGCAGACCGGCTATTACGGTTGGTGGAGGAATTGATGGATTTTCGTAAGGCGGAGACGAACCATCTCCAACTCAACCGGATCAGACAGGATATGGTCGGGTTTGTGAGGACGATCGCCGCCTCTTTTGAAGAACAGGCGAGAAGCCGGGGGATCCATCTGAGCTTTTCAGCCAACAGTGAAATGACGGCACTATCTTTTGACAACGAACAGATGGAGAAGGTCTTCTTCAACCTGCTGACGAATGCCTTTAAGTTTACGCCGGATGGAGGGACGATCCGGGTTGAACTGGAAGAAAAGAATACGGAGTTGGAAGTCCGGATCATCGATAACGGAAAAGGGATCGCCCCGGAGTACGTCAAAAAGCTTTTTCAGAATTTCTTTCAGATCAATGACCACAATGCGCAAAATACCGGTTATGGTATTGGGCTGGCGCTTTCCAGAAGCATTGTCCGGCTGCACAAGGGCGAGCTTGTGGTGGAAAGCAGCACGGGGGTATCGGGGGCTGAAAACAGGACCTGTTTTGCCGTCAGGGTTCCTTTGGACCAAAAGTCTCCTGCTTTGCGGACACCGGCGGCGGATAATTCCTATACTTTGCTGGTGGCAGAGGACAATGAAGAGCTACGGAGCTTTATCGTCGATTCCCTGGCGGGAAGTTATCTGCTGATCGCGTGTGCCGACGGGCAGTCAGCCTGGGAAGCTGCCACGGAGCAGATCCCGGACCTGGTGATAAGTGACGTGATGATGCCCGGTCTGGATGGGCTTGAATTATGCGGCAGACTCAAGTCCGATCCGAGGACCAATCATATTCCTGTAATACTTCTCACGGCAAAGGCCGCACAGGAACACCAGGTAAGTGGACTGGAAGTGGGCGCGGATGTTTATCTCGTTAAGCCTTTCTCGCAGCAGGTTTTGGAGTTACATATCCATAATCTGCTGAGTACGCGCGAAGCCATGCGACAGAAATTCACGCCGCGGGTTATCCTGCAGCCCTATGAGACGCCGGAGCTTCCGGAAGATCCCTTCCTGGAAAAGCTGACAAAATATATCGAGACGCATATGGGCGATCCCGAATTTTCTATTCCCTGGCTGTCTGCAAAAATGGAAGTCAGCCAGCCGGTGTTGTATAAAAAAGTCAAGGCGGTCACCAACCTGTCGGTCAACGACTTCATCAAATTCATCCGGATGCAGAAGGCCGCCCAGCTTTTGCTGACAGGCAAATCCGTGCAGGAGACGGCATCGGCGATCGGGTTTACCGATACCAAATACTTCAGCCGGGAATTCAAGAAACAGTTTGGCCGTTCACCCAGCGAACACGCAAAGGGCGGCTAAGTTACAACAACGGATATTGTACAGATTGTGGCAGCGAATGCTGAACCGGGGATATTGATCAGAGAAAAAAGAAAAGAGGATATTGAGAACGGAAGGGGGATATTGAACTGCGGTGTGTCGGAACGAAGGAGGATATCGGGAGAACTACCTGGACTTCAAAATGGTCATCGAGGCGAAATCGGGATGATAAGCAGGGATCACGACTTTATCTTTGGAAAATTCTTCCAATTCTGTCAAACCGATCTTCATGTTCTGGCGCTTTTTAGACCTGATCACAACGGTCTTTTCAAGACGATCACGGTGTACGCCAAGACACTGAATGCTGACGTAGTACTTACCGGCAGGAACATCCGATACATCGATGCTGTTGTCGTCGTTCTGCGCAAAAACTTTGTAGATAACGCCGGCTCCGGTGTGGTCATACCGATCGAAGATGATCAGAACCGAATCCTTGTGAGCCGTTTTGCCTGCATTCAGGAACTGAAAACGGACGGCGCCGGTATTCAGGTTCTTTGCAAGCGCTACCGTTTTTGTGGCAGCGGTCGATTCGGGTTGTGGGCCAGGGGCCGCTTGTAATCCTGCAGCGAAAAACAGACAGACGAGTTGGAGGGTAAGCTGTTTCATGGGTGTTTACGAATTTGCTTAAAAGAAAACAACCCCAGTGCCAAAAATTTAATCTCCTGATTGTCAAACAACTGCTCGAAAACTACCCATACCCCTTATTCCCATTCCGGGAAGACAGGTTCCCTACCCGGCACCCAGGAACTGTCCTTAGCGCAGTATTTTATCGATTGCCGCCAGCTCTTCGGTTGAGAACCAGGTATTTCTGAAAGACTGCAGGGAGTCGGTAATCTGCTCGGGTTTACTGGCGCCTATCAATACAGAAGTGATGCGCTTGTCCCGGAGTATCCAGGCCAGCGCCATTTGTGCAAGAGTCTGCTCACGTTTGATTGCCAGCTCATTGAGTTGTTTAACTTGACTTAATTTCTCATCTGTGATCTGGGATTCCTTCAAAAAACCGGATGGTTTGGCGGCACGGGAGTCCTGCGGGATCCCTTTCAGGTATTTGTCCGTCAGGAGCCCTTGGGCCAGGGGAGAGAACGGGATACAACCTACCCCTTCCTTTTCCAGCAGATCCAGCAGCCCGCCTTCTACCCAGCGTTCGAACATCGAGTATTTGGGCTGGTGGATCAGGCAGGGCGTTCCCATTTGACGCAGCAGCGCGATGGCTTTTGCCGCCTCCTCGTTCTTGTAATTGGAGAGGCCGACATAAAGCGCTTTACCTTGTCTGACGATCAGATCGAGGGCCGCCATCGTTTCTTCCAGCGGCGTATCGGGATCGGGACGGTGGTGATAAAATATATCGACATAATCCAGCCCCATTCGTTTAAGGCTTTGATCCAGACTGGACACCAGGTATTTTTTTGAGCCCCAGTCGCCATAGGGGCCTTCCCACATCGTATAACCGGCCTTGGTCGATATGATCAGCTGATCGCGGTACCCGTGAAAATCTTCGTGCAGGATACGGCCGAAATTCTCTTCGGCAGAGCCCGGAGGCGGACCATAATTGTTGGCCAGATCGAAATGGGTAATGCCGGAGTCAAAGGCAAGCCGGAGGATGGCCCGGCAATTCTCGAGCGGATCTACCCCGCCGAAGTTATGCCAGAGACCAAGCGAAACGGCCGGAAGTCTTAGACCGCGGTTACCGCAGCGGCGGTATTCCATGGCGTCATATCGTTGTGTAGAAGGTGTGTAGGACATATGACAAATTGAGGGCTAAATTTAGGTAACTTTAGTCGACTGCGGATCATAAAGAGCTTTAGACCGTCTTCTTACCATACACTTCGATGGGCGAGCCTTCTGCGAGAAAGACGGATTCCGGCGTTTGGCTTTCGAGGACCGAGAAAGCCTCGCCATAAAGTTTTCCAAAATCGCATCTGACCTGATAAGAATCCACCAGATAAATATCCCAACGCGGGTGCGCTACCTGGTATTCCGTGGTCTTGTCCGGCCCGGTCCGGGAGTAACCCCAGAAATGTTCGGTGATAAATTCTTCCGCGCTGCCTTCTTCCAACGGCTTGGAGATATTGGTCGTCCTGACGGATAATTCGTTCCAGCGCTGTTTGTATTTCCACTGATAGCCAACAGTTAGGCACGTGTCATCTGTAATTTCACTGCGGCGCATCGGGAGGCTGATATAGCGCTCCTTGAAGAGCGTATTCGCTACCAGTGAAACCGCCGGCAGAGGCACGATCTCCCGGATAAAGACGACGCCCCGCTTCCAGTTGCCGTCTTCTTTGTACCGGACATAGAACCGGAGGTTGACTTCGGGAAAATTGGTGTGAAAAGGCACTCGCACCTTCCGGACGCGGACGTCCAGGAATTGAAAACCAACGAGACTGACATAGGTCTCCCCTTCCCATTTGTCCAGTTCTGTCCGTACGGGCAAGAACGGCTTAAGAGAAGCCGGGTCGACCGGATAATTCGCCATGATCAACTTTCTCCATTATTCGCTGCCAAATTTGTCCAGTTATGGCGCTCATGAATTCGGCGCCATAATCGATTTTATTTGCGCCTCATTTCAGCAGTAAGAAAGACAGCAGGCATGACGGCTCATTTTTAGTACAGTAATCTCGTCTTGATCGTGCTTTTTACTTCTTTGAGTAATTGCAGCGCCTGGTTGGACAGGCGTTTGTCGATGTCCAGCACAACATAACCGATCTCGTCATTGGTTTTTAGGTATTGTCCGAGGATGTTGATATTGTGGCCCGACAACGTGCTGTTGATCTCAGAAAGCACGCCGGGGACATTCTTGTGGATATGCAGGATACGATGTGTGCCTTCCTGATGCGTCAGACTTAACGGCGGAACGGTATGGCTTCCGATAGTCATCCCTGTTTCCAGGAACTGGAAGAGCTTGTTGCTGACGTCAAAACCGATATTCTCCTGCGCCTCTTCCGTAGAACCGCCGATATGCGGAGTCAGGATCACATTGGATAATCCCTGAAGCGGTGTGGTGAACTTATCGCCGTTCTTCTCGGGCTCCCAGGGAAATACGTCGATGGCAGCCCCGGATAATTGCCCTTCCTGGAGGCATTTGGCCAGGGCGTCGAGGTCAACGACTTCGCCCCTCGCGTAGTTCAGCAGGATAGAACCCTTTTTGAACTGCCGGAGAACAGTCTTGTTGATCATATTTTTTGTCTGGGCCGTTTCGGGTACGTGCAGCGTGACGATATCGGCCTGGCTGACGACTTCTTTTATCGTCTTGCGCGCCGAGGCATTGCCGAGGGGCAGCTTCGTGATGGTATCATAAAAGATCACCTTCATTCCCAGTGCTTCGGCCAGGATGCTCACTTGGGTTCCGATATTGCCATAACCAATGATTCCCAATGTCTTACCACGCAGTTCAAAGCTTCCCTTGGCTTCTTTCAGCCAGATGCCGTCATGGGCTGCTTTGCTTTTGTCCGGAATCCGGCGGATCAATAGGATGGCCAGACCAATCACCAGTTCTGCAACCGAACGCGTATTGGAATAGGGGGCGTTAAAAACAACTACTCCATTATTGGTGGCGGCTTTCAGATCTACCTGGTTGACTCCTATGCAGAAGCAGCCAATAGCTTGTAATTTTTTTGCAGCTTCCAGAACTTTGGGAGTGATCTGTGTTTTGCTACGAATACCCAGCAGGTGCACGTCTTTGATCTCTTTTATCAGCTGCTCTTCGGAAAGCGCCCCGGTCAGTTTACGAACCGATGCATAACCGGAATCTTTAAAAGTCTGAACCGCCGCGTCGCTGATATTCTCGAGGAAGAGGATGTTGATCTTTTCCTTGGGGTAGCTGGTTGTTTTTTTATCCGCCATAATTTGCCAAGCCTTTTTACGTTAGTTTCACGAAATGGAAGTGCAAAGTAACACCGGATTCTTTTATTTTTGCCGTTTTCTAACCCAAAAAAATTATTGTCAGGTCAGATAAGTCGATCTTGTCGATGTCCGGCGATAATAAAACATATAATTTTCGGATGAAAGGTATAGGCTTTTTAGGGCTTTCCGTAACCTTGTTGGTCGTCTCTTGTGGTCAGGCTCAGACAGCGAAAACAGTTCCTGCGGACACAATCGCAACACCGGCCCCTCCTCCCCCGCCAGCGCTGACAGGCCCGGAGATCTCCCGTTACACGTCTATGACGGACAAGTTTTTTCAGCCCCTGCTGAACGGACATTTTAATGGTTCTATCCTGGTGGCCAAGAACGGCGTAATTTTGTATGAGAAATACAAAGGGTTCCGCAATCCGGTCAGGAAACAGGACTCGCTCAATGAGCATAACTCTTTTCACCTTGCCTCCATTTCCAAGACGTTTACCGCGATGGCGACGTTGAAGCTGTGGCAGGATGGCAAACTGGATATACATGATCCCGTATCCAAATACCTGACGGGCTTCCCCTACCCGGCAGTGACGATCCGGACTTTGCTCAATCATCGAAGCGGCCTGCACAACTATGTCCACTTCATGTACAAGCCCTTTGTCGATAAACACCAGTTCCTGCGCAACAGCGATGTGCTCCAATATATCATCGCCCATTCTCAGGACAAGGACGTGTTTTCGGGCTTTGCTGACCGTCATTTCGAATATTCCAACACCAACTACGCGCTGCTGGCGCTGATCATCGAAAAGGTATCCGGCATGCCCCTGCCCGAATACCTTTCAAAGACCTTCTTCCAGCCGCTGCACATGGAAGATACGTATGTCTACACTCCAGCCGATTCGGCGCGGATGATGGCTTCCTATTATCAGAGTGGCCGGCCTTTCCGCATAGAGTTCCTGGATCAGGTCTATGGCGATAAGAATGTGTACAGTACCGTTAGAGACATGTACAAATGGGACCAGGGCCTTCGTTCGGGTCAGTTCTTTACAAAAAGCATCCTGGATAGCGCCTATGCCGGCTACAGCTTTGAAAAACCCGGTCAGCGTAACTATGGTCTAGGCTGGCGGATGCTGATGATCCCCAATGGCAAGAAGCTGATCTATCACAACGGCTGGTGGCATGGCAACCGGACGGTATTCATCCGTTGTCTGGACGAGAACGCCACTATTATCGTCCTTTGCAATAACGACTACAAACTCACCTACGCGTCAAAAAGACTGGCGGACCTGTTCGGAGACTATCGCCAGGGCAATACCAGCTATGACGAAGGGGAATCTGATCCTTCGGCGTCAGGCGCCGGTGCCGCCGAAGACGCCATGCCAAAGGTTGCCCCCGTTATGGCTCCGCCTGCTCATCATGCCGTCGCCCATCACGTCGTAAAAAAGGTTGTTCATAAGAAAACAACTGCCGTCGCTTCAAAGAAGAAGCCTGCCACCAAGAAAAAAGAGGCCAAATAAGGGCAGTGGCCTCGAAATTGCCTAATTTTCAGCATGGAAATCTTTTCTGCTGAACAGATACGCGCCTGGGATCAGTATACCATACAGCATGAGCCGGTTTCTTCTGTCGATCTGATGGAAAGAGCGGCTGGCGCCTGTTTCTCCTGGCTGGAAGCCAATGGCTACCTGGGACGATCGTTTTCTATCTTTTGCGGCAAGGGCAACAACGGCGGGGATGGGCTCGCGATAGCCCGTCTGTTGGACGCCCGGGACTGCCGCGTCGTCGTCTATATCCTTGAATTCGGACACAAAGGCACCGATGACTTTCAGACAAACCTTGCCCGTCTTCATGGAACAGGGGTCGAAGTGATCTATATACAGGGCGTGGAAAACATCCCTGCCATTCCGGCCTCCGACGTGATCGTCGACGCTTTGCTTGGCTCCGGACTAAGCCGCGGCCTGGATGGCGTTACCGCCGAACTCGTCAACCGGCTGAATGCCACCGGTAACGAGATCCTCTCCATCGACATCCCCACCGGGCTTTTTGTCGACCAGTCTTCAAAAGATAATATTGTCGTCCGCGCAGCCCATACGCTCAGTTTTCAATGTTATAAGACGGCCTTCCTGCTCCCCGAGAACGAGGCGACTGTCGGGGAAGTGCATATTTTGCCGATCGGGCTTCATCCGGATTACCTGAAGCAGGTCTCCGGCGAATACGAGCTGCTGGATCCCCCGATCATCCGCGCCATCTTTAAGCCGCGTAAGAACTTTGCGCACAAAGGCAATTTTGGGCATTCCCTGCTGATGACCGGCAGTTACGGCAAGATCGGCGCTTCGGTGCTCTCCGGCAGGGCCTGTCTTCGCGCCGGCGTAGGGCTGCTGACCTGCCAGGTACCACGCTGCGGATATACCATCCTGCAGTCGACTATACCGGAGGCGATGGTTCTGACGGATGACGACGAGCATATCCATACGTCCTTTTCCGGTGAGCTGGACAAGTACTCGGTAATCGGCATAGGGCCGGGCATCGGCACGGATGAGCGTACAGTGGCATTTGTGCGGGATGTGCTGACCCGTTTCCGGAAACCGATGGTCGTCGATTCCGATGCGCTGAACATCCTGTCGACACATCCCGAACTTTTCGATCTGCTTCCCCCCTATTCTATCCTTACGCCGCATCCAAAGGAATTCGAGCGGCTTTTTGGCGCGTCTGCCAACGACTTCGACCGCCTCGCCAAAGCCCGGGAAGCGGCCCGGAAGCGGCAGTGTATCATCGTGCTGAAAGGGCATTATACCTTTATCGCGATGCCCGGCGGCAAGGGCTTTTTCAACTCTACCGGTAATGCAGGGATGGCCAAAGGAGGCAGCGGCGATGTGCTGACGGGAATATTGACGGCGATCTTATCGCAGGGATATGGTTCGAGCGAAGCGGCCCTTCTGGGCGTCTACCTGCATGGACTGGCGGGAGACCTGGCTGCGGAGGCCGACAGCCAGGAAAGCATGCTGCCGTCCGACCTGACCGATCAGCTTGGTAAAGCGTTCAGGACCATCCAAAAAATACAGTAAATCAATTTTGCGGGATGCAGGAAGCTTGTTATTTTTGCGACCCGTTTTCAAACTAACAGTATTCGGGAAGTAGCGCAGCCCGGTAGCGCACTACGTTCGGGACGTAGGGGTCGCAGGTTCGAATCCTGTCTTCCCGACCTTAATTCAAAACCCGCCACCACGGCGGGTTTTAAGTTTATCTCATTTTATCTTTCGATCGCGATTATTTCAGGTCCAATAAGTTACGGATTCGAATACAGTCAGGATCGCGGCCGCCATATCTTGAGTTTTGTGTGCTTACCGATCAGATCAAAATCACTATCAGAATGCACAAGGGCTGTCGAAAACTCGATTGCATAGAATGCAATTAGGCAATCATTACTTTTCCGAACGGTCAAACCTTTTTTACGTATCGAACGATATAAATCAGCCGACCCGACGGCAGCTTGAATTGGTGGAAACTGAAGTGTAGTAAAGTAAGATAATATCTCTTTAATATGCTTGTATTGAGCATCATCGCGAATGCCTTGCAGTACTTCTTGTAAAATCGTCGGAGTAAGTAGAATTTGGTCGTTTCCCTCAATATATGAAGTCAACAAGTCTGACGCGGGATTACTTTTATTATGTAGAAAGTCAATCCAAACTGACGTGTCAAAAACTAAAGGGTCGCTCATAAGCTACGCATTTCCTTCAAATTCCCTTCCCAGGTGACTCGGCCTTTAAGATTTAATAGTTCCTTTTTTTTCATAAAGGCAACATAGTTTTTCAATGCTTCCTGAACTACTTCCCTCTTGGTTTTAAGCTTACTTAGCTTTATAGCCTGATTGACCAAAGTATCGTCCAATTCTATATTAGTGCGTGGTAGTCATTATGACGATCACGAGAGAATTTCCCATATCGGTGGCCCAAGCGATAATGGGAGGACGTCAGACTCGTTGGAAACTCTAATTCTTGTGGCCGGAGTTCAGGAAGCCCAAAGTTTTACGGTTCGAAAATAGTTCGACTTTATTACACCATTCGCTATCTGATTGTTAATCAAGAATAGTACAGTTCGAATCCTGTGCCCCTTCTTTTAGTTAAGCTTCCTGTCACTATGTTCAATAGAATGCTTAAGGTCGATTAGTCTCTGTCTTACATTCTTATGAAGATTCCGTTTTATAAGTCCTGAAAGTAGAACAAATGGGAATCTTAATGTAAATGAATATAGAAATATGACCTCTGTCTTGCCTGCGCCTTTCGGCTTAAATCGCCATGAACCCAAAAATGACTTAAACAGGAAAGGGCCCTTTGTCATTTTAATTGCGGTAACCTCCGGCCTATTGAAAGTTATGTATTCAGTGACCATGGCGAGCCCGTTTCTAGCTACACAATACGCTTTCACCCCTTTCCCTGCCTCACTTACTCCGTTCATGAGATCAGCTCTTTTTAAAAATGTATCCCAATGCAAGCGTTTACCGTAATCCTGGGTGAAATCAAAAACCATTTCCGGAAGTTTTTCAACAATGATAGACTCTTCAATTCTTATCGTGTTCATTTCTTTGACTAATGCTTTTTATCGAAGCCAGTAGATAGCGCTGAAATATTTTCAAAATAAGCCATACAGGGAAATGAAAAAATAGGTAAAATCTTCTGTCAATGCTATACGTTGTACTTAATCTTAAAGATGTCTTTTGCCCGTTACTTAATAACAAATATTCACCAAATGGAATCCTGAAAACTCCTTCAGAGAGCTCGAATAAATAGCAAACTCTGAAACCGGGTTCGGGATTAAACGAAAATGAATATTTCTTAAATGGATCCCACTCAATGATCTCTTGCATAAATCTTTTTCCAGTATTGAAATATGCAATTCGTTTACCTCCTTTGCCTTCTGAAATTACTTCCGCTCTTAATGGTTTCGGAATATTTAAAATTTTAAAAATCAGAGGATCAGTAAATTGCTCTATTTTAACATTGGTTATGTTGTCCCAAATGACTTTAGAGCTTGCACTTATTTCTACCGAGGAGCAAACGCTCTTAATAATGTGCCGTCTATTATAGGTCATCTTGATCTTAGGGATTTGTATTCGGGCATTATAATCATCTAGCTGATAATCGATAATGATATTTTGTTAATTTTTTCCTGAACCCTAATTTATCTGAAATTATTTGATTTTAAAACATTTAGTTTAGCCAGGCGCCTTAAATCTATTAAAAATAAGTTCGAAAATTGTACAGGGAGGGCGACCAACAAGAAGCCCGCAGCGATATGCTGCGGGTTTTGTTTTTGTTGGACGCGTTGCGAGCTTGCTCACAAAAGCTGACATCAAAACAAAACGATCCCGACGAAGTCGGGATCGGTGGTCTATGGAGTCAGAGAGATTCATGATCGCTAACGAAGAATTGCGACAGCAAGGTTAGTAGCACCCTTTCGGTGAATCGTATCGTTGAAGCCTTCACTTTCGGACTGAAGTGATGCCTGAACGCTCGAGATGAATATAGCCCCAGCGCCGCATTTCACGGATGATCGGGTATAGCGTCTTACCGTAATCAGTGAGGTTATACTCAACCCTGGGAGGAACTTCTCCAAAAACCTGGCGTACGATAATACCATCACGTTCCAGTTCATCCAGCTGCTTGGAGATCATGCGCTCACTGATCGTCGGCAAGGTCCGGCGCATTTCACTAAACCGGTTACGGCCTTTCTCGATCATCATGATAATTGTGGTCTTACATTTTCCTTTGATCACCTGCAAAAAGGCATCCGACGGGCAGAGGTATTCGAAAGTTTCCAATTCTTCCATATTTTTTCCTATTGATAATCAACAATACTATACTTTTTTTCCGCTACAGCAGCGAATGTAAGTTATTGTTAAACAGTTTAAAGGTAGTTAAATTCGCTTAAAACCAAGTCATGAATCACCCTTATAAAGCAATGCAGGTAGTCGAAGTTAACGGAAGTTATGAAAGAAAGATCGTGTCGCTGGACACGGGTGACCTGCATCCACAGGACTTACTTATCAAGGTTACCTACTCCTCCGTCAATTATAAAGATGCACTATCGGCGTCCGGAAATCGCGGCGTGACCCGTAATTTCCCGCATGTGCCGGGAATTGATGCTGCCGGACAAGTTATTTCTTCAAATACCGCCGGGTTTAAAACCGGCGATAAGGTACTCGTCACGGGCTTCGACTTAGGGATGAATACGTGGGGTGGCTTTGGCGGGTACATCGCTGTGCCTGCGGGTTGGGTCCTGCCGTTACCGGAAAATTTGACGGAAAAGGAAGCAATGAGCCTGGGCACGGCGGGTTTGACCGCAGGACTTTCGGTACAGCAGCTGCTCATGTCCAAAATCCGGCCGGATGCGGGTAAGGTACTTGTCAGTGGCGCAAGCGGCGGCGTAGGCAGCATTGCTGTTTCTATCCTCAGTAAGTTAGGCTATCAGGTTGCCGTTATTACCGGCAAGCCGAACCCGGCATTTTTAATCGACATGTTAGGTGCGCATGAGATGATCGAACGAAGTGAATTTATAGCTAAGTATGATGCAAAGCCAATGGCGGCAGCGCAGTTCGTGGCTGGCATAGACAGTGTTGGCGGACCGGTACTATCGGGTATACTTAAATCGGTCAAATATGGCGGCGCCGTGACCACCTGCGGCATGGTGGCCTCTACCGAACTTCGCACTTCCATCTTTCCTTTTATCCTCAGGGGCGTCCGCCTGATAGGCATTGATTCTGTAGAAGTGTCTCTCCAGGAGAGATCGGCCATATGGCACAAACTGGCCAGTGAATGGAAGCCGGGTCAGCTTACAACCATAACCAGGGAAATTGGTCTGGAAACGTTGACTCATGAATTGGACGATATGCTGGCCGGCAAGGCAAAAGGCCGGGCGGTATTGAAACATTATCATTAACACCAAAATCGGCCGTAACCGACAAATCACAGTAACTATAATCAATAAAAAGAGTATGTTATGACCAAAGTTCTCATTCTTGGCGCTGCCGGAAAAATAGCGCGCCAAGCCATCGATCAATTCCTTGAACAGACAGATGCTTATCTGACCCTTTACCTTCGAAAGTCAAGACGTTTGCTGCAAAGGCGAGGCGAGCGTGTCGAGTTGATCGAAGGCGATGTCAATGACACACGGTACCTGCAAGCGGCTGCGTTAGGCCAGGATATCGTCTACGCCAATCTCGGGGGTGACGACATTGAAAATCAGGCCAGATCCGTAGTTGCCGCATTGGAAGCATCCGGTGTCCGGCGCTTGATCTGGATATCCACGCTGGGCATCTATGACGAGGTGCCAGGCGCCTTCGGCAGATGGAATCACGAGCAGCTCGATGACGGTTACCTGGGGCCCTATAGCGCTGCAGCCAACGTGATCGAATCTGCTGATCTTGACTATACCATCGTGCGGCCTGCTTGGCTGACCGACAAGGACGAGGTGGATTATGAACTTACGCAGAAGGGGGAACCGTTCAAGGGCACCGAAGTCTCCCGCAAGAGTGTGGCTGACCTGGTCGTGAAGCTCGCGCAGGATCCGCCGCGGGATATCCGGGCTTCGTTGGGGATAAGCAAGCCTGGCACCGAAGGGGACAAGCCTGCCTGGTACTGATCCATCCAGTGGCTGGTTGCAGATTCGACTATCGTCCAGTTTCCCCGACCAATTTTGAAACCCGCGCCCAACGCAGCTTTCATTTTTTCGAAAAGCTGTGTAGCGTAGCCTACGCTACACAGTTATTTTTAGATTCGAAAACTTTGCTGCATTATTATAGAATATATCTTCCTTATCCCGCTTAATAAGAAAGGTCAAACTATTATACGAGCTCCCCGGAACTAAAATACACCGTCATGGAAGTTCCCCTGCCCTGCTCGCTTTCCATACTTATCCTTCCGCCATGCTGTTGAAGGAACTCCAGGATCAATGCTATGCCAAGCCCCGAACCGGATTCCTGCCGCGTCCCCTTCGAAGGATTTAGCACCCCCGTGCTTAGATCATTCAGCTGCTCGGGGCTCATCCCAACCCCTTCATCTTTCACTGTTATAGCTAAATGCTCCTCCTCCCTCGAATCACTGACGACTATAGTTCCGCTTTCGCTGAACTTAATGGCATTACTGATCAGATTTCGAAGAATAAAGCTCACGATCTGCCTGCTGGTATACATGAAGCAATCCTCGCCTATGTTATTGACCAGCGTAATACACTTACGGTCGGCCGCCTCCAGCAGAAGCTCGAAAGTCTCATCCACTATACGTTGTACCATGAATCTTTTTGAGGCATGCCTGCCCGGCATCACGTGCGACTTGCCCCACGCAACCAGATTATCCAGCAGGATGAGCGTGGCATCCAGTTCATTGCCGATCAGCTCGAAACAGGAAGTCAGCTCGTTCTCATTTAAATTTCCATCTGCTGCCTGGCGGATGATGCGATTGATCGCATGCAGCGGCGCCCTCGTATCGTGCCCAAGTATGGACATGATCCTCCGCTGCGTATCGATAAGCTCCTGCAGACCTTTGCTATGCTTTTTTTCCAGCAGACTCATCTCTTTCAGATAATCGTTCTTTACCCGCTCATCCATCAGCTTGATCACCTGGCGCGACAGGATACCCAAAATACTCATCTGCTTTTCATCCAGCGCCCTTGGTTTCGTATCGATCACACATAAGCTCCCCACCTGATGGCCCTTTAGCGTTACCAGCGGGAATCCCGCGTAGAAGCGGATCGACGGATTTTGCAGCACCAACGGATTGTCTTTAAAACGATCATCGGCCATAGCATCCGGAATGATCATCGGTTCTTCCGATAATATCGTATGGGCGCAAAAAGAGATGTCCCGGGGCAGCTGAGAACTTTCCAGCCCTTTGCGAGCCTTAAACCATTGACGATCGTGATCTACGAGGGAAATAAGCGAAATTGGCGTGCCGCATACATAAGATGCCAGCTCGACTATATCGTTGAAATCGGGTTCAGGAGTCGTATCGAGGATCTTATAGGAATATAGCTCCGCAAGCCGCTCGGATTCATTCTGGGGTAATATAGCACTTCTCATGTGAGTCTAAAAGTAATAATTACGAAATTCTATTGCAATAGGATTTTTGTCTGCGTCATAAAATCTGCACCCCTTCCGGGCAAACGTATGCATATGCCAGGCATAGTTACTGCCAGATACCCGGAGCTCAGCAGCAAATTGCGAAACTACTTTGGGCTATCTGGTAATGCAACTACAAGTTATTGAATGTAAATAATTCGTTAGCACGAAGTTCGACAATCGTCCGGTTTCCCCGACCACAAGAAACCCGCAGCTATTTAGCTGCGGGTTTTGCTTTTGTTGGACGCGTTGCGAACTTGCTCACAAAAGCGGACATCAAAACAAAACAATCCCGACGAAGTCGGGATCGGGCTTCTTGGGTAATGCCGAGGGCAGACAGGATCAGCTGCGCTGATCCTGTCTGCCCGACCATAATTCACCCGCTGCGGTAGCGGGTTCTGTCTTCTCAACTAGCTTGTAAACCCACCTTCGTGGCCAGTTTTTCTAAGGATTAATTTTTGCGAAAATAATACCTGCCAGTACAGATTGACACGACCCATACAGCAACCAACTTACCACCATCGAAAGCGTCACATCTAACGCACTGAAGGAGATCCACATCACGGGTACCAGCGCCACCAAGGCATACACTATCCCAAATTCTACCCCACGAACAAGGAAATATCCCTTGAAAAGTCCCTTGAAACGATCCCAGAACCACGACAATGCAAAGGCAATGACGAATGCATGCGAATAGAACAATGCGTCCCGCCACCCCTCCGAGCTGAAAAGCGGATTAATATAGTCCACAAAAAGTTTCGGGAAGAACTTAATGGCCAGGTACAGACCACCATAGCTGACTAAAAACAGTACAACCCCTGCAATGAGTCCCGGTAAGATAACTTTTTTCATATCAGTGCGATCTTTTTCAGTAAAGCTAGGGACTTACGGCTGCCGCGACCATGACAGGAATCATTCCTTCATCTGATTTTCGCATTTTTTCCAAAATTTACGTCTGGAGTTAAAGTATTCAGTAATAATGCTATTGAAGTTCGAATCCAGAGAAAGTCTACTACTGTGTTGGCTTTGCGCAATTCAATCCTTTCGACCCATTCCAAACTCGGCGGCACCCACGAAGGACAATCTATTGCTTTAAACACGATTCGGCCAAAGCGGTCAAAGTACTAAATCCTTTTGCGCTGCCTATGGCATTGGCGAAGGCTCCTTCCATAATGGGTGTGGTCATGGATGCAGCAATATGTTCAGGTTCTGCCCAAAGTACTATCGCAAAAGCACTTGCATATAGCATAAAGCCTTGGAACAAACAGTCGCTGTATATTACGGATGGCCGACTAAAGTCGACAATGATCCGGTGGAGAATAGTATCCGGCGGGTTGCCTGACTTTCTGATGGGCTGCTGGCACGTGGATCAAATAAAAAGCTCCCTTGCGGGAGCCTGTAGAGTATCAACTACCTTATGAAGGGTGATTATAAGCATATGCTAGTTTTCACCCCTGCATGCGGGTATTATTTCTTTTCCAAATCACTTTCAGTATGCATGGCACACTTCCAATTGCCATTATCTTTTATCCATGTAGAGCTACAAGCACATTTCATCGGTTGTCCGTCGTAGTCCAGTTCCACCAGATACGCAATCATGGCATGGTCTTCACCGGTCTGGACTAGTTCACCGGAGATGTCTTTTACTGTCATTATTTTATGACTGTTCTGGTCAAACATCTTTTTATAACTTGGCTCATCGACGCTCATGATACCCTGCTTTCCTGCTACAATGCAAGGAAACTTTGTCAAGTTTTTAACTGTGTCAAAGTCTCTAGCGGCCATAGCCGCCCAATATTTCTTTTCGAGGGTTGTTATATCGTCTTTCATAATGATTCATTTTAAAAAAAGATCGCAAAATTTATACCAACGAATGGTTCTTAGGTCAAGTAAATGATTGAGGCTATGGCAGCGCTGGCCACTGACAGGCGCCTCCCCTTTTTCTACTGTGATTTGGTGGTCTCAGGAAGAACAAGTAGCCGGATAGGAGAAAATAACGAAACCGATGCTAGTCATGTTTTCAAATAATATCCGTTATATAAACGCTTTCTACCATTTTCCGTTATTGATTCGGAACAGCCTCAAAAATCATTTACTGATAATGAAACCGGCACTGCAGAATATGTAATCGGTTTTCTCTTACGGCATAGACTAATCGATATTCATCCGTGATCCGGCGACTCCAACAGCCCGCAAGATTCCCCTTCAAGGGCTCCTGAGAGTTAAAAATATATATGCGCGTTGAAAAGAGCCATCAACTGAAATTTCCGGCAATGTAGAGTCCCCCATTCCTTTCTGCCTGTTTTTACAAATACAATATTAGATCTTAACAAAAGGCATCGGTTTCGATCTGTCGTGCGCACCAACGAAAAACAAATAATATTGTCCTGTTCCTATTCCGTTCAGATCCAGATGAAAAGAATTGTTTCCCTTGTTTATAAGGGCAGTGGACCTTTTAATATTTCTACCAAGCATATCCATGATCACAAATTCTCCATTTTGATCTTTATCTGAATAAGCAACTATGGACAGATCATCATCGGTTATAGGATTCGGATGGATCGCTATCCGGACGCCAGGCGCAGCATAGGTTAACAGGATGACCGGGGAATAAGTGGACCTTCCGTCAATGTCCACCATTTTTAACCTGAAATATCGGTCATCATCGATCCGTGTGGAATAGTGATAAGAGGAAGGCCGATTTTGGGCGTTTACCGTGTCTATTGTCCGGAAGACGCTACCATCGTAACTCTCTTCGATTGCAAAGAGCTTCAATTCGTCTTCCATCGCTGTCACCCAGTCCAGTTCCGCTTGTCCGTCATATTCTTTACCCTGAAAAGAAACGAGTCTAACCGGCAACACCATCTGACAGCCGGAACAGTTCGGGACCACCGTTGCAGAGCCGATCACATTGCTATTGGGGGCGGTGGAAGAAGGGGCTCTACAGATGATAAGACCCGGAGAAGCAGTAATAGGATTGTTTCCCGTAAAAGTACCCGTATAGCTCAGGCAGGCAGTCCCCACAGGAACAGAGACGGCATTGGTCTGATTATTCTGGATATTGGTAGCGCCCGAGACTGAATTGGGCCCAAGGCAAATCGAAGCACCGCTATTGATATCTATGGTATTGGCCCAGGCTGTTCCGTTATTGATAAAAAGTCCACTGTTAAAGACCGTGATACCTCCATTGACAGTAATAGACGCGCCCGCCGCATTGTAAACGAAGGTATTTGTTCCCTGGACGGCTATGTTGGAGTTAAACGTCACCGTGCCTGAATTGTAAAAATTATTGGTGCTACCGCTGAAATTACCATTGAAGGTGATATTTGCATTAGGATTGATGATCAGCCAACCGCTATTGAAATTCAAATTGTTGATGATGACCGTACCGCATAGGACTAGGGTGCCGCCACCGATATTTATATTTTGATACGATCCGCCTGTGGCATAATACGTCTGACCGCTATTGATGTTCGCGTTGTCTGACAGTGGAGTGCCAGTGCCACAAGCGACCACGGGAATGGGAGAAGGTGTTGTACATTGACCAAGACATTGCAAAATAATTCCAAAACAAATGAAGGAAGTGAATAGCAAATATTTCATAACAATAGATTACACTTTTAAGGAGCGACTATTGTTAAGGGATTTGGAGAGCAATATATGAATTATTTTATATTAATTATAGTGCAAATGTATAAAAAGAGGAATCGTGGGGCCGGAATAAGTCGAGTCCGACAATCCCCAGTTTTCCCGAAGAACAAGGAGCCCGCAGCAGCTGTGGATTTTTCGGCAGCGTGGCGAACTAGTTCTCCAATGCGGACGAAAAAACAAATCTGCATAGTTTTTCTTGATATAAAAGCCTGCCCCACCCGATTTCTCCTTCTTCATTATATCAAACACGGTATCGATAAAAAATAAAATATCGTCTCTGGCTATAACAGTCGAACCTGTTCAAAAGCTTTCAAGCGCAATACGAAAATGCTACCACGAAATTTTTGCAGTTTTGCTGTCATCTTGAAAGAACTGGTGTCAAATTTTCTCCCCTGATTGGATGGCATATTCTTTGTCCAGGGGCGGATAATTGATGCCCGGTAAGTGGTATCGTTAAGTAAAAATTTTTTAAGAAGTTTAAAATTAATTTTTATGAAACGCTATCGTCGTATTATCACTCTCGCCGGCTGTTTCTTGTTGCTCGCCGGCATTATCAGGGCCCAGGAACAGTGGCCTAAATCGTTACCCCTAAGGGATGGCAGCCTGGTCAAGATCTATGAACTCCAACCGGAATCCATACAGGGAAACGTCCTAAAGGCCCGAGCAGCTTTTTCCTTCTCGGGAAAGGATGAGAAAGACCCCGTGTTTGGTACTTTCTGGATGGTTGCACATGTCGAAACGGATCGGGATAATCGGATGGTGCATATCGATTCGGTGAAAGTGCCGAATATAAAGCTTGCCCCACAATCAGACCTGGTGAATGTAAGCTACAACTACCTCCGCGCGAAAATAGAGGCGGATTATCTCAAAATGGAATTGGAGACCGGCATTCCCGCGTTAAATCTTGATCTGCCGCTGGATGCCCTGCTGGCCTCCCTGAATATGAACACCGAGGAAAAGCACCTGTCCAAAGGGCTAAACACAAATCCGCCTGATATCATCTATCAGTCGCGGCCTTCCTTGCTGGTAGTTATCGATGGTGAGCCTATGACGCAGTATAACAAAAATTGGGGTGTGGATGTGGTCATCAATACGCCCTTTACTATGATCAAAGATAACGACGGACATTTCTATGTCTACGGCGCCAACCATTGGTACGAAGCTCCGTCCGCGACGGGACCATATGCTTATCTGCGCGTCATTCCTTCCAAACTGAAGAACATACAGCACCAGGTGGATTCTGCAATCAATGCAGAACCTGGCTACGTAGACGCCGGGGCAGCTGCCGACACATTGGTGTCCAGCATCATCGTTAGTACCAAACCGGCTGAGCTGATTCAATCGGACGGTGCAGCCAGCTTTGCACCGATACCGGGTACGGATCTGGAATATGTCATCAACTCTCATAACGATATCTTCCGGGTAACATCCAGCGGACAATACTATGTATTGTTGTCCGGACGCTGGTACAGGTCTGACAAGTTGGAAGGAAACTGGCAATATGTTCCTGCTGACGCTTTGCCGGCGGGATTTGCAAAAATTCCCGAAGGTTCGCCTAAGGACAAGGTATTGGCAAGCGTTGCTGGTACGCCGGCGGCCAGAGAAGCCGTCCTCGATGCCCAGATCCCGCAGACAGCCCGGGTGGACCGGAAAAACGCCCAGGTCAATGTGACGTATGACGGGACCCCGCAGTTTGAGGATATCCCCGGGACGCATCTTCAATATGCTGTCAACTCGCCTACACCGGTAATCGGTTTTCAGGGAAAATACTATGCGATTGACAACGGGGTATGGTTTGAAGCCGGCAACCCCACCGGACCCTGGCAGGTTTGCATCGCAAGGCCGGAGGAAGTCGACCTGATTCCACCCACCTGCCCGGTATACCCTGTGAAATATGTCTATATCTATGACGTCAGCCCCGATTGGGTGTACATGGGTTACACGCCGGGCTATCTCAACGCTTTCATTTTTGGGCCGACGGTGGTATATGGAACGGGGTATTATTACCATCCCTGGCGGAGGCACTTCTATTATGCCCGGCCTTGGACCTGGGGTTTCAATATGTGGTACGATCCCTCAGCCGGCTGGACTTTAGGGTTTGGTTATGGCCCGGATTGGTTCAATTGGAATGTTGTTTGGGGAGGTAGCTTTTGGTTTGGCGGTTGGTGGGGCCCCGTGGTTTATCGTCCTCCCTATATGACCGGGAACCTGGTTCATCGCGGGATGTACGGCCGGAACAGTTATTTCGCCCGGGAATGGCTGTTCCGCAGCGAGAATAATATCTACAGGAACCGGCCTGGTGTTCTTCGCAGGGAACCTGCTGAACGGGTAACCACAGACCGGGAGGGGAACGTTTATCGCAGGAATGCGCAAGGCAGTTGGGACGAACGCCGGGACGCGACCTGGAAGCCCGTCAACAACGCACAGCGTCAGAATCTCGATAGACAGGAACAACTGCACGACCGGGCCCTTGTGCGATCGCAGAGTTTTCAATGGGCGCGTGGCGGCTTTCGAAACTTCCTTAGCAAAAGGAGATAGACCATGAAGGGCCGGAATAATTGATATTCCGGCTCTTTTATTATTTATACTCAGCATCAAACCGTAAGTCAGGTTATGCTGGCGTTTCTCCCAGACTTAGCCTTCTGAATAATTCCTGGATAACGGTCTTTCCATTCCAGCTCAATTCCCCGATAGAACAACTCTTCACCTGCATATTCACCGGCAGTCCTCTATATTTCTCATATCCATGTGAAGCACGCTTGCATCTGCTTCTGCCGGCGAGCCCTCGAGTTTCGAAAATAGCTTTACAGCGAAGTCCCGGTCATCTCCCAGGTCGAAGCAGCCATAGGATTCGAAGCCTGTAGGTGTTTTCATGTTAAGCTTGTCAGCTCCCCCTAATCCCATTCATGAGGCGTTGACAGCCTTGACCAACAGGCTCATTGATATTGAGCTTTGGCAATGCTATCATCGATTACGCAACAGAGGCTATAACTGGGGTCACAAGCGGTTATATCGGGGGTATACAGAGATGAAACGTCATATTCGCCGTAGAGCCAAACATAGGTTGCCGCCATCTCCTGAGGAGCATCATCAAAAGGATGACCAGGCACAATACACCGAAGGGGAATAGCACATTGGCGATATCTCAACATTTTACATAAAAAAAAACGGGTGAGCTGCCAGCAGCCCACCCGTTCGTAATCGATCTCTGTCATTACACAGAACAGTTATTGGACACTGATGGTCCGGGAAGTTTTAACCGCATGCGGCTTTTTAGGCAAGGTAAGATGCAGGATGCCATTCTCATACCGGGCAGTAGCCTTGTCGATATCGACTGTATCACCGACCGTGAAGGTCCGGTTAAACGATTGCTTCCGGTACTCCCGGCGAAGCCAGCGGTCGTTATCTCCTTGCTGGTTGTTCTCTTCTTTGTGCTCGAAAGAAATGGTCAATGCATCGCCGTTGAGCTGTAGTTGAAAATCCTCTTTTTGCAGTCCCGGCGCTACTACCTCTACCTCATAGCTTTGGTCCTGTTCCTGGATATTCACGGGCACACCGGAACGGGTCTGTAGTCCATTGAACCCCCAGAACTGGTCGTCGAACCAACGATCGAGATTATGCCGGAAGAGCTGATCGACAGCACTTCCAAAAGTTGCCGGGCGGGCATTGTCGTTTTTGATAATGTTTGCCATGATCTCCTCCTTTTGTTTTTATTTTGAATAATGTGTTGAATAGACAGTCATTAATAACCCAAATCCATAGCCGGAGCTGCCGCCGCAGGGACGTCTTCTTTTTTCGGCTTGTCCGACACGACACATTCTGTTGTCAGCAACATCCCCGCGATCGAAGCTGCGTTTTCCAGGGCGATGCGCGTCACTTTGGTCGGATCGATGACGCCGGCCGCGAGCAAATTTTCGTATCTTTCGGTACGGGCATTGAACCCATAATCGAGCTGTCCTTCCCGAACCTTCTGTACTACGATGCTGCCTTCGAGTCCGCAATTCCGCACGATCTGTCTGAGCGGCTCTTCAATGGCCCGGCGTACGATGGCTACACCGGTGGTCTCATCGGAATTGTCGCCGGTCAGCGGCTGCAATTTCTCGATGGCGCGGATATAGGCTACACCGCCACCGGGTACGATGCCTTCTTCGATAGCCGCGCGGGTAGCATGCAATGCATCATCTACTCTATCTTTTTTTTCTTTCATTTCTACCTCCGTGGCAGCACCGACATATAGGACAGCTACCCCACCGCTGAGCTTGGCCAGCC
>JAATGQ010000159.1 GCA_015654595.1 Chitinophagales bacterium | reverse complement strand
TCAAGTCCAGCAGGGGGAGCCATACCAGTCTTCAATGGACTACAACGGAATCAGAAACCCGCGCCTGGCGCGGGTTTTGTCATTTTAAGCCTTTTTTACATTCCGCCGGATTCCGCCCGTTTCCATGGGTTTTCTTGAACTTTTTCTTCCCTTTTTCTTGAACTTTTTCTTGAACTTTCTGCTACTTTTTTTGGTACTCTCCCACCTTGCCGGACCTTAGACATGGTCATTTACTCTTAACAGTTAAAATGCCGAGCTATGGGAGTTTCGATAAAAGTGAAGTTTAACTATAAAAGAAAGGTCAACAAAAACGGCCGTTATCCCGTCCATGTATATGTTTACATCGGCGGTCAGGGCGAGGAGTATTATCCGGTCAACTTACCGCAGAACCCTACCATCGATGAGTGGTCAGGAAAAGACCAGGGCTGGGTCAAGCCAACAAGCCCGTATTCGTTTCAAAGCAATAATGCCATCAAAGTTCTCTTGGATAAGATCACTGGCGTACATAAGCGCCTCTATGATGCGGGCAAAAAATTGACCCACTATCATATTGAGAAGGAACTAAATTTTAAAGGCAATCGCGTCCTGTTCAACGATTACTTTAAAAATTTCATCAAAAATCCGCCGGAGTTGGTGGACCTCGAGGAAAGCACCTGGGAGAAATATTCCAGCTTCATCGGCCATTTGGATAGGTTCAACCCAAACCTGCCCTTCGATGAAATTGACGTAGAGATGGCAGCACGGATCCGTAATTACCTGGCCAAACAGCCTGGCCAGAAAACCAGTTTCCTCACGCCGGCCTCCGTAAAATCACTATTCGACAAATTCATTAAGGTGCTGCAGCATGCGGCTGAGGAAGATAGACTCATCGACAAAGATGTCGTGGCTCAGATTATGAAAAAGGTATTTGTAAATGTTCCGGACAGGGAAGAAGGCCTGCACTGGGATGTGGTAGATGTCCGCAATTTTAAAAAACTGCCCGATTTTGCGCTAGAACCCTCCCAGGCCAGAGACAAGAAG
This sequence comes from Chitinophagales bacterium, assembly GCA_015654595.1. Classification (GTDB taxonomy): domain Bacteria; phylum Bacteroidota; class Bacteroidia; order Chitinophagales; family Chitinophagaceae; genus Puia. Next base: position 3,267 of record JAATGQ010000159.1, on the reverse strand, counting down.
TTGTTCCTGCTGCAGATTTATGGTTGCTGGTATTACAACGACCTCTTTTATATGCGGCGCCACGACGTTCACTACGATCACGAATTCGGGATGTACATCACGGGCCGGCGAAGCAAAAATGAAGTCCCCCGGTTGATACCGCTTTGGGTATATCCGGACGCTGAGGCTATCATGAAGGAATTTGAAGATCCTGATCCTAATTCCACCTTTTGGTTCCGCAGTGACGCTTTTGTGGAATCCCAAACCTACAACCGAAATATAAAGGTCCTTGCCGATAAGGCTGGGGTCACCCGGGAGGTTACTGCCAAGATAGCCCGTCATACTGGAATGACCCTGCTTTCCAGGGTTGGCCTGCAGTATCTTGCATTAAAGAAGGCAGCAGGTCAGAAAATGAAAGATGTAGGCGGTGTTTATATTAAAATGGGATTGCGGGAAATGATTGACGCCACCAGCCTGGTCGGCTTTGAGAAGTTGGCCATATAGTCCGGCGGTTGCCTACGCCTTAGTTCTCTGTGCCTTCCCCCTCGCCATGGGCGGATTCTTCCTGGTCAGCAAAACGAAAGATGCAGACATGAAAGAGGGCCACGAGTACCCGCTCCGCATTTTGCTCTGTAAATTCCGACGCCGCCATTAGACCATGACATACCTTATTGCGGAGGTTCCATCCGGTCGACTCTGTGAACAGCACCCTGAAGTATTCTGCCTCTCTTTCGCCAAAGGAGTCAACAAAAATCTGCTCCCGCAGGACTTTGCTAAAGAGTTTGAGATTGTACCCTCCGCTCCGGCCATCCTCCATACGGGTGCCGCCATTTTGTTCCAGAAGGTTCAGACACCCGGCTTCTATCTGTGGAATCAATAAATGTAAACTGGTAATGTAGTCCCCGGAAAGAAAACTATTAACGCCTATCCGAATAATTTCGTAGTTATCGGGTTTGATCAGTGATGAGGCATAGACGTAATCCATAATGTCATCCGTATTGAGAATTCCTTTTTCCATAGCTGCCTGCAATGCCAAGTGTAGAAAGGCTCCATATACGGATAACATCGCGGCGATATTATGCTGGCTATTACCTGCAGCGTCGGAACTGACAGGCCCAACCTGTGCAACTCTCCTGCCCGACCTATCGTAGATGCCTTTGGTAATGGACTGATAAATTTGACTTTCTCCGAACATGTCTGAAGATGGGCTACCGTCTGGTATAAAAGCAATTGCGAGTTTATAAAAAATCTCCGTTGGACTGCCTTGCAGGCAACGTTCTATATATGCATTAATTTTTTCCTGGTCTATGGTGACTTCCGACCGGAACGGTTTCATTTCACTAATGATTGCTGGCCCGAGCGGCTCCATTCTTTTAAGGACGGCTTCGTCTTCGGCTCTAAAATTATTTGCTTTATAATATTGATGTAGCTTGTAGAGATAATGCTCCATCTGGATCGGCTTAGCACTAGCATCTTTTGAGTAGGCTTCGTCCAACAGGGAGAGAACTCTTTTTAGGTCTTCCATCCTGTTCTGGTCAGCATAATATTGAACTAGCAATTCAGTGGCCGCCTCCGCGCTATTAATTTGCAACTTGCCAGCCGAATCAGGAGTCGTGGCGATTTTAAGCCGATCCTCGAGTTCTGAGATCACTTTACCTTTAACAGAATCATCCACGGTAATTTTTTTATCAGCTACCAGCAACAAGTAGCTATGTTTCCAGATGCCGGGCTTGTCCAAACTCCCAACTTCCTTTTCGTATATTCTCAAAGCAGCTACGGCCTGGCTGAATAACTCATCCTTTTTAAATATTGTGGCCAGCGATAACGCCCGTTTCAGTTTTTTAAAAACGGTAGTGAAGAGGCTAAAGTGCTTTGTAGTGCATGAGAGAATCAAGTTTTCAATATGGATGATTGCTATCGCCAGTTGCGGTTTACTTCCAGTGGCGGGCTTGGACAGTTCCCAAACCAGGCCGCTATACCTGGCTTTCAAAATGGGATTATTAACCTTCGAGATTCTGTCTTTCCAGTAGGCGATGATTTCCGGGGTGATTTTATCATGCGTAATGGCAGGCGTCAGTTCTCCGTTCTGTCCATTTTTTAGTCCTGGATCGTAATAACCAGTCCAGGCCCTCATAACGGCAGGGAGTTGCTCTCGCATATAAAACGCGTAATATTCCGCCCGAATATTATAATCTTCCGTTTTGGAGTCTGTTACGGTTGGTAAAAAAAGCCTGAGAATATCATTTTCATCCCTCACGGCTTGGTGTTGGTTTTTATCGAAGTCACTAATAACGGCCAACAGACTGTCGTAAATACTCATAGCTTGGGGTTTTATTAGTGCACTCAATATCCGCATAATAAACGGACTCCAAAAAAAAATTTGATAGCGCCCCATGATAGTCAAAGTAACCTGTGCGGCAAATACCACACGGTCCAAGAGCTGAAAATATGATTACCGGAAATATTGTGCCTCGACAATCTAGTGGATGAATTATATTTGCCTCAACGTTAACCCGATAATACAATGGCCTACAAAGAAGACGAAGTAAAAGCGTTAAAGAAGTTTTTGGCCGACCATAGTAGCCAGTTGCAAAGCATGGGCGATATTAGGCTCGATGCGGGCCAGACGATCCTTAACCTGGATGGCTTTTTGCAAACTCATTATACTATCCTGGAAAATACTAACAATTAACGCGTTGTGCTATTAAATCGCCATTTGAATTGCGATAATAAATATTTGTAGTTCTTTGAAATAAAAAATGTTGTGCAATCGTATTGGTAAATAACCACAAATACCTAAACGATCCATGCACAACATTAGAACGAATTTCAGTAAATTCTACAATATTTGCAAAGAGCTCTTTGAAAAAGAAGTAAATAGCCGGCATAATTTTCAATGCTATCCGGTTGCTCCCAAGATGAACGATTTACAAATCGTTGCACTTTCGTGTTGCATGGAAGCTTTGGGCATTGATTCCGAAAATTTACTTTGGAGTAAGTTGAAAACTGATTATGCTAATCAGTTTACCAACTTAATTGATCGAAGCCGTTTTAATCGCCGTAAACGGATGGCAGAGATGACTAAACGCGTACAACACCATGTAGGACAGCGTTTAGACCACTTAAGTAATACAATGATTGTCGACAGCGTACCAGTTCCAGTTATTAAAATGGTAAGGGAACGGTCGTTTAAATCCTTCAAACATGATTTTGAAACTGCCCCCGCAAAAGGGTATAGTGCTGTGAACAAAAACTGGTTTATTGGTTATAAGCTCCATGTCATTATAT
>JAATGQ010000055.1 GCA_015654595.1 Chitinophagales bacterium | reverse complement strand
TCGGGAGGTCTTCAGCCTTTCCAGGCAAGAAAGATCGCTTTCAACCTGGGATTGAGCGGCGAGGCGTTGAAAAATTGCGTCAGGTTTGTTACGAATCTTTATAATGCTTATGTTGGACTGGATTGCTCCATGCTGGAGATCAACCCGCTGTTCAAGACCAGTGACGAGAAGATCATCGCGGTTGACTGTAAGATGAATCTGGACGACAATGCGTTGATGCGTCATCCTGATCTCGAGGCTATGCGCGATATCAGCGAAGAAGATCCTACCGAAGTCGAGGCTGGCAAGTACAACCTGAACTTTGTAAAGCTGGATGGTAACGTAGGATGTATGGTAAACGGTGCTGGTCTGGCGATGGCTACGATGGATATGATCAAGCTTAGCGGCGGTGAGCCTGCCAACTTCCTGGACGTCGGCGGTACTGCGAATGCAACTACGGTTGAAGCCGGTTTCCGTATCATCCTGAAGGATCCTAAGGTAAAAGCAATCCTCATCAATATCTTCGGCGGTATCGTTCGTTGTGACCGGGTAGCTCAGGGTGTCATCGACGCCTATAAGTCTATCGGCGATATCAAGGTTCCCATCATAGTTCGTCTGCAGGGTACCAATGCTGAAGAAGCGCAAAAACTTATTTCTGAAAGCGGTCTGAAAGTTCAGTCTGCAATCCTGCTCAGCGAGGCTGCGGCTTTGGTTAATAAAGCCGTCTCCTGACATGGGCGATAAGACTATTTCACAACAGCTGGAAGAGGCGGTCCGGTTTATCCAGGCCGCCTATTCCGGCAAGCCCGCCGTCGGTATTGTTTTGGGCAGCGGCCTGGGCAATCTTTCCAAAGAGATTGCTGTCGAAAAGGAGATCGCTTACAGCGATATTCCTCATTTTCCTGTTTCAACGGTAGAAGGCCATGGCGGCAGGCTGATCTTCGGTACGCTGAGCGGCAAGCCGGTGGCTGTTTTGTCGGGCCGGTTCCACTTCTACGAGGGTTATGGGCCTGCACAGGTGGTTTTCCCTATCCGGGTGATGAAGTTGCTGGGAGTACAGACCTTGTTCCTGAGCAATGCCGCGGGGGGAATGAATGCTGCCTTTAAGGTAGGGGATCTGATGATCATCAACGACCACATCAGTTTTTTTACGATCAATCCTTTGCTGGGTAAAAATGATGAGACCCTGGGTCCTCGTTTTCCCGATATGAGCGAGCCTTATGACCGGTCGCTGATCAAACAGGCGCGGGCGATTGCCAGCCGGCTGGGTATTCACGTTCACGAAGGGGTTTATGCCGGGGTAACGGGTCCTACTTTCGAGACGCGCGCCGAGTATAAGTTCCTGCATATAGCAGGCGGCGACGCGGTTGGGATGAGTACGGTGCAGGAGGTGATTGCAGCCAGACACATGGGAATGCATGTCTTTGCAATGAGTGTTATCACTGATCTGGGCATCCGGGATGAAGAAAATATTATTACCCACGAAGAGGTTTTACAGGCTGCTGCAGCCGCTGAGCCAAAGCTGACCGCGCTTTTCAAGGAATTGATCGCAGGCTTTTAAAAGCAGACGGCCGGTTCGATAAGCGCGGGGATAGCTACAATTAACGTTTCTTATAACCACCGATGGCTATTAATGAGTAACTTGTCCGGAATTTTTTCATCAGTGAAAGGACGCCGAATTATAACAGCGTGTTTAAGTTTGCTGCTACTCCTGGTAGGGGAGGTTGTATTGGGGCAGGGTAGTCCATTAAACCGTTTTGGTGGCATGGGAGGCAGCGGCAGTGGCGGCAAGAATGGAGACACTCTCGTCAAGCGCAAGGAAGATACGATCACCATTAATTTCCGTTATCTCGATTCCAGCCGTTTTGTAAAGCTGGATTCCTCCATCGAAGACATTTCCAGAAAGATACCGCGTCCGAATACCTGGATCAACCTGGGTAATGACGGCGCTGCCGCCCGAAACCTGGTTTTTTCGCCAAGGATGCAGTCGGGCTGGGACGCGGGTTTCCATGCATACGACCTTTATCTTTTCAAGACCGAGGATACGCGGCTTTTCAATACGACAAAGCCCTATACTGAATTAGGATATATGCAGGCGAGCCAGACGGAAACCTTTGTCGATCTTATCCACACCCAGAATGTAAAACCCAACTGGAACCTGGGCGGCGAATTCCGGTTGATCAATTCGCTGGGTACGTTTGGGAACGCGAACACCAATCATACCAACTACCGGCTAAGCAGCTGGTACCAATCTCATAGTAAGCGCTATCAGAACTTCTTTGTAATGGTGGTCAACAAGATCAACGCCTCTGAAAACGGCGGCCTGGTCAATCCGGCCGATCTGGATTCCTCGCAATACAGTAATCAGGGGACGGTACCGGTCAAGCTGGGGAACAACCTTGCCCGTGGATCGGGTAACCTGTTCTCGAGTACGGTCACTACGGGTACGCGGTACCGGCAATCGACCTATCTGTTCCGTCAGCAGTATGATCTGGGGCAAAAGGATTCTATCGTAACGGATACGTCGGTCATCCCGCTGTTTTATCCCCGGGTAAGGCTGGAACATACGATGTCCTATAGCTCTTACAACTATTGGTACGTCGACACGTATTATCCTGGTTATTCTTATACGCTTGATTCGACATACTATCAAGCGAACTTTGGAACAACGCTGAATCCCACCGACTCTTTTTCAAGGCAGGATAAATGGGGGATCTTTTCGAATGACTTCTCGGTATACACCTTTCCCGACTCGAAGAACCCGCAACAATTCCTGAAGCTGGGGGCTACGATAGATCTGATCAAGGGAACCTTTGATACTTCAAACAATCTGTCGGGCTTTTTGCTCAAGGCGCACAGTCTTAGCGAGCAGAATGTCTTCGGGCATGCGGAGTATCGGAATAAGACCCGGAATCAGAAATGGGATATAGAAGCCTATGGCCGGCTTTATCTGAATGGTCTCGATGCGGGAGACTACAACGCATATATATCTCTGCGACGGTACATCAGTCGTGAGGTGGGATATTTTCAGGCGGGTTTTGAGAATGCGAACCGGAAACCGGGGTATGTCTTTCAGCGGGCAAGTAGTCTGAACCTGGATTATGCGCAGACCTCCAGTCTCAAAAAGGAGAATACGACGCATGTTTTTGCCTCGCTGGATCAGCCGTCGCATCATTTGACGTTGACGGGTTCCTATTATTTGTTGAGTAATTACAGTTTCTGGTCCAATTATAACAAAGCCGATCAGGCCTCTTCTTTGTTCAACGTACTGGAGATCTCGTTGAAGAAGCAGTTTACGATCTACCGGCACTGGCATTGGAGGACGGAGACGATTGTGCAGCAGGTGGCTGGTTCATCGCCTGTCCATGTTCCTCTATTAACTTCTTTCAACCAGGTGGGATATGATGGCAAGCTGGGGTTCAAGAACCTGGTGATCAGCTTTGGTACAGAGCTGCGGTATATCAGTCCGTATAAGGCGGACGGTTTTTCACCGGCGACGGGGCAGTTCTTTACGCAGGGTGACAGTACGATTACGCAGCGGCTGCCGGATATCAACTTTTATCTTCACTTAAGGGTTCGCTCCTTTACGGCCTATGTTCGGACGGAGAATATCAATTCCATCAAGTTCCAGCCGCGTGGGTTTGGCTGGTATGGGAACAACTTCGTTGCGCCGGGATATCCTTCTCCGGGGTTGATCATCCGGGTTGGGGTGTTCTGGAGTTTTATTAACTAGGGCTGGGACCGCGGGTTTTGCCTGAAGAGAATTTCTGACGGCTTTTGACAGCCTGCGCTCCGGGCTTAACAATCCGGTTCCGAGCAGGGCTGGTCTTCCATTTCTATTTCGAGGGTAGCGTGCTGGATGTTTTGGTGCAGCAGCTCGTGTTTGATCTGGTGTTTAAGTTTTTCTACGGCATCCATAGAGGCGTTACGGTCGACTACAAGGTGGCCGGTGAGGGCATTTTCGGTCGTGCTGATGGCCCAGATATGTATATGGTGGAAGTCTTTTACGCCGGTCATCCGGTCTATTATCTCCTTTATCTTTTTTAGTTCTATACCCTGTGGGACGCCATCTAGCGAAAGCCGAAGGCTGTCTCTTAGCAGCTGCCAGGTACTGAACAGGATGACTACGGCGACGAGCAGGCTAAGCAAGGCGTCGATGCGGTAGAGGCCGGTATAATGAATGATCAGACCACCGATGACGAGGACTGCGGAAACGATAGCATCTGACAGCAGGTGAAGGAAGGCGCTTTTGATATTGAGGTCGCTTTCTTTGTTCCTAAGGAAAAGGAGGGCGGTCAGTGCGTTGATGCCGATACCGATGGCGGCGACGACGGATATGGTCGTACCGGGCAGTGGCTGCGGGGTGATCAGTCGTTGGATGGCCTCATATCCGATGGCGCCAAGGGAAAGCAGGAGGATGGCTGCGTTGAGCAGGGCGACGAGGATGGTCGTCTTTTTATAGCCGTAGGTATATTTTTCCGTTGGTTTGACCTTCAGGAGGCGGAAGGCGATCAGGGACATGGCCAGACTGGCGACGTCGGCGAGGTTGTGGCCGGCATCGGAGAGCAGTGAGAGGGAGTGGATGTTGAGGCCAACAATGACTTCGATAACGACGAAAAGGAAGTTGAGCGCAATACCGATGACAAAGGCCTGGTTAACCTCTTTGAGGTTGACCGGATGATGATGGTGGTGACCAAAACCGTGGGAATGGCCGTGATCGTGATCATCGCTGTGGCTATGGTCGTGATAATGGTCGTGTTCTTCTGTGTGGTCGTGGGTATGCGCCATTGGGTAAAGATTTAGCGGTATTCGTCGCGGGCTGGTGAAAAGGCATCGATGATGGTACAGTCGGTGAGGGCTACGGCAGAATGGGGGATATTGGAGGGTATGACATGGGTACAGCCAGGGGTGAGGTGGTATTTTGTTCCGCCGATGGTCATGTCGAGTTCACCTGCCAGGAGATACGTGATCTGTTCGTGAACGTGATGGTGCTCGGGCATGATGGAGCCTTGTTTTACGCTCCAGATGGACAGGGTGCTGGAGTCGCCGTGGATCATTTTTCCAAAGAAGCCGGGCACGATCTCTTTGGGGGGTATATCGTTCAGGTGCTGCATGGATCAAATTTTCCCGAAGATAATTAAAAACAAGGGGGTATGGGTGTTAATGAAGGGTGATCGGGCTGGAAAATGCGCTTCGAGCCAGGCAGGTTATAGGGAAAATGGGGTGAATCAGGCCAAGGATTACAGCTGGGTGGAAAAGTGAACGGCAAATGTGGATAAGTGGATAAGCTGTTCTGGGACAGCCGGAGGTTTTGCCGTACTCTTGTTGTAAATCCAAATTCGAAATGAAACCGATTATGACCCTGATCGCGGCTGTAGCTATTTCTCCTATGGCCTGGTCTCAACCCACGCCTGGGAGACCAGCGGGAGCCGGGGGGCCGCTTACCCATGAAGATTCTCTTGTACTGGTAGAAGCCGGTGTGGTACCAGCGCCGCATTATTCCAGGGCTGATTCTCTGGCGATTACAGATTCGCTGGTTCGTGTTGATTCCATTTTACATTCCCGGATCCGGACTTTGCCGTTGCCCTCGGCGGTTGACGCTGTTTTAAAGGACTTTCCGAACAATTTGCGCAATATCAGCGGAGAGCTGGTGATGGCGCAGGGAGAATTTGAAAATTATGCTTCTATCGTTCAATTACCTGGATCGGAAGAGTGTGTGGTGACGCGGTATCATTCGGCTGACGATACGACGGCGAGCTGGCAGGCAAAAATGTATAGCAGCGATGAATTTGACAAGGCATCGAAGAAGTATAAAGACTTATTCCGGCAATTAAAGGCCTGTTATCTCAAGCTGGTAGATGGAAGTATTATTTACCTGAATGGAGATTGGGAGCCGGCAAAAGAATCTTCGGCCTTTACGACGAGTACGCTGCGTTTGACGACGGGCGACTGGAGGTACAGGGATGTGAAGGTGGAGCTGGAATTAGTCTACCGGCTTGCTGACTGGGCTGTGAACATCAATATCGTCAGCAAAAAGCGGGACGATGAGGTCGGGGGCAAGGGGGTGATCGTCGACAATCAATAGCTGTTTAAAGTGCAGAGCGCTTTTATACGATATAGCCGACGAAGGAGGCTTGTCCGCAAGGACAGACATTAGCGGATCGCTGAAAATTCGCTAATGTCTGTGAAAGCGAATTTTCAGCGTGAATTCTCAGGACGGTTTTTCTACCATTACGGACTTTTCTTATTTCTTGGTGTTAGTAAGGTCCTTTTACCGCGCCGCCATCCACCTGGATGGTGGCGCCGGTAATATATCCAGCCAGCGGTGAAGCCAGAAAGGTAACCAGGGCTGCGAGTTCTTCCGGTCTTCCGATACGTTTTAGCGGAATGTCTTTTGCACGTTGTGCCAGCGCTTCTTCGAAGTCGACGGTTTTGGGCAGCGTGTCTTTTACCCGGTCGGTCAGTATGAGACCGGGGGCTACGTTATTGACAGTGATATTGTCGGGTCCCAGTTCATTAGAAAGCATTTTGGCCATGCCGACTACGCCCATGCGGATACTGGTGGACAGAACGGAATTTTCCAGGTAGGTTTTTACGGAAAGGCTGACGATATTGATGATCCTTCCGCTGCCGGTAGTACGCATATAAGGGAGTACCTGGCGGCTAAAGCGAACGGTGCTGAGGAGGTTGAGTTCAAAAGCCTGTGCCCAGGCGGTATCATCGAAGGTTTCGAATTTACCGAAGGGTGGTCCGCCGGCGTTGTTGACCAGGATGTCTATTTTCCCAAAGTGTTTTATGGCGGTCTTTATAAACTTTTCTGCGGCCTCTGGCTCGCGTACGTCGATGGGGACCGGAACGGCGATACCTTTTCCAAGGGCGTTGATCTCGTCGGCTGCAGCGCGGAGCGTGTCTTGATTACGAGCGCCGATGACGACGTTGGCGCCTTCTGCGGCGAGGGCCATCGCGCAGGCTTTTCCGAGACCTTTGCTGGCGGCGAGTACCAGTGCTGTTTTGCCTTGTAGTTGTAAGTCCATGGAATGTTGTTCTGTGTAATAAAGTTAGTGGTAAATTGGGGGCGGGATGGAAAAAATATTCAAGATACTGATCGTGTTTGGGTTGTTGATGTTCCTTGTTTCGCGGTTTACGCGCGGGCGGATCGCGCGTTTCCGGGAGTATGTCTATCGTGGGCGTAAGCGCGGGGATTTTTTGAGAGAGGTCGCGGGTGAGGTGGTACTGGCTTCGCCGGCTTTGACAGAAGACCCGGAGAATGGGCTGCTGTTTCGGGTGATGGGCACGACACTGGAAGTTTGGGATAAGGAGCAGGAGCAGGGGATAGCGACGGTGGTGGTGAATGTGCCTGTGGAGGCCGTGTTGTTTGACCGGGAGGCGAGGGTGATCTATTGCGCGGGGATATTGAGTGCGTTGTTTGTTATCCGGCAGAAGTCGAGAGAAGAATACGAGATGGTCCAGTGGCTGACGATACCGGAGGGATGCAGTACGGTGGGGCTGGCCATGGCCGATAAATCCCTGTACTGCCAGTGCGGCGAATTCTATTATACGTTCACGCCCGCCTAGCGTTCAAAATAAGCCGTGCTTCCTCCAACCCATTCCTTGTCTTTGTTGTAGCTGACGCCAACCATTTTTCCTTTACTGAGACGGGCGAGATTGATGGCCGGAACGGGGCGCGCTGCGTCCTCTTTCCAGAGATACATCATCCGGACCTCAGCTTTGGCGGGGACATCGTTGGGTGTCGGGATCAGATCGGCGTAGGTCACTTTGCGCTGCAGGATCCAGTTTTCAGGATCTGGGACGTCGAGATCGTTGTGGGTGACATCGATGACGACGCCTTTTCCAGAGAACGAGAAGAGTGGTTTGAGGACGTAATTTTCAAGGTCAGCGGGCGGCTGTTTCAGGTCGTTGAGGAACCAGGTGGGAGGAACAAAATCGTGCTGCAGGAAGGGCAGGGTAAACTTGCTGACCCGGTAGAACCAGTTGGGATGGGCGACCCATTCCACGTCAAGGTCCTGCCGGATGTCCACGTGAGGGCCCAGCGAGGCTTCGGCGCCATGCAGTTCATCAAAGATGAGCCGGTTGTAGATGCGGTGGATGGGCGTCTTCTGGCCGCTGACGGGATGAATGTAAAAGAGCTTTTTGCCTTCCTGTATCATTTCGGTTAGGCATACAGGCTGGATTCCAAGATAGTCGCGTGTACAATAGAAGTCGATACGGGTTTTCTGCTGGTGGGGCTTTAATTCCAGCAGTATCACGTTTTCGGGAGCGTGGCCGCCGAGGATGGTCTCTTCCAGGAGCTGGATATATTGCTCGTGGTTGTTTCCGTTGAGGTACTGCGAATAGTTGCCGGGAACGGGGAAGTGGTTTCGCAGGATATCGGGATACCAGGCCTGGAAGCCAAAGAGGCTGGCAAAGCCTTGCATTTCGATAAGCTGGGGTTGGAAGCCGCCTTGTCCATCCGGGCAGATGCCGAAGTCGAAGACGAGAAAATGAGGAT
>JAATGQ010000017.1 GCA_015654595.1 Chitinophagales bacterium | reverse complement strand
TAGCGCACGCCGTCGAACCGGCTCAGGTTGGAAGACGCTTCGGCTGTGGTGAGTACATAGTATGCCGGCACGATATAGTCCAGCAGTTCAAAATCGATCGCTTCTACCGTGTGGCCTTCTCTGCGCCATTGATCCAGTCTTTGAAGGATCGTATCCCGGATCTCCGGATCAAGACCCGGATGGCTGAGCGCCTCTTTAAAATAGGCAATACGATACTTCTTATCGGGGCCTTCTTTCCACACTGGCTGGTCATTTTTGCCGTTGGATGGCGCAGATCGTTTGACGGTGCTGTCGAACTCATCCTCTCCGGCAATCACTTCCAGCAATAAAGCCACATCGGGGATGGTCAGGCCAAAGATCCCGACCTGGTCAAAAGAAGACGCAAAGGCGATCAGACCATAGCGGGAAACCTTGCCATAGGTGGGTTTCAATCCAAGAATACCACAGAAATCGGCTGGCTGACGAACGGATCCGCCGGTGTCACTGCCAAGGGAGGCCATGCAAAGTCCGGCCGCTACGGCTACAGCGCTGCCTCCCGACGATCCCCCCGGCACCCGGCTGGTATCCCGGGAATTGAGCACCTTTCCGTAGGCCGAATTCTCGTTGGTCGAACCCATCGCAAATTCGTCACAGTTGAGATGACCGATCAGGATGGCGCCTTCCTGTAATAACTTTTTGACTACCGTAGCGTCGTAAATAGAAACATAGTTCTCCAATATCCGGGAGGCTGCTGTCAGCGGGTGATCCTTATAGGCCAAAACGTCTTTGAGTCCGATGACAACGCCATGAAGTTTACCCGGGGGCTGTCCCTTTTTTCGCTGTTCATCCAATTCGCGGGCGCGTGTGAGCGCTTCTTCTCCATAGACCTGGACATAGGCGTTGAGGTGCCTGGTCGCTTCAATCTGCTCTAAATAGTAAAGGACCGCTTCTTCGCAAGAAGCAGTCCCTTTATGTAAGGCGTTATGATAATCTTGTATGGAGTGAAATGTAAACAAGAACAGGTCAGGCTGTTATTGGAAAACAACCTTAAGCAATAGATCAGTAATCAGGATTAGTTTTGAGCAGGAGTGCTGGTAGTGCTGGCAGGCTTGTTGTCCTTTTCCTTCATACCTTCTTCCAGTTCTCTGGTCACGTTGTTCTTCGCATCGTTAAACTCACGGATACCACGACCCAACCCACGCATGAACTCAGGGATCTTCCGGCCGCCAAACAGCACCAACACTGCCACAATGATCAGTATCCACTCGCTGCCACCAGGCATCGAAAGCAATAAATTAGTTGTCATAATCTAAAGTTGTTTAGAATTGAGCTGTAAAGTTAATTCTTTATGAATAGAAAGCTCCTAAATTCCTCGGTAATTAATTGTTATTGTAAAGGAAAAAGACTACCTGCTAAGGGATTCCCAATAAAAAAGCCTGTACCAGGAACCAGTCCGGATACAGGCCTTTTTTAATGTATTAAAACCTATTCGGTTATAGCCATTCTCTTTTCCTTAATACGAGCGCTCTTACCGCTGCGCTTACGCTGGAAGAACAGTTTAGCACGACGGACGCGGCCAACCTTGTTCAGGTCCAGAGATTCGATGTTGGGGGAGAACAGGGGGAATGTCCTTTCAACACCGACACCATCAGAGATCTTACGGACGGTGAATGTGGCTGTCTGACACGTGCCCTGACGTTTGATCACATCACCCTTGAAACTTTGGATACGCTCCTTGTTTCCTTCAATAATCTTATAATTAACAGTGACGTTATCACCGGCTTTGAACTTCGGAAACTCTCTTTTTCCCGTCAGTTGCTCGTGTACAAAAGCTACAGCAGCGTTCATAAACTCATTTTTTAAGGATGGCAAAAGTACATCTATTTCTTATTCACACCAAAAATATTCTGTGGATATTTTTGGAAAGGCCTTATCTGGCCACATTTACAGCTCTCTTTTCCCGTATAACCGTAACCTTGATCTGACCGGGGTAGGTCATTTCGGTCTGGATCTTCTGGGCGATCTCAAAGCTCAGCTTATCGCTGTCTACGTCTGTAACCTTATCGGCTTCGACGATGACCCTCAGCTCACGGCCTGCCTGGATGGCGTAAGCTTTTTCCACACCGGGGTAGCTAAGCGCCAGGTTTTCAAGATCTTTTATACGTTGCAGATATTGCTGCATGATCTCGCGGCGGGCGCCAGGACGGGCGCCGCTGATGGCGTCACAAGCCTGGATGATCGGGGCAATAACGTATTGCATTTCTATTTCGTCGTGGTGAGCGCCGATGGCATTCACGACTGCGGGGTTTTCGCCATACTTTTCCGCCAGCTTCATGCCTAGCAGCGCGTGGCTCAGTTCCGTTTCCTCGTCGGGTACTTTACCAATATCGTGCAATAATCCCGCCCGCTTCGCCAGTTTGGGGTTCATGCCGAGTTCTGCAGCCATGATTCCGCAGAGGTTGGCTACTTCGCGGCTGTGCATCAGCAGGTTTTGACCATAGGAGGAGCGGAACCGCATTTTTCCTACGATACGGACCAGTTCCTTATGTAATCCATGGATACCCAACTCGATAACTGTGCGTTCCCCGATCTCCATGACTTGTTCTTCGATCTGCTTGCGGGTCTTTTCAACGATTTCTTCGATACGGGCGGGGTGGATACGGCCATCCGCAACCAGTCTTTGCAGGGAGAGGCGGGCGATTTCGCGGCGAAGGGGATCAAACGACGAAAGGACGATCGCTTCAGGCGTATCGTCGACGATCAGGTCTACGCCGGTGGCCGCTTCGATGGCCCGGATATTACGACCTTCCCGGCCGATGATCTGTCCCTTGATCTCATCGCTTTCAAGGTTAAAGACCGTAATGGAGTTTTCAATTGCCTGTTCGGCGGCTGTCCGCTGTATGCTTTGAATGATGATCTTTCTGGCTTCCTTATTCGCCTTTTGCTTGGCGTCGTCTATGATCTCCTGTTGTAAAGCGAGGGCTCTGGTCTGTGCTTCCTGTTTCAGGCTTTCCACCAGCTGCGATTTAGCTTCTTCTGCTGTCAGACCTGCGATCTTTTCCAGCCGCCGGATATGCTCTTCCTGGTGTTTTTCCAGTTCCGTCCGCTTCAGGTTGACCACTTCGATCTGCCGGTTGAGATTTTCCTTGATCACGTCATTATCCTTCGCCTGCTTATCCAGATTCTCCAGTTTCTGATTGATACTCTGTTCTTTCTGTCTTATTCTTGCTTCCGCATCGTTGATCTTCCTGTTCTTTTCGAGCACCTCTTTGTCGTGCTCAGCTTTTAATTGTACAAATTTCTCTTTGGCTTCCAGTAATTTTTCTTTCTTGAGATTTTCGGCGGTGATCTGGGCTTCGCTTACCACCTTCCTGGCCTGTAGATCGGCCTCGTTCAGTTTGGCTTGCGTGTCTTTCGCAAAGATAACTTTACCGGCAAAGACGCCCACAATCAGTCCGACTACTCCTAAAACAATGTATAATATCATTGTAGCTTAAATTTAAAAAGTTCACAATCATATATTTCTTATTCAGGTTCATGATTGCATGACAATGTGTTAGTTGGCGAAGATAAGGAAATCACACTCAACTTCAAACGCCAAACTGCGCTCCAAAAGGCGGTTTGCTGCCCTTTTAGGGTCCGAATACCCGCCGGGTCGTTCTGTCCATGGCATCTACAAAACCTTGTCCAGCTGCTGTTCCATACGGGTCAGTCCGTCCATGACAGCAGTACTCAGCACCGCCTGGCTGGCCTCTGTCGTTGCCGTTGTCGCGTACCAAAGTAAGACCATTGCGACATAATCCTGCATATCCCGGCCTGCAAACTGCGTCTTATATTCGACAATCTTGTCGTTCATCGTCCGCAAAGTGCGTCGTACTACCTCTTCATCACGTGGTTCTATCTTAATTCGGTAAGTGCGATCCCCTATTACCACATTTATTGGGATTAGCTCTTGCATAGTTGAAATAGAAGTTTTATTTTTATTCACACCTTGTGTATAACCTTGAAAAAGAGCCAATACCCTACTTAAAACTATCCAGCCATGTTCCTAAAAGTCAAAACTCCAGTCTTTATCGACCATCTTACCTTCCAGGTCGGCGAATTACAAAAATGCCTTCTTAAGGCTGTTCTCAGAGATGATACAGGTCTCGTCTGCAGAGGGATGGAGACAGAAGTAGAAAAAGACCAGCAAGAGCTGGATTGGAATGGGTTGAACGATCTGCCTTACGGCGTTTATACCCTTGAAGTATCAAAAGGCCAGGATGAGATGACCATGAGGTTGGTAAAAAGAGTCTGACCAGTCTTTATTCGCCCAAAAGAGCTATACACCGGTCGATTTCCCGGATGTACTGGCCGAGCTTTTTCTCTAATGCCCTTTTTTCCCCTTCACTCATAGCCGCCTTTGTCACTTTAAGGACTTCTACCTGTTGTTGCAGCTGTTCCAGTCTCGACCCCTGTTCTCCTTGCTGCTGTTGTACCTGGAGCAATTCTTCCTTCAATCGGGTATTTTCCTTGATAAGAAAGTCCCTTTGCTTCAGCAATAGCTGCAGCTTCTCCTGGATCCGCCTGACCCTGAGCTCGACATCCTTCAACTCTCCCGATGGAGGAGAGGAAGTCTCTTCCGTGTGCATTTCTTCACTCATTGGCGAATTTATTTCCTGATCTCGGCCTGGACTTCCTTTTCAAGAGCGTTCATGATCTTTCCGACCATATTATCTATCTCTTTATCTGTCAATGTTTTTTCGTCATCCAGGAACGTGAAGCTGATCGCCAGCGACTTTTTGCCCGCGCCCAGCTTTTCGCTTTCGAATATATCGAAAAGCGTTATTTTCTGCAACTTGTCCAGCCGGGTGCTACGTATCGCCTTTTCCACCTTTTCATAAGGCAGGGATTTATCAACGATCATCGCCAGGTCGCGATACAC
>JAATGQ010000252.1 GCA_015654595.1 Chitinophagales bacterium | reverse complement strand
CGTTGGATGATTCCAGTTCGGTGGCTTCCTATTATAGCAATCTTTATCCTGGTCTTATCAATTATGTAGGCGGGTATTCGCTGGACAAGCTGTTGGTTTATCGCAATGCAGGGTTGGACGGCAATGGGATGACGCAGGTATATAATAAGGCGGGACAGAAAGTAGGAGTTACCGGTACCCTGTATTTTAAAGATCTCAAATATGCGGGCCATACGACGGCGCCTTATTTTGGAAGCTGGAATACGACGGCGCGGTATAAACATTTCTCTTTGTATGCGCTTATCACGTACCAGTTTGGCGGGGTGTTCCTGAAGCCGAGTATCCGCGCTTACAGCACCGGTTATTCGCCTGATTACGATCTGAGCGGGGATATTGCCAAGCGCTGGCAGAATGCGGGTGATGAAGCAAGGACAAAAGTGCCTGGTCTGAATGGGTCGGGGCTGAATGTCGGCTATAGCCTTAACCGCTATCAGTATTCCGATATCAATGTACTGAACTCCGACTATATCCGACTGCGGGAGATTGCCTTGAACTATGAGCTGCCGGCGTCGTGGGTAACAAGGACGATGGCCAGGAGCGCCAGTATCGGTTTCGGCGTTCGCAATCTGGGTTTGTTGTGGAAGGCGAATAAGGAGGGGTATGATCCCGATTTTGTCGGGTATGCTTATTCAACTTATGGTTTGCCTGCTGCCAGGTCTTACAATTTAACTTTCAAGCTAAACTATTAATTCCTCACCATGAAACGTAGCTATCTATCATTCTCTGTCTTGCTGGTCTTTTTATTGACTGGCTGCGAGAAATACGTCAACATCAAGACACAGGGCAACCTGGTTCCGAATCAATGGTTGAATTACCGGTATATTCTCAATAACAAGAGCACTTTTATTGCGGGCGCGACGCTGACCGATTATTCATCTGATGATATTCAGATGGTCGATGGGTCCATAGAGCAGAAGGCCGTGGCCAATTATGCTTATGCCCCTTATTATGCACTAGGCTATTGCTGGTCGCCGGTCATTTTTCAGTTGTCGGGTACTTATTACCAGGACAATGACTGGAATGGGATGTACAATACCATTACGAATGCGAATATCGTGATCGAGGAAGTTCCGAATGTGACCGATTCATCCGAAGCGGCTAAGCGGGAGTTGATTGCAGAGGCGTTGGTGCATCGGGCTGACGCCTATTTACAGCTGGTGAATTCTTATGCGAAGCCGTATAATAGCGCGACGGCTTTGACTGATCCCGGGGCGCCTTTGGTGTTGAAGGAAACGACGACACAGTCGTTGGAGCGCGCTTCCGTGCAGGCCGTATATGACCAGGTGATCGCCGATCTGAAGGAAGCGATCCCCGCTTTGCCCGCGACGCAGCAGTTTACCTTTTTACCGACGATGGGTTCTGCTTATGCCGAGCTGGCGCGGTGTTATCTGTATATGAACGAGTATGACAGCGCCAACAAATATGCCGATGCTGCGCTGGCGCAGAACAGTACGTTGAACAACCTGGGGGCTGCGGCGACCTTTAGCGCGCTTGGTTATCCTGCGCAGGTGCATGACCAGGAGATCTACCTGGAGAAGAATCCGACGGAGGGCAGCGTAACTTATTCCCCGTTGTATTTCCGGTTGAGCGATACCTTGCTGAAGGTGTTGGAACCGACGGATCAGCGGTATCAGTTCTTTACCCAGACGGCTTCGGCTATCTCTTATGGCTCTTATAGCGATGATCCCAACGGCAGGTATTTTTACCGCGAGAACCTGACCTATGAGACGCGTAATGTCGGTCCTACGGTACCTGAGATGATGCTGATCAAGGCCGAGTACTATGCCCGCAATAACGATGCTTCCGATGCAATGGGCTGGGTGAACAAGCTGCGGGTGAATCGTTTTACTCCGGCGAATTATACGGCGCTGACGGCTGCGGATGCCGATGATGCTTTGGTGAAAGTATTGCAGGAGAGGCAGCGAGAGTTCTTTTGCCGGATGCTGCGTTGGTGGGATATGCGGAGGTTGAAATCTGAGGCGCGTTTTCAGCAGACGGTGACCAGGGTCTTTTCCGGTGTCACTTATACCCTTGATCCGAACAGCAACCGGTATGTATTCGGTATTGCGCCTTACAATATCAAGTTAAATCCAGAAATACAACAAAATCCTTAAGATGATAAAGCGATTGATACCCGTTGCGCTTTTTTGTGCGGCAGCTTTTGGCGTGCGGGCCCAGGGCGGACCTGCCGACAATAAGTATTATACGACTGGAAATACATTTCTACATGCCCGGATCCCTCTCCGCATCTATGCCGGGGATGAGGTAGATATTTCCTGCCGGCCGGAAAGCCCGATAGCGGGACCAGTGCAGGTAGTGGTCTATGTTTTTGATACCGTTTATCGCTGGCATGTGTTTGAATATCCGATGGTTCGGTCCGGTGACAGTTTGCTGGCGCATGTGGTTATGCCTGGCGCAACGGGTTTCGCCGCTTATAAATTTCTGTATGGAGATGAGGTAGATAACAATAAAGATACCGGTTATTTTACCATGTCTTTTCAAAAGGCCGGTCCTTATATGGCGGGGGCGGAAGCCGGTTATGGTCTGCTGCGCAGCCCCGGATACAATCATGGCGTGCCGGGTTATTTCGAACATTTTACGATCAGTGATACCGCTACCTACATGTGGCTGAGTAATGAGATCCTGCGTAAAGGGGCCACGGCTGCGCGGAGGTTGGTGTTGCCTTATCTGACGGCGGATGAGCGTTATAAAGGGGAGGCGTCGAAGGCGGAGATGGGCAGGGCTGTTAATTTTCTTGTCAGGGTGAAGGATAGTACTGATGAGGCCAGGACGAAGGCTTATCTGATCTGTAAGAATATGTTGAAAGATAGTGTGAGGGCGGATTCCTTGAAGGATGTGTTATTGAGGGATTACCCGCGTGGTGCGCTGGCGCGGCAGCTGGCTTATAGCAAGGCGGCACATGCTACGGGAAAGGACGAGAAGATGACGTTGAGCCAGGTTTTCTTGCGTGATTTTCCTTCTACTGCCGGCGATGAGGAGTTGAATGATGCTTTGGGAATCAATTATGGCGCGATCTATCGGGCGGTGTTCGCGATCGCGATTTCCGAGCAGCATCGGGATGTGATCTTTGCCTATGAGAATACCCTGCCTTTTATGAATATACCGGAGGTGTATTATAAGGCGGTAGAGATACCTTATGACGATTGGAAGAAAGAGGATGCAGCTACCGTTTTTCCTTATGCGCAGGCATTGTATGACCGGATGTTATATTTCTACGATCATCAGCCGGCATCCTATTGGTATTATTCGCCGAGCGAGTGGAAGGCATTTTATGAGAAGACCTGTCAGAATTATTTCAGAGTTCAGGCTCGTATCCTGATGGAGATGGGAAAGGATGCGGAGGCTTTGGCGTTGGCCCGACGGGTTCAGCGGATTTATTTGTATCACAATTCCGATCTTGATCAGACGGAGGCTTTATTGCTGGACAAGGCGGGAAAGAAGGCCGAGCTGGACAGTGTGTTGTTTGCTTCGGTTCATTGGAACCAGGTAACGCCTTCGATGCTTGGGCTTTTGCGGAAGGCGTATGTCCGGCGGTATAAAAAGGAGGAGGGGTTTGATGAGTGGTTTGAATCCTTGAAGGGACCGGAGGCGCATGCCGAGTTGTTGAAGCAGATCGAGCGGTCCAGTTTGAATATCCCGGCGCCTGATTTTGTATTGCGGGATGCGGAGGGAAAGGTTGTGCAGCTTAGTTCTTTGAGGGGTAGGGTAGTGGTCTTGGATTTCTGGGCGACCTGGTGTGCGCCTTGTAAGGCAGCGATGGCGGGGATGAAGCTGGCGAAGGACAAATACAGAAAAGATCCGAATGTGTTGTTCTATTTTATCGATACCCAGGAGTCGATTGCCGGGTATGTCGCAAAGTCACAGGCTTTTTTAAAAGAGAAAGGATATGATTTTTCCGTATTGTATGACAACGGCGTAAAGATGGACAGCGCGTATAATTTATACGCTTCTGCGCTGCGTACTTCGGGGATACCGTTTAAAGCTATTGTGGACGTGAAGGGTATGTTACGATTCTCAAATATAGGATACATGGGCAGTCCTACCGGGTTGGCGGATGAAATGGCGGCGATGATCGAACAGACGAAAAAAGAAGGGGGACGCCGATAGTGTGGTTTATCAACATGATACGATCCGTATTGAGTTGGTCGTGTTACGCAGTGATGACCGTGGAGTGGGTATATCGAATAGCGACTATGATATGGCTACGACGTGTGATTGTCTTCTTCGGGCACTACCGGCTTGGATGCATTATTACTGCAGAATAAGACCCTGGTGCATAGTGCGTCGATATTGGCGGTTGACATGCTGCGTTTCGATTCCGTGAATTATCGGAGACCTTGTCTTCTGAGGTCATTGTAGGGATAGAAGACTGGTTAAAAAAGTTGGGATAAATAAAAAGGTACGATTTGTACTGGATTTTTCCGGTCTTTTTTTTATCTTGACCGCTCACCATTTTACCAAATCCATCCTTTATGCTATTATCATTGACGATTATTGCTGCTGTCTTCTTTCTCACGCATGTGATCCTGATGCTGGCTTCCTTTAAGGGGGGCGTGTTTTCCTTTCGCCGCTATTTTTTCTCTCATCTGACTCTTTGGCTGGCTGGTCTTACCGTGTTTTGTATGGCCGCGTTGTACCAGGATGGAGGGGGCGCTTTCTTGTCGTACTTCGACAGTGGGGCGAAGAGAGCAATGATCCTGGTGTTTACGTTTGGGCTTTCCGCGTTGGCGCATTTGATTGTGCGTTTCCTGGTGTTGCCGGTTTATCGGAGAAAGAATGCGATGGCTTAGACTTTGAAGAACTTATAAAAAAAAGAGGCCATCTTAAAGTAAAATAGATAGCCTCTTTTTTCATTATGTCCGGCAAAGCGAACTTGCCGTGAGTCGATCCATAGGGAGCGCTTTTTTTTGTGCGCTGTTATTTTCGGGCGAGGGTGATCATTGCTGTTAGTTCGTCGACGGCGGCATCGTTGCCTCCTTCGAAGCCTGTTAGACGGAAGCGGATGCGGCCTGTCTTGTCGATCACGAATTTGGTGGGGATGCCGGTAACATTGAAGGCTTCTACGACTTTGTTGGTACCGGTGGATTTGTCTTTGAGGTCCATGAGTACCTGGAAGCTGTATTGTTTTCCTGCTATAAAATGGCGGGCGGCCTGTGTTGCGGTATCGTCGTGTTCCCAGGTATGGATAAAGAGGAATCTGACGTCGCTGGTATCCTTATATTTGTTGACGGCCATTTGCATGGCGGGGAAGGACGCTTTGCAGGGGCCGCACCAGGTTGCCCAGAAGTCGAGCACGACCGTTTTTCCTTTCAGGGACTCGAGGGACACCGTATTGCCGTCCAGGTCGGTCAGTGTAAAATCCGGGGCTTGCAGGTTGAGCATTTGCTTTGGCAGTTCGCGTATAAATTTGGCGGTCAGCTGCTGATCGACTTTGACGAGGTAGTCGTCGTATCCTTTGTCGCTGCCTTTTAGTTTGATGTAGAGGCTGCGGAGGCTTGTCTTCATGGCTGGCGTGGCCTGTCCTGCCTGTACCGCTTCGTCGATCTTGTCGAAGGCTGGCTGATCTTTTCCCTGGGCGAGGAGAATGTTGGAGTAGATCTCGTTTATGTTTCCTCTTACATTCCCGGCGCTGTCGTGAGCCAGTGTGATGTAGCGCAGGGCGCTGTCGTATTGATGTTCTTTATACAGCAGGTCGGCGTATCGGGTGCAATAGGAGACAAAGCCGGTGGCGGCGAACTTCGCCATGGGGTCGTCTTTCAGGCTGGTGCGATAGTCGTAGGAGATGCCGATGGCTTTGCGCAGAAGTTCTGCTGCTTCTTTATCGTGGCCTTTGGCTGCGATAGCGGCTGCGGTCCCGGCGTAGCCTTCCCCTTTCCAGGCGCGGGTTTCGATCAGGTTCGTATAGTAGAGCGCTTTGGGAACATTGTCTTCCATTGCGTATTGCCGCGCGATGTCGTTGCGGACGTAATCGTACATGATGCGATCGGGGCCGAGTTTTTCGGGCGGAAACTGTTTGATCCATTTTTTATACAGTGCCTCTTTTTCTTCCGCCGTCTTTGCGTTGTAGATGGTCCTTGCTGAGTCGTTCCTTACGAGGATGCCCTGGGGGAAGTGTGCTCTTTCCGCTTTGGACAGCGAGTCGGTGGTGCTCGTCATTTTCAGCTGGTAAAAGAAATTACCTGCGGTGATCCAGTTGGATTCTTCGTTGGTCTGGAGCAGGCTATAGAGTTTTTGTTTTAGTAGGGTTTTGTCGTTGTCCTGGCCGGAGGAGACGAGTTTATTAAAGTACGCGCGCAGCGTGTCAGTTTTAGGTTGTTGTGCGGATGCGATGACGCTGGAGAGCGTTGCGGCTGCCAGCAGGAGAGATTTTGTTGTTGACATAATAAAGTGATGTAAGATTAATAGCCCAGGTTTTGAGTCAGGTTGCCGTTGTTGATCAATTCCGTTTGCGGGATGGGCATCAGTACGTCGGTGGCTTTCCAGGTGGCCGGTTTGAAGGCGCCGAGTATACTGTTGGCCTGCCCGGTGCGTTTCAGGTCGAACCAGCGGTGGGCAAACTCGCCGAAGAGCTCGACCTTTCTTTCGGCCAGGATGGCGTTGAGCAGATCAGTTTGTGTTGCTGCGGTGGTGCCTCCGAGTCCTGCACGGGTGCGAACGGTATTAAGGTCGTTGGCGGCATCGGCGAGGTCGGATTGTTGTGCTTCAGCTTCTGCGCGGATCAGGTATTGTTCTGCGAGCCGGAGTACGACGTTGTATTCGTTGCCGGCGGTGGCAGTCTGCAGTTTGTATTTATAGATACGGTAGATGGTCGCGTTATTGATAACGGCGGAGTCGACCCAGTTGGTGCGGCGGGTGTCGCCTGGTTCGAAGGACGTCATAAAGGAGCTGTCCAGGTAGTAGGTGGGCAGGGTGGTGTTGTTGGCGGTACGGTAGCCGGCGCCGAACATCGAATAGCCGTATAGCGTGTACAGCTGAAGGATAGTTTCCGGGCTGGTATTGATGAAGGTATTGGCTGGTGTTGACAGCGAATAGGTTACGTCTGTTGCGCCGATGACTTTGGTCGCTTCTGCGGCGGCGTTGGTGTAGTCTTTGGCGTACAGGTATACGCGGGCCAGCAGTGCTGCTGCGGCATACTTGTTGGCGCGGGCGTGATAGGCGGTCGGGTAGGAAGATGGTAATAATGACTCCGCTTGTTTGAGATCGGCGATGATCTGCGTATATACGGCGGCGCTATCTGACCGGGGAAGCAGGGCATTGCTGAGTTCTTCCGTATTGGTGGTAAGCGGTACGGGGCCGAAGAAATTGAACAGGTTAAAGAAATAGAATGCCCGGAAGAAATAAGCTTCCCCCATTAACCTGCTTTTGGTCGTATCGCTGACACCCGTGGTGGAGTTCAAGCCGGCCAGCATCTGGTTGGTGGACCGGATGACGGTGTAGGGGTATTGCCAGAGATAACTTTCCAGGGTGGTGCTGGAAGGAGATACGGTGGAGGATACGTATTGGAGCAGGTCGCCGGTGGTAGAAGTGGACAGTTCGTCTGCCAGCATGCCTCCGCAAAAGGTGATATAGGCTATGCTGTTGGTGCTGGTATAATACGAATAGAGGGCCAGTACAGCGCTGGTGGCGGAAGCGTCCGAGTTATAGACGTCGGAAGGCGACAGCAGGTTGGTAGCAAGGGGTACGTCGACGTACTTCTTGCAGGAGAAGGTCAGCAGGAGGGTTGAAAAGAGTAGTGCGTTCTTTATATATCTTAATGACATGTTGTGTTGAATTTAGAATGAGCAATTGAGACCGAATACGATGGTACGCAGCTGCGGGAAGGCCGTGTAGCGTCCTGTGCTGAGTGCGGAGCCGGTGCCTGGAAGGCTCGTTTCCGGGTCGTAGGTATATTTCTGTTTTGCCCAGGTAAATATGTTCTGGCCTTGTGCATAGAAGGACCAGGAGGCGAATCCGATCTTTTTGATCAGCTGTTTGGGCAGGCTATAGCTGAGGCTGACTGTCTTGAGTTTGATGTAGGAGGCGTTTCCCCAGTTATAGTCGGAGCTGTAAAGATTGGAGTAGCTGGTGCTGGTATTGATGTTGGCTATGGGAAGCTTGCCGGCGGCTCCGATGCCGGGGGCGCGGTCGAGCGCTTCCGTAGTTTGGTTAGTCATGCTATAGCCAAAGGGATAAAAATTATTGGCCAGGTTGCTGTTGATGTATCCATAGCGGTGGTTGAACTGGAAGGTAAAGCTCAGGTCGAAGCCTTTGCAGGTGATCTCATTGGTGATGCCGCCATAATAGGGTGTACCATATTTGGTGATAGAGCGGTCGGCGATGCTGATCGTTCCATCTTTATTGACATCTGTAAAGGTTGCCTGTCCGGTTGTGGTGCTGATCCCGGTGTAATGGTAGAGCCAGGTGATATCGGTGGGGCGTCCTATCTTATAAGTATTGGCATAGGAAGAGGTTGCCAGGTTAGGGTAAGAGATCAGCTTATTGGAGTTGAGGGTAAGGTTGATCGAGGTTGTCCAATGGACTTGTTTGGAATTAATATTGACGGTATTGAGTTCGAATTCGAAGCCCTGGTTCTGGATGACGGCCGGGAAGTTGCCATAGTAGCCGCTGGAGCCGGATTGAGAAGCTTCGGAGATATAGGTCAGCAGGTTAGAGGTCCGGTTGTGGTAGAAGTCGGACTTCAGCGAGAGGCGGTCATGGAAGAAGCCGAGTTCGAGTCCGATGTCGAGTTTTTTTGTCGTTTCCCAGTGGAGGTTAGGATTGGCAATATTGCTCACATACAGTACGGTAGAGCCTTGGTAGGAATAGGAGGAGCTGGCTACGCCGTAGGTGGGCAGATACTGGAAGTTGGGTATCTGGTCGTTGCCGGTGAGGCCATAGGATACGCGCAGCTTGGCGAAGCTGATGGCGTGGAGTTGTTTCATGAACTCTTCCTGGGAGATGATCCAGGCGGCACCGGCGGCGCCGAAGTTACCGAAGCGGTAGTTGGAGCCGAAGCGGGAGGAGCCGTCTCTTCTGCCGGTGAGGTCGAGGATGTATTTGTCTTCGTAGGTATAGTTGATACGACCGAAGAAGGCGTTGTATTTGTATTTGAAGTCGTTGTCGTAGTAGGTAGTAACCGTGCTGGCTGCGGCGATGTTTTCGATCAAGGCTTCGTTGGAGAAGCCGGAGCCGTAGAGGTAGACGCCGGTGGATTTATCCTGGTTGAAGGTGGCGCCGCCGAGTACGTCGAGTTTGCCTCTTCCCAGGATGCGGTTGTAATTGATTTGGGGTTCGACGCTGTAGTTGCTGTTGTCGTTGTCGGCATAGCTGAGAGTGCTCAGGGTGGAAGAAGCCGGATTCTTCGTGCTGGCGGGCTGTGCGATGGTTTGTTTCAGGCGGGTGAGGGTATAGCCCAGGTCGGTTTTGAGGGTTAGTCCGGGCAGCAGCTTGTAGCTGACGGTCATGTTACCGATGAGGTTGGTGCTGGTGGCGTTATAGGGTTGTTTGAGTGCTGCTATGGGGTTAGCCAGGGAGGTGCTGGGCCAGTATAATTTGTTATTAGAATAGAGCGGAAGATTCGGCGGGAGGGTGTAGTAGGTGCTCATGTCTGTCTGAGGCAGGTTGTTCACCATGCTGGTATAATTGACGGAGCCGTTGATGTTGAACTTCCGGTCTTCGCTGGTGTGGCCTGCGGTGAGGCGGTTGGAGATGGTCGTGGCGTCGAAGGGGCCGCGGAAGACGGTGCCTTCTTTTCGGAAGGTGCTGGTGAAGAGGAAGCTGTTGAGTGGGCTGCCGCCTCCTGCGGAAGCGGTGATGTTGGTAATGGGGGCTGTGCCGCCCATGCCCCATTTCTGCCAGTTGGTATTGGCGTTGGGGTCCCAAACGGTCAGATCCGGTGCGTTGGTTGTTGTGGGAGTAACGCCGGCGTTGGCGAATGCTTCTTTCCGCATCTGCAGGTATTGCTGCGTATTCAGCATGGGGATATAGTGGGCGACTTTTTCGAAGCCTGTGTAGGCATTGATACTATAGGAGGTGCGTGTCTTGCTGCCTTTTTTCGTCGTGATGAGTACTACGCCGTTGGCGCCGCGTGAGCCGTAGATGGCGGTGGCGTCGGCATCTTTGAGGACGTCGATTCGTTCGATGTCGCTGGGGTCGATGAGGCTGAAGGGGCTGATCGATCCGTTGGCGCCGCTGAGGCCGTAGGCGTTGAGGTTATCGGAAGCTGGGGTGCCGCCATTGAAGAGAGTGAAGGGGACGCCATCGACTACATAGAGTGGAATGAAGCCTGCCTGGGAGAAGGTGGAGGAGGCGCCGCGGATGTTGACGCGGAGGCCTGCGCCGGGGAGGCCGTTGTCCTGGGTGATCTGCATGCCGGGGATGCGGCCTTGCAGTGCGGTGATGGGGTTGGTGACGGTTTCTTTGGAGATGTCTTCGCTGGTGATGGAGCTGACGTTGCCAGTATTGAGGCGTTTACTCGTAGAGCCGTATCCGACGATGACCATCTGGTCCAGTGGGTTCTGGGCCTTTTTAAGGTGCAGGGTTGGCTTTTCTCCTGGCAGGATGGTGAACTCTTCGGTTTGGTAGCCGATGAAGGAGACGATGACGGTGACTTTGTCGGTGGAGGCGTTGAGGGTGAAGCGGCCGTCCTGGTCGGTGATGGCGCCTTTGTTCGATTCCATATGGCCGATCTTTATGCGGACGGATGCGCCGGTCAGCGGGTTACCTTGTTCGTCGGTGATGCGGCCGGAGATGGGGCCTGTTACTGCTGTGGCGGCCGGTGCGGCGTAGGCGGGGGAGGGTGCGGGCAGCAGGATGATGGTGCCGTCTTCCTTTTTATAGGTGAAGCCGGATGACTTCAGAACGCGGCTGAGGGCTTCGTCGATGGAGCCGTTGTCCATCGAAAGAGTTACTTTGCCGAGCTTTTTCAGTTCGGAGCTGTTGTAGAGGAAAAGGGCGCCGGATTGGCGTTTGATCTCCTGCAGGGCTTTTTCTACGGGAACATTTTGCAGGTGGAGGGTGATGTGCTGGCCAAAGCTGGTTGCGGTTACGTGCAGGCAGGCGGCGAGCATAAAGAAGGCTGTCAGTTTCATCATTCTAAGCAGTTGTGTTCCCGTCTTTGGGCGGGGACTGTGTCCAACAAATTGCATAACTTCGGAAAGTTTTGGTTTAATAATAGGTCCTTACTCGTATTGAACCGTTGTTTTACCAGACGTCCTGCCGGGGACGTTGCCGCGTCCCTGGCTTTTTCTGATAAGCAACATTTTATCTCGACGGTTTGTGTACCGTGATCATATTTCCATTGATTTCAAAGTCTACGCCTCCGGCCAGCCGAAGCATTTTCAATACCTGGGAGATGGGGACCTGTCGTCTTATTTCTCCCGTGTAGGTTTGTGGGGGCGGCGGACCTTCATAGACGACGGTGATGTTGTACCATCTTTCCAGTTGTCGCATGATGGTGTGGATGTCGTCGTCTTCGAAGTCGAAGCGGCCATTTTTCCATGCGGCGGCTTTTTCCATGTTCGCGTCTTTGGCGATGGTTATCCTTGTGGCGTTCTTGTCGATGATCCCTTGTTCGCTGGGTTTTAGCAGAGCAGTCTGCTGGCTGCTGCTAAGTCGGATGCTGCCGTTGAACAGGCTGGCGCGGAGGGCGTCTTCGTTGTCGTAGCCGTTGATATTGAATTCCGTGCCCAGGACTTCGATTTCGGTTGCGTTGTCGAGCTGGACGCGGAATGGTTTTGCGGGGTCTTTATGGATATCGAACCAGGCTTCGCCTCTGAGTTGTACGATACGGTCTTTGCCGTTGAATGCGACCGGGAAGCGGAGGGAGGAGGCTGCGTTTAGCCAGACCGTGCTGCCATCCGGCAGGATCACTTCGTATTGACCGCCTTTTGGGGTGCTGATGGTGTTGTAGGTAGCTGGGGTATAGGTGGTATTGGAGCTGTTATAGGCCAGTGCGCCGCCCTGTATTTTTATGATGGTGGTCTGGTCCTGGCGGGTCAGCATTCCATTTCCAGCGCTGTCGAGCGTGATGGTAGAGCCGTCGGCGAGGGTTAAGGTGGCTTTATTGGCGCCGGGCTGGATGTCTTTGACGAGGATTGCCGGCGCTGTTGTGTAATGGGGTTTTAGAAGCCATATGGTGATGCCGAGCAGTGCGATGAGGACTGCGGCGATAGAGAGGTAGGTGCGGCGGGTTTTCCGGACGGGTTGGAGTGTAGGCTGTGTTGACTGGGGCGTTTGTTGCGTGGAGTGGACGACAGGCTGCTGGGCCGGCTGCCAGATCCTGTTTAGGAGGATGCCATCGAGGATCTCTTCGGATCTCGTTTCCGAGAGGATGGGGGTGGCGGGGGATTCCTGGCTGAGCACAGTATCCCATTGATGCTTCATCAGTTGGAGGAGCATGGGGATATTGGCGGCATCGGCCATCCATTCCATCAGTTGTTGTATTTCGCTTTCGTCGGCGCTTTTATTGCAATAGCGGTCGAACAGACGGCGAATGTCTAATTCGGGCATACTGGTAGTATTGGTGAACTAAATATGGGCGACAATGAGGTTGACCGAAAGCAGGTTCATAAGAAAAGGCGCATAGGAGGTTTCCAACAATATGACACCGCAGATCGGTAGATGGGGGTAATAAAAAGCAATTCTTTTTTACTTTTTTGAAAAATCAGATAAGGCGGCAAGGAAAAGTAGGATATCGATATTTTTCTTTATGTGTTTGCTGATGGACGAAATGGCTAATTGGAGGTAGCTTTTTACCGTTTCGGGCGAAATTTCGAGCAGGTTTCCTATCTCTTTATACGTCATTCTCTTTTGTCTACTAAATATATAGACTTTTTGTTGTTGCGGAGGCAGTAATCGGACGGCTTCGTCGATGAGGTTGAAATAATAGTTCGGGTTCTCTTCTTTTTCCAAGGGGGCTGGTTCGATATTCCCGTTGGTTGCGCTCCATTGTTGTTGGCGGCGTCGTTCGCGGGCGATGCTGCGGAGTGCATTGAGCGCTTTATTTTTTGACAGCACGAAGAGCCAGGCGCCGAAGTTGTCGATGTCGCTGAGGGCTTCTTTTGTCATCCAGACTTTCAGGAATACATCTTGTACGATCTCTTCTGCGAGGGGCAGGGAGTCGGTAAGCTGGAAGATATAGAGGGCTAGT
>JAATGQ010000192.1 GCA_015654595.1 Chitinophagales bacterium | reverse complement strand
GCAGGCGGATGGCCGTCGCGGAGGTTGGGGCGTCGCGGAGGCAGGGGGCGTCGCGGAGACTGGGCGGGGGCATCACTCTGCCGACTCCTCCTGCGGTCGGTCCTGCACCACGGTCAGGTCGGCAAGGTCCACCGTGATCGGGATCAATCCAACCTGCACCACGGCCTTTTTCCCCCTGATCTCTTTTACGGTACCGACCTGGTGGTTCTTTTTCATCATTACCTTGTTGCCCACCTCTGCGCTACCCGCCACTTCTGTATATTTTGCGTCGAATTTCCTTTTCACCTTTTCGTTGACCTGCTTTTCCTTTTGTTTGAACAGCAAGGCCTGCATCCCTTTTATCACTTCATTCTTGTCCTCGGCTTTCCGCCAATCGAATATGATCTGCCGGAGCTTGCGCTCCATCTCTTTGAGATAAGCGATCCGGTCTTCGCTGATCTTATTCTGATGTTTTAGTAATTCAACCTGCTGCGAATGCCGTTCGCGGTTGATGACGCCTTCCATTTCCTTCTTCAGCCCCTGATTTTCCTTGAGGAGTTTATTCAGCTCTTTCTCCCTTTTTTCGAGGTCCCGGAGGTCCTGCTCGGACTTGTTCAGCAGCTTGTCCAGCCGGAAATGATCTTCGTCCACCAGGGTTCTGGCCCGCTGGATCAAGCGGGGTTCGAGTCCAATTCGTTCGGCGATCGAAAAAGTATAGGAGCTGCCGGGTTTCCCGATGATCAGTTTATACATCGGCTGTAGGTTGGTCTCGTCGAAAGCCATCGCGCCATTGATGATCCCTGCCGTCTTATTGGCCATCACCTTCAGGTTCAGATAGTGTGTCGTTACGATCCCAAAGGAATGCTTGCGCACCAGTTCTTCCAGTATCACTTCCGCAAAGGCGCCGCCCAGGTTGGGGTCACTGCCGCTGCCCAGCTCATCGATAAAGAATAAGGTGCGGCCATTGGCGTTCTCCATAAAGTACTTCATGTTCTTCAGATGAGAACTATAGGTACTCAATTCAAATTCGAGGCTTTGCGTATCGCCGATGTGGATCATCAGCTGTTTGAAGATCCCCATTTCCGAGTCCGGGTGAACGGGTATAAGCAAACCGCTCTGGATCATCAGCTGCAGCAGTCCCACCGTTTTCATCGTCACCGTCTTACCGCCGGCGTTTGGTCCCGATATGACCAGGAGCCTTTCCTTTTCATCCAGTTTGATATTCGTTGGGATCGTGGGCTTGCCTGCTTTTTGATTATAGAGGAACAGCAGCGGGTGATAGGCGCTGCGCAGCCCTACATGCGATTTGTCTACCAGCAGCGGGAAGTTGCCATTCATATCATAAGCAAGTCTTGCCTTTGCCCGGATAAAATCAAACTCGCCAAGCACGTCGTGCCACACCTGCAGCAAAGGAGAATAACCCGATAACCTTGCCGTCAATTCGCGCAGGATACGCGTTACTTCCTTGCTTTCCGCATGTTCCAGCGAGAAGACCTCGTTGTTCAGTTCGATGGTCTCTTCGGGTTCTATAAAAGAGGTGCGGCGGGTATCGCTTTCACCGTGGAGGATGCCCTTCACCTGCCGCTTGTGTTCCGCAAAGATGGCTACTACCCTTCTGCCATTCAGAAAAGATTCTTCGATGTCCGCCACATAGCCTGCCTTGCCCAGCTTCGACACGATGCGATCAAAGACGCGGCGCAGTTCGTTACGGCGGCGATAAAGGCTAAGCCGGATATTCGCCAGCTCCTCCGATGCGTTGTCGCGAACGACGCCCGATTCATCCAGCACTTCATCGATTGCCGCGATGATGTTCTTCTCATAGCTGGTATGTGCGATCACTTTGACCAGGGCCGGGTAGGCGATCCTGCGCTCTGCATCGAACCAGCGGAAGATGCTGTTCATACTCTCTGCCAGCCGGCGGATCTGCATAAACTGCTCGCCCGAGAGCGTTGCGCCGGGGATGCCCAGTAATTTGAGCTCCCGCGCCAGATTTAAGGTATGATCGTCAGGAAAGTATTGACCGTTCTGTAAAAGCAGCTTAAATTCATGCGTTTGTCGCAACTCCAATTCGATAAACTCCTTTTTCGTATGGATTCGCAGATCCAAGGCCTTTTCACGCGCATACTCCGTAGAGCAGTGCTCTGCCAGCAACGCCTTGACCTTGTCGAACTCCAATTGAAAAAGGGCTGATTCCGGAAAAATTCTCATTGTTAATCTAGTCCAGCCCACCGGCTAAATTCCTGCCGGCGGCACTTTTTTTTTGACCAGCAAAGGTACGAAGGATTGATCGGCCCCGCAACCCCTATTTATACGCATGCTGCCACACCGTTTGCCCTCAGCCGATGGCGGCGAATGTCATAGCGCGTTGCCCGCTACTTGAGTACGGCGGCGACCGGCCGCTTTTCCGGCAGCTGCCTGCCTGCCGTCTCTTCCGCCGTGCCGGCCTCGTCCACGGCAGCTGCTTTCATGGGCGTCTTTGCATTCAGATAAGAGGTCCAGAAAACACCCACGATCGCCAGCGCAATCACCCCTTCCGTCAGAATGGTGTTTTGCGGCCCCGCGACCCGCGAAACGGCCCCTACCAGCAGACTGCCCACGGGCATCATTCCAAAGTAGGACATCGCAAAGTAGCTGATCACCCGTCCCCGCATCTCCGGCGCTACTGTCGTCTGCACGATCGTGTTGGTAACCGTTGTCTGCGCCATCATCCCAAAACCCGAGATCATCGCAAAGAGCATTGCAATCGGGAAGTTGGTCATATACGAAAAGCCTAACAGTCCCACTCCAAAGATGAGGGTGTTGTTACGCAGGATCTTTTTACGGCTCGCGTCCGTGCTGTCCTTCCGGGTAGCCAGGAAAAAGGCCCCTGCCATCGCTCCGATCCCGATAAAACTATCGATCAGACCAAAGGTCGAAGCATTCCCATGAAAGATCTCCCGCGCATAGATCGGCAGCAGCGTAGCATAAGGAATAACGAGCAAACTCATCGCCGCTAGCATCAGGATCGGACGTGCAATCGCCGGATGACGGACCAGGTATTGAAATCCTTCTTTCAACTGACCGTACGCGTTCTTTTTCCGCACCGCCGGAACATAGGCCGGCAGTTTCATCCGAAGGAGGGAGCCGATCACAGCCAGGAAACTGATCGAGTTCAGCAGGAAACAAACCCCGCTGTTAAACTTATGCAGCACAAAACCCGCGACAGCCGGACCTATCAGCCTTGCCAGGTTGACCATCGAAGAGTTCAGGGCCAGTGCATTCGGCAGGCTCTCCTTATCGTCGATCATCTCGTAGACGAGCGCCTGACGAGCGGGAACGTCAAAAGCATTTATACACCCCAGCACTACCCCCAGCGTCAGGATCTGCCATACTTTGTAATGTCCTGAAAAAACAAGGGCCGCCAGGATCAGGGACTGCACCAGCGCAGCCGCCTGCGTCGCCAACAGCACGCGAAAACGGTGATACCGATCCGAAACCACACCACCCAGGGTTGAAAATAAAAAAGAGGGGAACTGCGTAGCGAAAAGCGAAACGCCCAGCCAGAAACTATTATGCGTCAGCGTATACACCACCCAACTCACCGCTGTCCGCTGCATCCAGGTCCCCATCAGAGAGATCGACTGACCATAAAAATAAAGCCGGTAGTTACGGCTTTTAAAAGCGCTAAATACAGGTAAATTCTTCATCTTCTTTTGTTCATTTATTCATCAGCTCCTCATCAGTCAGTTTGGTCATTCTTCCGTCAGGACTCGCATCCGGCTTGCCTTCTATTCATCCATCAGCTTCGTCATCAACTTCACAGCCTCCATCAACAGCTGTTTTTCTTCCGGCGACATTTTCTCGTACAAGGACTTCGCCAGCCATTCCTGCTTGTCCTGCCGCATCTGTTCGAGATAGACCTTTCCTTCTTCCGTCAAGGATATCAGCACCTTTCGCCGGTCCTCTTCCGAGGCCCGCTTACCGATATACTTGAGTTCCGTCAGGTGATTGACCACCTGCGACACCGATTGCGTCGTCACCTTCTCCATCCGGGCAATATCGGAAGGCAGCAGCTCTCCGTGCAGGTCCAAAAGTCCAAGCGTAGACCGTTCCGTCTGCGACAGACGGGCGTCGTTGCGCGTTTCGCGACGTAACTGCTTGATCATCCGGTGGAAGGTCACCCGAAGGACGGTCGCCATTTCAAGGTCTTCGGCGGAGGGACCGGTTGTCTGAAACGGAACGGCCGTCTGCGGCGGAGCGCCACCCGTCTGAGATAAAGGCGTCCTGCGGTCACTCCCTGGCAATCCAACCGGTTTTATTTTGGCATTTTCCATAATACAAAGGTAAACTTACAAATCTACTTTATAAAGTAGCTTTACTATTTTCATGATTTTTTAACCCTCCTGAGCCCGGCTTCCTGGAGTTATGCCCTGTTAATGAAAGGATAAAACGCACAATCTGTCGTCCAGACTACCCTTAATCCCCGTATATAGAAGGTAAATTACCTGTCCAATCCAATAAAATAACCATGAAACAAAGCATCCTTTTTTTATCTATAGTAACTTCACTGGCTCTTTTATCAGCCTCGTGTAAGTCGGCTGCACAACCCACTATTAAAAATGAATCTATGAGCGAAGAAAAAGCCCCGATAACGATAGCCGCAGCTACCTCGGGCGACACTGCCGCCAGAAAAGGCCCGCATCTCGCGGCTGCCACCTTTGGCACAGGCTGCTTCTGGTGTACGGAGGCCGTTTTTCAGGAACTTAAAGGAGTAATAAAGGTCACATCCGGTTTTATGGGCGGTCATGTCGCCAATCCTTCCTATGAAGAGGTTTGCACCGGTACGACAGGTCATGCCGAATGTCTCCATATCGAATACGACCCGACCGTCATCAGTTATGACGAACTATTGGAAGTGTTCTGGGAATCGCATGATCCGACCACCCTCAATCGCCAGGGCAACGACGTTGGTACCCAGTACCGCAGCGCCATTTTCTATTATGACCAGGAACAAAAAGAAAAGGCGGAGCATTATAAGGCAGCGCTGGATAAGGAAAAGGCCTATCCTGATCCTATCGTGACGGAGATCGTCCCCGCTTCGACTTTCTATGCTGCCGAAGACTATCACCAGGATTATTACAGACTGCATGGCTCGCAGCCTTATTGCTACCTGGTGATCAGGCCAAAGGTCGAGAAGTTCGAAAAGGCGTTTAAGGACAAGTTGAAAAAAACACAACCATAATCGCAAGACCCGGCAGTATCTGCCGGGTTCTTTATTTTGTATCCGCCTGCAGCCCGCACGATTCCGGGCCGCATCTTATCTGTCGCCCGGCGTCGCGATGCTGTGCCTCATCTTCGTGTCGGCCGCCCCGGCGATGCCGGATTGTTTTTTTTATTGCACTATATCCACCCTCCGCAGTTCCAGCAGATTCTCCGCGTTTGCCTCCAGCCCCTTCACCCTCGGATTGACAAGATGCACCACTTCGTCATACCAAAGTGGCACAACCGGAGCCGCATCGATCACCCGCTGGTCCATTTGTTGGTAGAGCGCGTAGCGAACCGAATCCACCTGCTCGGAAAGCGACTGTTCGTACAACCGATCGAAGACCGGATCGCTAAAACGCGTATAGTTGGGAGGAGCGGGATTCTTTGAATAAAAAACGCTCAGATAGTTCTCCGCATCCGGGTAGTCCGCCAGCCAGCTGCCGCGGAAAAACAAGGCCTGCGAACGCGCTGTCTCTTCGAGCAGCAAACTCTTCTGCACCACTTCGACCTGGATATGCAGGCCGATGTCTTCCAGCTGCCGTGCGATATAACTGGCAAAGTCCGCATAATTGGGGATGGTCAGTAATTTAACCTCCGGCATCCCCTTCCCATCCGGAAACCCCGCCTGCCGCAAACATTCCCGCGCCTTGCCGGGATCATAATGATATCCCCGAACCTTGCTGCTGTCAAAAGAAGGCAGGCCGGCGGGCACAAACCCGCTTTCCGCGGGAAGTCCCAGCGAGTTCTTCAGATACAACATCATCTTCCTGCGATCGAACCCATAATTGATCGCCTGCCGCACCTTTAACAGCCGCAATGGTGAAGCTTTTACCAGCGCATTGCCCGTATCAACCAGTATTCCCAGGTATTCCGTATTCAGCTGCGGCGTAACCGACAAGACGATCTTATCCTGCCATTCCTTTTTCAACACGCCTTTTTTGCTCAACACTTCATCTTTAAAAGAAGGATCGATCTCGTTGACAAAATCCAGCTGTCCCTGCCGGAACAAGAGGAACTCGGTTGCCTTTTCATCATTAAAAGAAACCTTCACTGCGTCCAGATAGGGAAGTCGACGTCCCTGTGTATCCAACCCGTAATACCGGGGGTTGTGCCCCAGGATCAGCGCCTGCCCTTCTTCCCAGGAAACGAGACGGAAAGGGCCCGTTCCCACCGGATGACTGCGAAATTCCTTTTGATAATGCGTCACGGCTTCTACCGGGATCACACTACAGTATTGCATGCTAAGAAGGCCCAGGATGGGCCCAAACGGCTTAACGAGTCTCACCCTGAACGTGCTGTCATCCACCACCTGGAACGCGCTGTCATATTGGTGGCGCCAGGCCCCCGCCGTATCGATCCGGTCATGAAAGATCCAGGCGCCGCTGCTTGCCGTCGCGGGGTCCAACAGCCGGTTAAAACTATACGCCACATCCGAAGCAGCCATCCGCCGGCCCTTCCCGCCGGGGAAACAGGCGTCGTCATGAAAATATATATCCGTCCGCAAATGAAAGGTCCAAACCCTTCTATCCGGCGATACTTCCCAGCTTCGCGCCAGTCCCGGCACAAAATGAAGGTTGCTGTCCGTTTCCACCAGCGTGCTGTATAGCTGATGGATCACCCAGATGATACTCCTGTTCTTTGCAAAAGCAGGGTCCAGCGTCGCGATCCCATCCGACTCGTTGTAGGCAAAAACCTTCTTTGGCGGTCCTTTATCCGGGCCGCTACAACCCAGCAGCAGGAGCAGCGCAAGAGCTGCGCAACCGTTCGTCCAATTCAAACCAAAGGCTATAAAATGTTTAGTTATCTTCATCCCAAAATAAAGATAACCAATGAGTCGTATTTTATCGCTGGTTGCCGCCTTTTCTCTTTTTACCGGCTTCTCCGGCAAGGCGCAACTGCTCACTCCTGAAAAGGGAACCTATACCCACGCCGATACCCTGCGCGGCAGCGTCACTCCCGAAAGGGCCTGGTGGAACCTGCTTAAGTATGACCTCGCTATTACACCCGACTATAATAACAAATCCGTGGAAGGCGAGAATGCGATCGTCTTCCAGGCCCTCGAAGTCGGACAGACGCTGCAGATCGATCTGCAGGAGCCCATGGCGATCACCGCTGTCAGCTGGGGCAAAAAGTCGCTGACCTATACCCGCGAAGGAAATGCGTATCACGTAAAATTTCCGTCGACGATAAAAGCTGGCAGCACCGAAACGATCCGGATAAAATTCCACGGTAGTCCTCGTATAGCCGCTCATGCTCCCTGGGACGGCGGCTGGATCTGGACAAAAGACGAACAGGGCCGTCCCTGGATGAGCGTCGCCGATGAAGGGCTTGGCGCCAGTTCCTGGTTCCCCTGTAAAGATCATCTCTACGACGAACCGGACAGCGGTGTCGTGATGCATATCACCTGCGCCGACTCTCTTACTGCGATCGCAAACGGCAGACTTCGCACAAAGAAGGCCAACGGCAACGGCACGACCACCTACACCTGGGCTGTCGTCAACCCGATAAACTCTTACGATATCATCCCCTATATAGGCAAGTATGCCAACTGGACTTCGACCTTCAACGGCATCAAAGGCCAGCTGGACTGCAGTTACTGGGTGCTGGATTACAACCTCGAAAAAGCAAAAGCCCAGTTCAAACAGGCCGATACGATGCTCCGCGCGTTTGAATACTGGATGGGCCCCTACCCCTTCTATGAAGACAGCTACAAGCTGGTCGAAGCGCCGCATCTCGGGATGGAACACCAGAGCAATGTCGCTTATGGCAATCACTTTGCGAACGGCTATCTCGGACGCGATCTTTCCGGGACCGGCTGGGGGCTTAAGTGGGACTTTATCATCGTCCACGAGAGCGGCCACGAGTGGTTTGGCAATAATATAACCGACAAGGACGTCGCCGATATGTGGATACACGAAAGCTTTACCAACTATAGCGAAACCCTGTATACCTCCTATATGTATGGCACGGAAGCCGGCAACGATTATGTGATCGGAACCCGCAAGAGCATCGCCAACGACAATACCATCATCGGCGTTTACAATGTCAACAAAGAAGGCTCCGGCGACATGTATTATAAAGGCGGCAATATGATCCACATGATCCGTCAGATCATGGGCGACTCCGCCTTCCGTGGATTGCTGCACGGCCTCAGCAAGACCTTCTATCACCAGACCGTGACCAGCAAACAGGTGGAAGACTTTATCAGCCAGTATGCGCATAAAGATCTGTCAAAAGTATTTGACCAATACCTGCGCACGACCAAGGTTCCCGTACTGCAATACCAGTCCAACGGGACAACGATCTCCTATCGCTGGTCCAATTGCGTGAAAGGCTTTAACATGCCGGTGAAAGTCTATATCGGCGATCTGGCAGAACAATGGATCTATCCCACCGACGAATGGCAGACTATGCCTGCAGCAACAGACGGACAGGTCCTGATCACGAGTGGCGGCCAGGGTTCCACCGAAGGAGGCGAAAGCCATGCCGTTGG
Organism: Chitinophagales bacterium; assembly: GCA_015654595.1. Lineage (GTDB taxonomy): Bacteria > Bacteroidota > Bacteroidia > Chitinophagales > Chitinophagaceae > Puia. The sequence goes on along the minus strand of JAATGQ010000192.1, from coordinate 1,298 downwards.
ACACCGGACCGTCAAAGCAGGGGGAAATATGGTGGGAGCGACAGGCAATGCCTCCGCAGGGGATGGCAATTTATCGGTCGACCGAAATTTTTATATCATTGTAAAGAAACAAGGATAGAAACAAAAAGCCCGGTTTTAAGAACCGGGCTTTTTGTTATATAAGTTAGTCGCCGCCGACTGGTCGATCACCCGACCGGCTCCGACAAAATGCTTGTCATAATAGCCGTCATTCATATCGCTGATCTGAACGCCGGCAACCGATGCGTGTACGAATTTATTGTTGCGCAGATAAACGCCCACATGGGTTACCGCACGTTTGCGTCCCAGGGTGTGGAAGAAAACGAGATCCCCTTCCTGTAACTCTTCGCGGCGGATATGATGGGTTGCGTCATACTGTTCTTTCGAGGTACGCGGCAGAGAAGAAACCCCATATACAGAAGACATCAGCAAGAACGCAAAGGCGCTGCAGTCTATGCCATCGCGTGTGGTACCGCCATAATGGTAAGGCGTACCATACCAATAGTCCATAAAGCTCAATAACTTAGGATTATTCAACTCTTCCACGCTGGCATTCTCCAGTATTGCGTACTTGAACTGCAGGGCCGGATAGTTCTCGATGGCCACATCCGATTTGCTCTTGTTCGCATCAGGCGTATTGCTGCTTCTGTAAGCGGTGATCGACGAACGCGTCTTATCCTGGCGCGAGCCGGGCTTGACCGAGATATCGCTAAGGAACTGAACATTGCCTGAAGTTTCGGTAGGAGGAGCCTTTGCCGGCTTCGAAGAAGCAGGCTTTAAAGTGCTGCAGCTGGCTGTCAGGGTTACAACGGAGATGATAATTACAAGGTTTCTTAACATATTTTCCACAGATTTGGACCCAGGCGGTAAAACCGGGGTTCATTATCGGATATTGGCATGGCTCAAATATAAGCAATATCTGCAAAAAAGTTGCCAAAATGGCGGGAAATGACAGTTTCCGGCCTGACGCCTAAAGAGCGCTCAATGTATAGGTAACTGTGGTCGTATAAGTACCGGAAGGAAGTGCGATAAAAGAATGCGCGTTGGCCGCAGAAACTGCATATTGGACCCCGACCGTTTTAGCGATTGCGGGGGCTTGCGACAAGACCAGGTTCTGCGAAGTAGTAGAAAGTGCAGTTGTCGCCAAAAGGAACTGACCGGGGGGATCGCCGACCGTAACATCAGTCCCCGGGATATTATTCGAGCCACTTGTCACGTTAGCAAAAGTAGTCTTAATCGAGATCCCACAGGGCGTGGTCCTGCTGATGGCCGCGTGAACG